>JAGXNO010000004.1 GCA_019894975.1 Promethearchaeota archaeon | reverse complement strand
CCCTGATACAATGAAATTATATATACAAGCAATTAAAGATGAGTTGCAAACTGAAATTGCAATGATCTCAATTGGTCCTGATAGAACTGAAACAATATCTCTGGATGATGATTTCTTCTAGGAGATACCATTCTTATCCATTGGTAAGTCTCATAAATTGTTATTGAAATCTGAGCAAGAAAAAAAGCGTTACTTAATCTTTTTTTATTCTTTTTATCTTGAGGCTTATTTTAATCATTTTCTCTCTTTTACTGAAAATTTGAAGAACAAGGGGGAAAGTGATCTTCTAATTAAAGAAATAAATATTTAGAAAATATTAGTTTAAGGATAGTCATTAGAATTTCTTTATTTTTTGGATTTATTGTCCTAAAAATTAGGCTGTTCTGCGGCTCTGATTTCAAATTGTTTACCACAATAGAAGCAAAAAGCAACACCTCTTGAAGTTAAAAGAGACTCCATAGATCCTGTTATCTTCTGTCCACATTCAGTACAGTAGGTTGGTACTCTTATTTCATTATGTTGAATTAAATTTGAGATCTGTTCAGGAGGTATTGGAGGAGGTTCAAGAGTTTGGGGTATTGACCCGTCTTTTTTCTTTGGTTTCCCTGAAATAACATAATACAAAGCTTCAAATAATTTATAAAGACCAAGAAATAGGCCTTTTAATAGATAAAATAATCCTTTAAACAAATAGTATAATAAGTAAGCAACGCCCTTTAAGATATAATAAACTAAAATAATAGCCGCTATAGTAAGGGCGATAATTCCTATAAGAACTAATATCTGTGTAAGTAAGGGTAATGCTAAAAACCATCCAATAGGATCTTGCCAAACATAATCCCAACCAGTTTGAAGTATAGTCCAATCAATATTCATATTTATTCACAATAGAAGGTAATTATTAATCCATTAAAAAAAAGATGTAGTCCAGTTTTTATTTTTAACTTTTTGTTATCATTAGGAGTTTTGGATTATTTAAAACATATCAACCCAAAACGGTATACATAGTTAGTCGGTGGCCATTCTATCTTTAGATTTAATTTTTTAACCATATCTGTGACTGCTATACCTGTGGCTTCCATAGAATAGCGTTTTTTGTCAGGATATCGGCAGGGTTTGCCACTATCATAAGTACATCCTTTATCCGTTTTATTAAAACAGACTCGGCAAAATCCATCCCATAAAATAAGCTTTTCTTCATAATTGTCTTGATAATTTTCAAGGAACATATAAATCTCTTTTTCTAATTTATTTCTTAAAAATTTTCCCGTATAAAGCTCATTTTTTATACCTTCTTCACTTGAATCAGGATTTTTTTCTTTTTCTTTTGTTATGTATTCGTTCAAATCTAATTCATAATAAATAAGGAAAAACTCATTAAATTTTGAGACAACTAAAATTAATATAATGATGGTGTTATCTATTTTTCAAGAATATTTCTCTGATTTTTCATGATAGCAGAAGAAGAGCAGAAGAAGTTGGAATATGCAAAGTATTGATAAGTCTTTTTTGACACTAATCAATCAGTTGTTATAATTAGAAAATGCCAAGTAATAAAAAAAAATAAATGAAAAACTTCAGTCTCTATACACTATACAAACTATTTCAATAATAATAATAGAATTGAAATATTCATTAATTCAATGTCCTATATTAAAATTGAATTCGATGACATTGTTTTCGATCGAGAAGTGTATTCATATTGCGTAAATGATAAATTCGCATGTCCGAATTATAATCATTCCTATAGCTGTCCACCCGCTGCTACTTTCTTAAGGGACCATGTTTCTCAATTTAAAGAGTTTTATCTCATATATTCAAAGCACGATTTAGATGCATACGTTAAAAAAGTTAAGGAAAAACATCCAAGAAGGAGTGAACAACGGATACGAAATTCATTTTTTCTAAAAAGTAGCTATGATGAGATTTATGAAGAAATTTCTCGTTCTCTTGATAATTATAAGAAACAATATAAGGAATATTTGGTAATTTGGCCTGCAAAGTGTAACATCTGTGATAACAAGGAAGATAGAGGATGCACTTACAATAGCGGAGAACCATGTAAATATCCTGAAAAATTTCAGCATTCGATGACGGGGGCGGGGATAAATACGAACGAAACTGTGTCAAGATTAAATATTGAGCTGGAATGGCCCCCTATCCGATATGCATATCGATTTTCTTTGGTATGTTTTAAATAATTTTGGTTAATTTATTTTTTCCTCGTTTACTTCTGGATTATCTTCTTTTTCTTTTTTAGTAAATTCTTCAATTGTATAGAACATAATATACCATCCCAAATCTTAAATTTAAACCGCAAACAAATGTTAGAAAAATCTAGTAAACAAATACCTTCTAATTTTAATTTTAAAAATTAAGATAAAGGTCAACTTACTGTCAATTTCCCTGAATTTTTTCACCATGTTTATAGGTTATAAACTTACTGTTTATGGGTTTTAAACAAATTTAAAAATTGATTTTAGACCCTAACTTTATATCAATGAAACTATATACCTATCATAACCATAAGAAACTAAAAAATAAATATGGAAGAATTTCGGGTAAATGAGTTAATAACTCTCCGCTTAATTGATGGAAAAACGATTATTTACGTCAATAACAAGGAATTTGAACAATGTAAGCACTTGCTCTTAAACGTACCTGTAGTGGAAAATTTTAATCAAGAAATTAATTCTATAGATGAGGCTGAAGAACACCTTGAAATTTATATGGGAGATGAAACTTTAACACCGGAAGAGGAATTCATGGGTCATTGCTCGAACTTACAAGCGTGGGCAGAAAATCAATATACTACAACGTTACTGCATCGAACGTTAGCCTTTCCTTTATTAAAAGAGCTTTCTGAGAGGGGAGACCATACAGCAAAGCAACGTTTTAAGGAAGAAATTACTAGAAGGTATAAATATGGGAGTTTTTCTGTCCAAGAATTCCTTTTTGAAGAGGGGTATTTAAACTATTTGACTGATGACGATGTCCTGAGTGGTATACTCGCACCAGAAGATGCGTTGTTTATGGAAAGATTCTTAAAGACTAAGGAAAAATATTCACCAATTCCTTATATCGATTTAATGAGAAAACAAGAAAGAGACTATTTATTATATAGTGTTAAGGAAGGAAAGATTTGGGATCTTGAATTGAGGATTGATGAAGAGATAACCTATATTCCAAATAGCATTGAGAATTTAACAAATTTAGAACGCTTAATGCTCGACATTAATTATCCTTCCCCAAATATCTTTGGTGAAGAATTTGAAGCAGCCTCAGTTCGAACCCTAAGAATTATTTGTAGTGGAGTAGTGGTCATCCCAGATTTAATTTATTATTTTCCTAATTTAGAAAATTTAGCTATTGCTGGTTTCTTTGGTAGAGCTATTATCCATCTTGAGAAATCGTTTTGTAAACTCCCAAATCTAAAAAAGCTTTCTTTATATCGTATAAATTTTGAAAAATTTCCTGATTCCATAGTCAATTTAAAAAATTTAGAAGATTTGACAATCGAACATTCAAATCTACAAAATTCAGGCTTAGATCTAATAGAAAAGCTTGAATCGTTAACACATCTCTCTCTGTCTGGTAATAAGGAACTTACTATGCCAGAAAATGTAATTATAGAATTAAGAAAAAAATTAGATTACTTTAATTATTTTGATTAGGCGAAATCGCTCCAAGGAGGAGTCCAGTTGTCGTTATTTTCTTCCATGAAATCGTTGATAGGAGTAGAATTATATCTTCAAGTTTTATTTTAAGAGATGGCAAGAGATTTTGTTTAACGTAATTAAAGGGGTAAAAGACTAATTATATAATATTTTTTTCGATTTTAATCTGAAACTATTTATTATCAAAGAGAAAATGCAATTTTTTTTAAGAAATAAATAATAAATGTGATTATTAAGTTGAAATGGATCAATAGTTAATTCTTTATGTGAATGAAATGAAGTTAAAAAAATTGAAATTAAAGCTCAAAAAAGATAAAAGAAGGGAATTATTAGATGCTGCAACTAAATTCTACATGGAAGTTTTAGAAGGTTCTCTGTTACTTCATGAATGCATTAATGATCTTATTAATGGAAAGATTGTTAAAAAGAAATTAGATGATGTAATAAAATGTGAACATAAAGCTGATCTTGCTAAGGAAAGTTATATCAATGTTCTATATAAGGATAAACGAGCTCTTCCGTTTTTAATTGAAGATCGTTATCGAATTATTAAATACTTAGATGTTGTCTCAGATAACTCTGAAGAACTAGCAAGAGGTCTTAAAGTGTATCCCTTTAAACTTCTTGATGATATTAAAGAGAATATGAAAATAATTAATGACATTTACCAAGAAACAATTGATATGTTAGTGGATATGGTAAATTTAATGGAGACTGATTTCAAATCAGCTTACGAAAAAAGCTTCCACATTGAAACTCTTAAAAGAGATGCTCGTGAGGCAAAATACAATATCTTGGGAACACTTTATAAAAAACCAGAAGAAAAGTCTCTCCGAGTATACCTAACATCGAAAATATGCATCAAAATCTTTGATATGATTGTCAGAGCTGAAGAAATTAGTGATTTTTTACGAAGCTTAATTGTGAAATATCCAAGTAAATAAAAATCTAATATATTGTTTATAGGGAGACGAAAATAACATGGATCCTGTCGTAATACTCACAATATTTATGGTAATATCCATACTTATTGCTATCGCCATTGGAGCGAACGACGAAAGCTTTGCTTCTATTTATGGTTCAAGAATTTTAAATATGAAACAAATCCTTATATTAGCGACGATTTTTGCTATCTTGGGGGCATTATTATTAGGAGAAGGAGTTGCGAAATCTGTAGGAGGTGATATTCTTTTAACAGACAATTTTGCAGCAAGTGTTGACCAGAATGCTGTTGTTTTGACAATTTTAATCTCAACTACTATTTGGTTAATAGTAGCTAGTGCTTTAGGTCTTCCAATTTCTACAACTCATGCCACAATAGGTTCAATTATGGGATTGGGATTATTGTTAGGCGGGGGTAATGGGGTAGATTGGAACACAATATTAGGAATGAGTATGTGGTGGCTATTATCACCGGTGGTAGGTTTTGTAGTGACTTATCTCGTTGTTAAAATACTGAATAGGCATAAAGTTAAACATTTAAATGGATTTCAAGATTTTGAAAGATCAGAGAACAGATACGCCCTTATAATATTAGTTGTGATATTTATAACCGCTTTCTCAAGAGCGGGAAATGATTGTTCTAATGCCGTTGGAATCGTGTTTGGAGTTGAAGGAGATCTCAATCTAACTGCTTTATTAGCTCTGACGGGAGTTGGTTTAGCTTTGGGTATCATAGTGCTAGGGAGGATTGTTATTAGAAGTTTAGGTAGAATGACGGAATTACGCCCGAGTACTGCATTTGCAGCACAATTACCAACAGCAGCAGTTATGCTTATTGGAACGATTCAAAAAATACCTCTTTCTGGATCTCACATGCTAGTGGCATCTTTAGTAGGTTTATCAAAAGCAAGTAATGCTCCTATGAAGAAAGGATTATGGAAAATAGTAGCGATATGGTTATTGACCTTTCCAATGTCAGCTATTCTTGCAATAATATTATATTTTCCAATTAGTGCAGGATTTTAATTTCTTTCTCTAAATTTAATGATTTACGTTTTCCATATGTTTTCAGTATTACACGGGACGGGGAGATCTTTCATTGTGAGTAATCCTGGTCTAGCAGTAATGACTTTCGGTATTAAATTAGCTACCATTGCTGATGTACCTAAATCTCCATGAACTCCACCTCTAATTTTTTGTTCTATCGATGGTATTCCTTCTATAGATATGCTATCATATTCTTCATGTTCTCCCGCATATGCGACAAAATCTAATGTAATAACTTCTTTTTCTTGCTTTTTTGCGAGAGCTTTACTTTGTAGGCGGCACACATACCCTTCTTGCACAGTTTCACCATAAGAAGTAGTGAAATCTTTAGTAGTTATTATTTCCTTTGGTGGTAATTCAATTATTTCGTCATACTTTAAACCTAAGGCCGTTACAATCATCTGTATTGATTGTGTCAATCCTACATGTCCCGTAATTTCTTTTTCGTTAATTTTTCTATGAAATTCACTAACACTTAAACCAGTTCCGATCTTCTTTTGAAAAGGTACTCTTCTTTTAGCAGAATTCATCATTCTTGTGACTTTAATAGAATTAACACTCTGGAGTGGGGCAGTTAATACAATAGGTAGTAAATCCATGAGGTAACCTGGATTAATTCCTGTTCCAACAACAGTTACATTATTATCCTTTGCCAGAATATCTATTTTTTTAGAAAGTTCAGCTTGATATTGAAATGGATATGGTAATTCCTCACAAATTGATATTACATGTATTCCTGATTTAACTACCTTTTCAATGGTCGGAAAGATCTTTTCTACAGAAGAAGAAGTGGCTATAATAACAACATCAGCCTTCTCCCTTGAGAGCACGGCATTTAAATCCGATTCAATAATTAAATCTATGTCCTTATCACAATCTACTAAATCACTTAGTTTTTTATCAATAAGTTGAGGATTAATATCAACAACTCCTCTCAACAAAATGTTTTGTCTTTTGAGTAGTAGAGATGTTATTATTTTGCCCATAGGACCCAATCCTACTTGTATAATCTCAAATGGTTTATGCATAACTATCCCAATTTTTTAGTGTTTTATGAATAAGTTTGAAAATATAAGTATTACTTTATTTTTTACGATTTTACTTAAACTTTGATTGAGAAACTGGTTGAGAGATTTCCTTTACCGTCTCTTGAATTTTTAATAGATTCTCATGAGTATGAGCCATGGATATTGAACCCAAACCATGCAACCCTGAAATATCTCGATTAAAAAGGGCTAATTGAAGTAAGGCTTCACGTTTTTTATCTTTGAATTTAAAAATCTCTTCCATTGAAGGATTTTCAATCCATTTCGAGAGAGCATGGAGCATTATCATAGATTTATGCCCTACCGCGTTAATCTGTGATTTTTCTTCTTTAAAAAATCTATTCAGATTATTTAATAAGGATTCTCCTTCCTTATTTATTCTTTCATAATTATGGGGAGAACCTTTTAATATTTCTAAAGTTTTTAGTCCTGCAATCATACTAAGGGGATATCCTGAGAATGTTCCGCCCCCTATTAGCACTTGATTTTCTGCATCTGGGCTAGATCGATCAATAATATCTTTTCTCCCCCCTATACCTCCTATTGGCATACCTCCACCTATAATCTTTCCCATTGTCGTTAAATCAGGAATCACACCCACTTCATTCTGAAAAAAACTATCTACAAAACGGTATCCCGTGATTATTTCATCAAAAATTAAAAGAATCCCATACTTTTCGCAATCTTCCTTAAGCCTTTTTAGGAATTCTAAATCAACAGGAAATCCTCCACCACCTCCTAAAACAGGTTCAATGATTATAGCAGCTAAATCATGAGAATTTTCTTTTATTAAGTCGAATGCACTCTCATCATTGATTTGAAAACTTAAAATTCCTGCTTGTTCTGCTTTAAGTAGTCCTGGAGAAACTTGATCACGTTTTAAGGATCCTATATCATACAATAAGGTATCATTTGCTCCGTGCCAACCTAATCTCGCTTTAGCTACTAATCTTTTTTTAGTAAATGCTCGGGCTAACCGTGAAGCATACATAGTTGCTTCCGTCCCTGATACACAAAATCTGATTTTCTCAATTCCAGGATTCCTCTGAATTATTGTTTCTGCAAGTCCGACTTGGTATTCAGTATTAGTACCAAAATGCCATCCCTCCACTAGATATTTCTTTATCTCGTTTCGTACTTCTGGAGGATTATGTCCTAAAATCATTGCAAAGTGACCATTCCAACAATCTATGTATTCATTATTATCTATATCTTTCAAATATGCCCCATTACTTGATTTAATAAAAACGGGAAAACTCCCAATTAAAGGTAGACCAAAGGTTCTAATATTGTGAGATACTCCCCCGGGCAAAACATCAAGTGCTTTTTGCCAAAGCCGTTCTGATTTTGGTCTATCTTTCTGAAATTTCTCTAACTCTTCTTTAATAAACATCTAAAAGACCTACTTCTTTGATTAATTAACTTATAAATATACATCTTATTTAACTAGATTAATATTTCCATGATTGAAATATTTTTCATGAAAGTTTATATGTGAACTTAATTAAAGTAAAATTAAGAAAATGGAGAGTGAAAAAATAGAAATCATTGATTTCTCTGGAGAAAGATTTAACAACTTCAGAATGCCTTGCTGGATTATCATCGTTTTTATTACTGCTCTGGCAATTTTTAATATTTATTTAATGATTACAACCCCTGAGTCACCTCTCGCCACATTATTAAGTATTGGTTTAATCCTCATCTTTGTTTTATATTATTATTATGTTGCTACAAGGTCTCCGGGAAAACTCAGAAAAGTATCAATTTCTTATGAAGAGATTGAAGTTACATTACCTCACAAACCTCAATTTCTTATTCAATGGTCCGAATTTGAAAAAATAGAAGTTAAACTGAAAAAACTTCGACTAAAACCCTTCAATGTATATTATTTTCATTTTTTTAATCATACAACAGAAAAAAAATTCACACTAACTCTAAATGATTTTCATAAATCGAAAATAATAGAAATCTTGAAATTGTTGAGAGAACGCGCTTTTATTTTGAAAAAAGAGTTCGTTGCTATCAAAGAAACTCAAGTGTCAGGAATCCACTTTATAGAGGATTTTGAGATCAACTAAATTCATTTAATCGACTTTTGCCCCACACATTGGGCAGTTTTTAGTATTTTGGAGTGTAGTACCACATATTTTACATAATTTAATTGAAGTAGCACCCCTTTTTCTTGGAGGTTTTAAAGTAGTAATGGAAACGGGTTTTTCCGCTTTTTTAATTGGGGGAGGAATTACAGTAATAGGGTCTGAATCCTTTTTTAGCTTAATTTCAATTTCTTTACCAAAAAATCCTCCAACTTTTACCTTTTTTGTGGTTTCTGGAGCAGAAATAGGAGGATTTAATCCTCCAAGATTAATCTCTTCTTCTATTTGATCTTCCGAGATCGTTATTTCTTCTTCAATTGGTTCTTGTTCGATTTCTAATTCTTCGGATACAGGTGTAATTATTTGTTCTGATTCAAATTCAGGATACTCTTCTTCCATTTCTTCTTCATAAACCATATTAACGAATTCCTCATCTATCTTTAATAGCGTTTCGCACTGAGGACATCTGAAAACGTGGCGTATTCCAATGTTCTTAGCAAGGGAATATTTAGCGGCACAACAACTGTGAAATTTAGCACTACAATTAAAGCATTTATGGATCTCATCGGAATGTGCTTCACAAATAGGGCATAACTCTTGTTCACAAATATTGCATATTTCTTCATCATCTGGAGAAAGACTTATAAGATCTACTGCTAATCGTTCATAAAAAACTTTATCTTCAATTAGAACTTGATCTATTTCATCATTTTTTAAGATTTTAAATTCCTTTTTATTTTGAGTTAGAGATCCTAAAATATTAAGTAGGAGTTTTTCATCTTGGCAATAAAACATACCACCATGAGTTTCGCTTGAAATTACTTTTAGCTTAACATCATCTTCATAAAATTTCTCACCCCCCACTCGAATTATATCAATGAACGCAGAAAATTTCTTTGCCTTAATTAGCAAATCATACAATGCATTGTAATAATCTTCAGATAATTTACTTGGCGTATCTGAAATAATGATTACACGATAATTCTTTCGAGCATCTCTACTTTTTCTAAAAATGTAAGCTAAAATCTCATATAACCCATTCTCTAAATAGCTCTGGGTTTTCTCTCGTGTCTCCCATGCATTATTTATTGTATTTAAAACCGTTTCAGAATCTTTTATATCATAATCATTTATTGGATTTTCATCCTTTTGAAAGATCACGATGCCATATGAGCTTAAAGCGTTAAACTTATTTTTTTCTTTAATGAAACTACTAACTGCTTTCATTAAGGACTTTTTCTTAAGAAAATCTGTTATGATATCGATAAAAAAGATAAATTCCTCTGAATTTATTGAGCCCGAACCGGTTAGCATCTTTGTATCTTTTTAATATATAGGTCTATGAATTATATCCTTAAATTATAAAGAAATAATATTAGAAGTTGTATATATTTTTATTTATTATGATTTTGAAATAGTCTAAATTTCTATTACTAATAATTTCTATAAAAATTTATTAAAAAAACATTATGTTATTCTAAAACCACATTTAGGACATTTACTTTCTTGGTTTGGATTTACATGTCTTCCACATTGTTGACAAATCATAAAATTCGAGTTCGATTTTGTTCTAGTAAGAATCTTCGGGTTTGATGAGCTCACGTTTGTCGGTTTTTCTTCTAATTTAATGGTATTTGAGTTATTGGATTTGAAGGTCGCTTTGGTTGATATCCTCTCATATACAATTTTATCATTTACTTTTTTAACTGTATATGCTTTTCCAAAAAATCCCCCAATATAGACTGTTTTAATGATCTCCCCTTCAGAATCTAAATTATTAGTGGTTGATGCAGAATCTAATTTTTCACTTTCTAATGGAGCAATAGGAAGAGCAGACTTTGGAAAAGCTTTTAATTTAGAAAGTTGTTTAGGAATTTGATCCAATACTTCCTTTGCCATGAAATCTTTAACTGTGCTTACCTCTACTTCCCCAGAAACTTCAATAATTTCATCTTCATCTATTTTAAGGAGTACATCACAGGAGGGACAACGTAAAATATTAGGAATACCTATATTGTGGTTTATAGTGTAATTTGTAATGCAGCATTTGTGAAACTTAGCGTTACAATCCTCACAAAATAATGGAATATCATATATATCAGTACAAATTGGACATACTTCCTCATTACAAAAGTGACACACTAATTTTTTCATTGTTGCTTCCGATTGTTTTAAGGGTTTGGCCAAGTAGTTATAAAATGTATAGTCTTCCTTACTTATTCTGATACGATCTGGTTGATCAACAAAAGTGCTTGTAAATTGTTTAGTTTTAACTAATTTTTTAATTGTAGTTGTAAATTCTTTTTTTTCTTGAATGTAATGGATTGATCCTTTTGTATCGCTTGCTAGCATATTCAATTTAACGTCGTCACTAAAGAACCGTTTAGTAGTTTCAGAAACTCGGATAATATCTATAAATGTAGGAAAATTTTTTATTTTCGAAACAAGACTAAACAAAGCTTCTTGGTAATCGGCAGATAAATCAGAAGGAGTATCTGTTATTACTATTATTCTATTAAATTTAGATTTTTTTCTAACTGTTTCAGCTATGTAAGAAAAAATATAGAACAGACCGTTTTCAAAGAAACTTTGCTTCTTTGGTCGAAGTCCCCAGTTTTCTTCAATTGAATTTGTAATTATCCCCGCATCTTTCTTATCTGTTATAAATATTGGATTCCCCTCTTCTTGAAAAATGAGAAGAGAATAGTGCCCTTGTACATTGATTTTATTCTTTTCTTCAATGTAGTACCTTATAGCTTTTATAATCTCCTTTTTTTTAAGTAAATCTTTTGTTAAATCTAAGTAAAAATAAATATCTTCCTTCATATTCTTCACTTTTAGCTACAAAAAATCAATAGATAGCTGATGTTTTATTATAAATCATAATAATAAAACCTCCTTAAAATTTTTTAGAAAAATAAAAACCTTAAAATTTTTTAGAGAAGATTAAGAGAAATATAATATACGTGAAATGATGGTGATAAATGAATGGAGGAATTTTTAAAAAAACTACAGCTTTCTGATAATGCAATCAAGATATATGTAGAATCATTAGGAAGGAGTCCCCTTACCTTTTACGAACTATATTCAATGGTTCCAAACCGATCTCAGGATGAATTTGAAGAAGATTTAACTCAACTAATAAATGGGGGCTTGTTAATTCAAATAGTTCCTCAAAAGCAGGAAATTTTATTACATTATTTGGCGATACCCCCACTTCTACCCATAATAAACTATTACGATAACATAAATGCAAATTTAGAAAGCATAAAAGTATCAATTAGTAATTTATTAAAAAATACGGTAAATCAAACCTTTCAAAAAAATGAAACGATCCATTTAGATACAATTCTTGAGTCATTCCAAGAATCCAGAAAAGATATTGAAGAAGATACAATCATTCAAAAACAAGAGATAGAAGATATCGTAGAAGGAATGGAAGAATTAAAAAGCTTAAATAAAAATGTCGCTGAATTAAATCAACAGATTAAAATAGTTACTCAGAGGAATTTTGCTAATCTAATAAAAAAAATCTCAGGGATTAAATCAGAGATAACTGATGAAATAAATAATCTAGAGTTTAAGAAGCATAAAGAAGAAATAATAACGATCATAGACAAGACTTTCAAAGAGAAATTGGATAAATTAGTTCAGGAATTTTCTATTGATTTGCACGAATTAATTGAAGAAAAATTTAAAGATACAGCTAAACCTATAGAAGAGGTGGTAAATGCCTCATTACAATACAGAGATGATTTTAAATTAATTCTGCTTAATATGGTAAATAACTTTGAAACCAAAATGAATAAAATTCATGATTTTATTAAGAAAAACAATGATCTACTTTCTACCGAAATGAAAAATCTTGAAACAAAGCTAGGTGAAAACTTAAATATTGTTATTCAAAATTCAGTTGATCAAGTTTCAGGTTTGAGTAAACCCGTTGAAGATATTATGAAGGAATACTTCAATACTATGAGATCATCAGAACATATAGCTATATCAAATATTTGGCCTATCAATAGTCTTACGAAAATTAATGAAGAAATTCAAAAAATGGTGACAACAACAAAAGAAGAACTTACAATTATAATTCCTCAACTTGAGAATCATTTAGCTGTAGAACAGTTTGAAAAAATACCAAAAAGTTTAAAGATAAAAGTTGCAGCTTCAGAACCACATACAAATAGTAGTGTTAAGAAATTTAGATCTATTACAAATATAATTTATAAAACTCTTGAAAACGAGAATTTAATAGTTTTAAAAGGCGATGATACTCAAATATCCATTGGTATTATTCGGGAAGATGCTACAAGTTCACTTGATGACTTTATAGGAATAGGATCTAATTTTAAGCCATTAATTGAACTGCTAAATCCAATTATTCTAAATTTATGGGAAGATGCTTATTCAGATAGTTTTTATGCTTCACAAAAAGCCCAAACTCCAACAAGTAAAAGTCAAGTAGAATCTAAGACATATAAGGGAGTCAAACCGATAACCACAACTAAAAGTCCGTATGAAAAAACTGTGCGAAAATCACCCATTGCACAGAAAACTCAAGAAAGCAAAAAAGCATCAAGTTTACCAGACAATCAACCTCAAATTGATGAAATAAAAAAGAAATTACAGGAAAAATTAGCATTTGTGTCCTCTTCAACCAGAAAAAAGGGAGATGAAGCTGGTCGTCTAATCAATTCTGCCTTTGATGGATTATCTAAAAAATTATATAATATAAAGGGAGATGATTTTAGCAACGAACTCCAAAAGATTGCTGATCTAATTCTTGAAAAGCGAGGATTTTCTGTTACCTTACATAAACTAAGAAGTTTAATCAATCAGTATAGATTTAGTGATATATTATTAAATGAAAGTGATTCAAAACAAATAATGGATAACATAGAAAACTGGAAAGAAAAACTGGGATAAATAAAATCCTCGATAAATTCTCTTTCTTATCTAACAATATTACTTGTTCTTTTTTTTATTTGACCTATATAAGAAAAATCCTCGAAAAATGAAAATTAGAGCAAATAGAAAAGTACTCAAAAAGAAAACTGAAACGATCATTGAAACTAAGAAATTCGGGTTCAAAACACCAATAATGCCGAAAATTGGACAAAAAGGTGCGAGGATCAGAAATACTATATAAACAGTTTTGTCTTTTTCACCGAAACTGATAAATGTAGTGATATTAAACCAAGCAATCATAATCATAATAAACGGTAGTAAATAATAAGCGATTTCAAGAAATGGATATGTTATACCTCCCATCCCAAAAGCATAAAAATAATTGGCATAAAAAAATACAATTAAGAGCAAAGCGCTAATTGGAGTGGGTACACCCGTGTATCCCGGAACATTCGATAGATTGAATCGTGCTAATCTAAGAATTGCTCCGAAAGCAAAACAAATAGCACCAATTATTAGAACTATATCAAAGAGACTGTTAGTTTTAAAGCTCTGGTAAGCTAATACAGCAGGCGCGATACCAAATGTTAAAGAATCGCTTAAAGAATCCAGCTCCTTTCCCAATTCATTCACTGTATTAGTTTTACGAGCAATATACCCATCGATCATATCTGTACCTGTTGATATTGAGATCAAGAAAAAACCTAAAGAAAGAGTAGCACGAGTACCAAGACACGCACAAATTAAAGCTATTATTCCAAGGCTTGTTCCTATAAGTGTTATGAAATCTTTTAATTTTAGTAGCTGTGGAATCTTATTACTTGACATTCTCTTTACCTAATTGTTTAATATTAATATTAATTAATCCTTATTCAATTAAAACATTTTGATAACATAAAAAGCAGTTACCTCTTTTACTTAACTTTATTAACACAAGTTACCATTTGTATCATAAAAAATTATAAAGAGAAAATTATATGTTTTGTAAAGATTGTGGGGCTGAAATAAAAGATCCCGAAAATCAGCACTTCTGTGAGAAATGTGGTTCAGCAATACCATCTCCTCAACAACAAAGGGAAGTCGTTTCTACACCATCAACAAGTACTCCCATAACAACACTAGGGTTTGAACCTTATGATCGTCCTGGGGGACTATTCGATATTAACCGCAATTATTTTATTCTCAAAGAAAAATACTGGGATATTTAAATCTTCTCCAGATTTAAACCCAAATGGGGTAGCGGTGATATCTTAGATGAAAAAAACCAGGTAATAGGGAGGATGAAAAGAGTTATCTTAAGTATAAGACGCAGAGTTGAATTAATCGAATTAGATGGTACTATTGCAGCAACAATTCACGCCAAGATTGTCTCAGCTCGCGGAGCTCAGGATTTAAAAGATCCATATGGGAATATGATAGCCAGGATAAAGAAAAAAATAACTTCTGTCTTCCGACCGAAGTTTTACTTAGAAGATGTTAATGGAAAAAGGTATTTCGAAGCTCAGGGTAAATTTATGGGATGGTCCTATAAAGTTACTGACATGTCAGGAAAATTAATTGCAGAAATTGAGAAGGCTGACAGGTGGAGAGACGTATTTCTTGGTGGATTAATGGATTTTAAGGATACATACGCATTAAGGATACTCGACAATGAAACAGATAGAAGGATCTTGTTAGGATTTGTCCTCTCTATAGATAACGTTCTGCATGATATGTAACTTTTAACTTTTTTTTTTCAATTTTTTATTTATTAATAGGGACCAAAAAATTACCACAAAAGAATGACTTCTCATTTTCTTTTTTCGCTAAATTTTTATAAATGTAATTTATATGTTCTTTAAATTAAATCCGTTTGAAAAGAAATTTCAAATAGAATTCTAAAAAAATTTCATACTCCAATTAAAAAATTACATATGATATTCTTAGGGAATAAAAATGACAGAATATGAAACTTTTATGGTATATGAACTGGATGATTCCGGAGATAAAAATAGAATTAGCATACCTGAAGCAGAACTCCAGTCAAATTTGCATCCAGAACAGGTATTGGTAATCATACGCGAAGATTTAAGAAGAATCTTCATTTGGAAAGGTCCAAAATCACCTGTGCGAAAACGATTTATTAGTTCTAGAGTCGCTCAAGAACTCCAGGAGGAACTGAGAAAGGATGCAAGCATGCATCGATGTAAAATCGTCTCCGTGGATGCTGGTGACGAACCTTCGGAATTTCTAAGTGCGTTTCAATTAGAATCCATGGAAGTAACTGAAAGGTTGGCAGATATGCGATATGTTCGAAACATTGAAAAGGAACAAATGAGTGAAGCGGTTATTTCTGATGTTGTTCCTCAAACAACTGAGAAGAAAGAAGAAGAATATTTCTCTCCTGCTCTTCAGGATACATCCAGCAATGTCGTTACCTCTACTTTTTCAACTGGCTCTTCTAAACCAGCTAGTGCACCTAAACCAAAACCTATAACTCCGTACCCTAAAACTCCTGTGACTAGAACCGTAGCAGGCTTGTCAAAAGATGAACAAGAAAAGATTAAAGAGAAAATCCTTAATGCCGAAATTTCAGACAGCTACAAAAGAATAAATTTAATTCTTGGTCACACTCTATTAGCAGCAGTCTCAAAAATAGCTAAAGTTTTTGGAGAGGAAGTTGAAGAAACTGAATGGGAACCAGTTACAAAAGTTCCTAAGGATATGATTGAATTAGAGGATTATGTATTAAGGATTTATTTTGATGGAGAAAAAGGTATAGTAGAAGCAGTAGAAATATTAGAAAAGGAAGGAGAACCAAGGAGCAGTCCAAAAAAAGCCAGTCCGGCAAAAGCACCTTTGACACCAATGCCGACCAAACCAAAATCAATGCCGACTGGTTCAATAGACTTTAATTCAATGACAGTAAAAGATCTTAAAAGTTATGCTGAAGACAAAAAAATAGAATTACCACCAACTGCTCGAAAAGCTGATATTATTGAAATTCTAGAAAAACCTATTAGTAATAATCCAAGTGGTAGAAGACAATTACCTAAAATTCCTAGCATGGATGATTAAAATTCCTTTTAATTTATATAAAATTAGATGTACTTAATTCAATTAGTTTCAATTAAAAGCTGAAAATTTCATTTATCTTATTAACTTCAAATTAGAAATCGAAATTTAAAATTAGAAAAAAAAAGTGTGAATCTTTACGCTATTGTTATTTCATTAGATAAATATACGTCCTGCACCGCATTTAATATTTTTATTCCTTCAGAAGTAGGTCTTTTAAACGCTTTACGACCAAGAATTAATCCCATGCCTCCAGAACGCTTATTTATAACCGCTGCGGATACTGCATCAGCTAAATCATTATCTCCTTCGGGGCCACCGGAATTGATTAATCCTATTCGACCCATATAGCAATTTGCAACTTGGTAACGGTTCCATTCGATTGGGTGATCGGTTGCTAACTTCTCATAAACTAGTTTATCTGTTTTTCCAAAATTTAAATCAAGAAATCCTCTATTTGTAGTAGATAGCTTCTGCTTGATGATATCTGCTTCAATAGTTACACCTAGATAATTTGCTTGGCTTTCTAAATCGTTTGCTGTGTGGTAATCTTTTCCATCCTTTATGAATTCATCTGTATTCCTTAAGTATGTCCACAAAATGCAAACTAGACCCAATTCATGAGCATATCTAAATGCTTCACTTATTTCCTGAATTTGACGTCTACAATTTGGGGAACCGAAATAAATTGTTGCTCCAATACCAGTAGCACCCATATCCCACGCTTGGTCAACGTTAGCAAAAAGTGTTTGATCAGATAAATTGGGTGTAGTAAGAAGCTCATTATGATTAATTTTTACTATAAAAGGAATTTTACGAGCATAACGTCTTGCAACAGAACCTAATACTCCGAGAGTAGAAGCAACCCCACTACAACCTCCATCAATAGCTAATTTGACTATATTTTCAGGGTCAAAATATGAGGGATTGATTGCAAAACTTGCTGAAGCAGTATGTTCGATTCCTTGATCTACAGGCAAAATTGAAAGATAACCTGTACCTGCTAATCTACCCCTTAAATTAAATAATTTTCCCATATTGTTTAGTACTAAATTATTTCTATCTGTGTGTTCAAACACTCTATCAATATAATCAGGACCTGGAGCATGAATCATCTCCTTTGGAATTCCAGTACATCTATGGTTTAAAAGATCATCTGCCTTTGCACCTAGAAGATTCTTAATATCATTATATTCCATTTTTATATCATTCTTATTATTTTTACGAATTTCAAATTAAAGAAAAATAAGATACCGAGAATAAAATAGTTTTCTGCGATATTATATCGTAAAGCTTTACTACCATAAGAACAATCCATTAATTTAGAGTAGAAAATAAGACGAAAAATTATGATGAATTATCATCAACATTAAAAAATTCTTTTAAGATGTCCGATAAGAGATTGTAGTTATTGGTATTTACATTTGAATTGCTACTTTCCAATTTTAGAGAAATTTTTCTTGTTTCAATTCCTTGGGATTCTAGTTTTATAACTAATTTCTTATTTCGAGTTTTGAATTTAGCCCCATTTGAAGAATTCCCATCCCATAAAGAGTCTATTTTATTAGCGACTTTTACTTTACTGGTAATGGGTTCAATTTTAGCTCCATTCAAAATTTTGGGTTTTTCCATATCTATACATCTTGTTAGAAATTTCTTGATGCTCTTGTTATATAAAACCTTATAAGTTAATATTTAAAAACTACAATCATCTTTTCGATAAAATTTAATTGTTATGAGCATTTTTCACACACATGCCTGATGAATCTGATTTTAAGGATTACAAATCAATGGAAGAGTATGGTAAAACTGTGGAAGGTTCAAAGTATTTACACTCCTTATATCTTAAAGCGGTCAACCATCCAATTCGTCGCGAAATTCTTATTCTAGTTAATAAGGCTAAAAAGATTTCTAAAGAAGATTTGTTAAAAACTCTATTAAATAACGACTTAATTAGCGATGAATCTTCATTTAATTATAACATGGATTATTTAGTCAAAGCGTTTTGTGTTAAAAAAGTGGAAGAAAATAATATAATCTATTTTGAAATTACTCAAAGTGGACAAGTAGTAGACTATTTATAATAGAGCTTTTCTATTTTTCAAATCCGTAATTTATTCACAGAAATTTGAAGAATTTTTCATTGCTATTAAAGAGATCATCCTTTTTATTACCTGTTAATCGACGAAAGTCAATAATCCTTGAAGGTGCAAAATATTCAAAATCAAATTCAACTTCATCACCCACATTTCTTCCAGGAATAGGCATTAAGCGAGCTGTTAACGGTTTATTCAATCTGATTGAAATAGTGCAAAGGTCTAATAATATATAGAATAATTCTTGCTCAGTTATGTCTCCAGGTAATGGGATAACATCTAACCCTGCACCACACATGGTTGAGTATAACAATAGTGAATCCAGGTTAAATTTGCCTTCAGCAAGTCTTTTAGATAAGATATAATCCTCTAAGATCGGTTGGAAGAAGCCTGAAAATCCAATAACTTTTTCTTTATCAATTGGAATAGAATTTTTAATTAGAGCAACTCCTGTAAGTGTACCATTAGCTCCAAAATATTCAATGCCCAGTTTTTCAATCGCTGTCCCGATGCTCTTATTTTCCTCAGGGAAAGGTGCCGGAGAAAGATCCACACCCTTAAATTCCATATCAAATTTCCGTCCCAATTTCTCACAAATGAATGTCACGTCATCATAGATTTGATTAAACTTTGACAGCAAATTAAATTGGGTTTCTTTTAGGCTATTTGATTCTTCGATTGCCATAATTACTTCATCTGCCATTTCTAAAGCAAGAGAAAATGCAGGTTTATCTGAAAAATGATATGCTGCAGGGAAAAATGGAAAGTTAGGCCCTACATTTGCGGATACACAAAAATTTAAATTATTGAATGGATCTGGTTCCGAGAGTTGTTTTATTATTTTTGCCCCAGATTTTATGGCAGTTATATTTATTCCATCTCGAGTAGAAGCTACGGGTAAAGAAGTGAAAAAATTGTCAGTATTTTTAATAAATACAGGAACTTCATTAAGAAGTAGTCTCTCAAATATTCCTAGCTCGGGAAGTTTGTGGGTAAGCATCATGCAACACGCAAAATAATCGAAACCATAATCTTGGAATATGTTCTGTAAAAATCTTAATTGGACTTTTATATCTCCCAATGTATCCTTTAAATTATTCTCGTAAAATAATTTATTATCATAACTAAAAAGAGGTTGAGAGCAAAATCGCCTGGTCTGAACTTGTACTCCGATGTCTTCAAAAGCATTAATTAACTCATTATTTAAGTTTGAAAAGTTCTCAAGGTTCTCTTGCATGAAGGATAAGATGGATTCATTTTTGTAAAGGAAAGGGATAATTTGCCCGTTAGTGATTGCTCTTATTCGCATTTTTAGTCGACAGAATTAAAATATATTCTTTTAATAAGAATTATAGGAGAGATATCAATAAAAAATTAATATTTCTGGTTAAGAAATTTTAGTTAAATTCGTTTATATCTTTAATTGAACTATGATTTAAATTTCATCCAATTTTGCTTTTTCTTCTGTTTGCTTTTTGGATGATAAAGGTTTTGCATATTCATTAGGCTTTATAGGGCCAATTTTATCTAGTTCTTGCTTAAATTCTTTAATGGACTTTGCATACTTCTCTCCTTCTCCCGCAGCGATACTTATAATTTTTACTCTTTTTTCATTTATCCCAGCTTCGATTAACACTTCCTTAATACTCTCATATCGAGATTTTGCTTTAATGAATCCTTCTTGATAATGGCAATCTTGTGGATAACACCCCGCAATTAAAACACCATCAGCTCCATAGAAAAAACTTTCAAATACTAAGGAGGGATTAAGCATTGCTGTACACATAACATGGATCGTTCTTACATTTGTAGGATATGTTAATTTACTTGTTCCCGCAAGATCCGCTCCGGTATAAGAACACCAATTACATAAGAATGCAATAATTAATGGAGATTCACTTTTTTGTTTTAAAATAGATTGGATTTGAGCTGAAATCTGCATTTTTGTAAATCCAGGAATGTATAGCGCATCAGAGTGGCACATTGCAGCACATGCCCCACATCCAGTACAATTTGCCTGGGTGATTTTCAATTGATTACCTTCGATTTTTAAGGCATTAAACATACAGATATTTTCACATAACCTACATAAGTCACAATCTTTTTGATTAAAATAGACAATATGGGGGTCCATTTCAACTTTTCCCATTGAAATTAGAGAAATTGTTTTTGCTGCAGCACTTTCTGCTTGGGCAATACTAGAGGGTATATCTTTAGGTCCTTGTATTGCACCTGCGAGAAAAATTCCGTTGACAGAAGTTTCCGAAGGTCTAACTTTTAGGTGTTTTTCTAATAAAAACCCATTGGGATCTTGAGAAATATTCAAAATTTTACTTAATTCATCAGTCTTATCAGCAGGTTCTATACCAACAGCCAAAACAACTAAATCTGTTTTATTTTCAAATAAATTATCTTCAATTACATCTTCTCCTCGAACGAGTAAGGTATCCGAAGTGTCGCTTTTTAGTACAGCAGAAATATTGCTTTTTATAAATCTGATACCGAAAGTTTCCCGTGCTCTATTATAAAATTCTTCACAATTTTTGCCATTGGCTCTGATATCATTATAATAGATATTAATTTCTGTGTCAGGATGTTCTTTTTTGATTAACACTGCTTGTTTTATCGCCACATTACAACACACTTGACTACAATATTCATGGTGAATTTGTTTATTACGAGATCCTACACACAAAATAAAGGAAACCTTCTTTGGAGGTTTACCGCTTGAAGGAACCGTGATTTTTCCATGAGAAGGCCCATCATTATTGAGTATCCGTTCCATTTGCATTGTAGTTAAAATATCTGGACTTTTTAGATAATTATATTCACCAAGTAATGAAGGATCAAATGTTTTTAACCCAGTTGCTACAATTATTGAACCCACTTGAATATCAATAATTTCTGGTTTTTGATCAAAATCGATTGCATCTCTATCGCATGCCTGAGCACAAACCTTGCATCCAATACAATATTCTTCTAAAATATTGGGAAATAACGGTATAGCTTGAGGATAGGGAATATCTATTGCCTTCCTTGGGAAAAAAGTATCTTCTATATCAATTGGGCATACTTCTCGACAGATATCAAAACATCCAACACAATCATCTTCTTTGATAAAACGAGGGTGTTTTTTGATTTTAACCTCAAAATTTCCAACGTAACCATTAACCCGTTCGACTTCTGAGTATGAAAGGAGTTCGATATTAGGGTGATCTTTAATTTCTGACATCAAAGGTCCAAGAATACAGATTGAACAGTCTAAAGTAGGAAATGTTTTATCGAAGAGAGCCATATGCCCACCTATTGTTGGCTCTTTTTCCACTAAGTACACACGATATCCCGCATTAGCAATTATTAAAGCGGCTTTGATTCCTGCAATCCCGCCTCCAATTATCAAAGTAGAGGGATTAATTTCGGAATATTGAAGATCTAAAGGTTCTAGAAGCCTGACTCTTTCTAGTGCCATAGTAACTTGATCGATCGCCTTTATGGTTGCCCTTTCAGGCTCATCAGCATGTACCCATGAATTTTGTTCACGAATATTAGCAAAAGATATCAAAAATCGATTAATACCTGCCTTTTCGATAGTTCTTCGAAATAATAATCCGTGTAGTTTAAATGAACATGCGGCAATTACCACCCTATCGATTTTTTTTTCTTTAATCTCTTCAGTGACATTATTTAAGCCTAGTTCAGAACATAAATATTGATCTTTTAATACATGCACATCAGGAAATTTGCTAAAATGCTCAATCAACTGTTCATTATTAATAGTACCACTAATATTTTTTCCACAATCGCATAAAAATAATCCAATCTTCAAATTAACACCACTTAATATAATGATATTTTCGCAGTTCTATGTTTATTATAGATTTAAGTTTTTATTAATTATTCCAAATTATCTCTTCCTAAATATAAAGGAGCATTTTGTTTTGTAACTTTTTTACAAATTCATTTCTAAATATTCTCAGGAGCCCCTGATATTTTTTTGAAAAGAGAAGGAAGCATTTCTTTATATTTATTATTCTCTAAATTACCTAAAATAATCTGTGAAACTACCTTAAGATTTTCCTCAAAGTCATCAGGGTCTTCAAGAGAATCCAATTTGACTACAATAAAGTAATCTGTATCCTCCCCGGAATAATAAGTGGTGATATTTAGATCATCCACAGTCAAACTGGCAATTCCTGATTCTTTGCTAAACTCATGAATGTTAAGAATATGCATTTGAGCGCTTTCATGCAATTTTATTTTCTCTTCGGGATACTGAGCCTTAATTGCTATTCCACCTTTATCCCTATAGTTCATTACAAATATCCCCTCTGGCATGATTATTCTCCCTCTTGTAGCATTTCCTTAGGTAAAAATGGATAAACTTTTAAAATGTTAAATTTGTGTTTTTTCATTTCTAAAAAGTAATTTTTTTCTATTTCATACTCTCTTTTGGCCCAATCCAAGATTTCTTCTCTGGAGTAATATTTACCTTCTAATTTTTGCAAGCCTTGGCATTTTTTTGTATAATTTTCAAAAATTTTTCGATTTGAGACCATCATTTTCCAAAATGGAAATGATTGGCATTGAAAAGGACGATGTTCATGAACACTACACATATTATCCTTCAAGAAATGACAGTGTTCATCCTCTCCGGTGAATCTAAATCCTAGTGTTTTAAATCGATAAGTTTTACCTTGTTGAGCTTCGGGGTTCTTCCAAAAAAAGCTGTCATTAATAACTTTCACATATTTTTTAGCAAAATCTCTTAATTCTTCCATTCCAGATAAGTTTAAATAATCAGCTAATCGAAAAATATCATCGTTATAAAGATATACTTCACCTTCATCAAATCCTCTACAGCAATCACCACACATTTGGCATGAAAAACTAATGCCATTTTCAAGAATTTTTGAGATTTTTATTTCTATTGAAGTCAATATTATGCTAATTCTTAAGAATATAATTTAATAAATTATATTGAAGAATTTAATTAATATTTAAATATTAATTCATTGATTATATTAGGTTATCAAGAGAGAGGAGCTTTAATTTTTGGTTAGTAACTTAAAAATTGACGTAAAAAGTGATTTAGATATCCATTACATCAATAATAAAATTAAAAAATTAGAAAACCTCTTAACTGAATACAATATTCATAGCAATGGTCACTTTAAAGAATGGTTAGAAGAATTTAAAAAAATATATAGCGATAATGAGACAAATCTGCGCCTATATATCCATCATACATTAATATATTTTATTGGAATTCTTTTTATTTCTAGATTTATTCTTGATGAAAGTAGCACTTGGCTGAAACAAGACTTTTCTATAAAAAAGCTAAAAATATTAGAAGAGCGTATAAAAAACACATATAAAAAGCATAATATCCTCGATTTTGAGTATTTTACTCCAATCTTCTTACTTTCAGAGAAGAAAGATTTAACTTTTTTTTGTAAGGTTATTTCAGATATTACTTCTTATTTATTCGATTTAAAAATTAATCCCGTGTTTATTTTTGATTATTTATATCAAAAAATAATTTCTCCTATTTTCAGACATAAAGCAGGAGAGTACTATACTCCTCCTTTTTTGGTAAATAAAATGGTTAGTCAAACTTATTCATTTGGGGAAAGAGTCCTGGATCCCTGCTGTGGTTCAGGAAATTTTCTAGTTGGTATTATATTACAAATTCTTTCATGTGACACCAATAAAAAAGAGAAAATAAAGGCGATTAATAATGTTTGGGGTTTTGATATTAATTCAATCTCAGTTTATTTAACAAAAATTAACGTATTATTCTTAGTAAAAGATATCATCTCTGAAGTCAGATTTAATATGTATACTATTGACTTCTTGTTCCATGAAAAAAGCGAACTAAAATCAAGATTTGATCTAATTATCGGAAATCCTCCATGGTACACCTACAGAGATGTCGAATCTAAAAGCTATCAAGAAGCATTAAAAAACCTTGCAGAACATTTAGAAATTAAACCTCGTCCAAAAAATATATTGAATTTAGAAGTCTCTACTTTATTTTTTTATAAAGCAAATAAAGACTATATGAAAAATAAGGCAAAAATCTTTTTTGTTATAACCAAAGGAGTAATTACTGGTTCTCACGCTTCAAGATTTCGTAATTTTAAAGGTTTTTCAGATCTAAAAATATGGTTATTTGATAAAAAGCTCGAGAAAATATTTAACATCGATTTCATATGCCTGTATGCACAAAAATCATTAGATTTAACAGTTTATGCTCCTTATGAGGTTCCAACATATCATTTTACTTTAGCTCATGATAATAATGAACTAAATAAATCTAATAAAACCTATTTAAAATTGAAAAAAGAAGAACTTTTCGTTCCCTTCTCAGTTGAAAGAAAAGGTAAGAAAGTGTATATAAATAAATTAATTTCAAAAGAGAGAAAGGGTGATTTGTTACCATTAGGTGAAAGTTACTACAAAGACCTTTTCCATAAAGGTGCTGATTTAAATCCTAGAAATTTGATTTTTGTCAAAGAGCAAAAGATTAGTGATTCACTAGTAAAAATTAATCCTGATAAACGCATTTTTAAAAAATCTAAAATCCCTTGGAATAAAAGGGAGTTTGCAGATGAGATCATCGAAAAGAAATATTTATTTAAAGTAGTTAAAAGTACAGAATTAGTTAAATTTTGTGTATATGATGACTATAAAGTTTTCTTACCTCTCTCAAAAAATGATTTGAGCTTTGATTATACTAATTTAGACAGAAATTCTAAAATTTTTTATGATAAAATTAATAAAATATATCTCAAATATAAAAAAGTAACTACTACTCATAATTCCTTAATGGAAAACCTCAATCGTTGGTCAAAATTGATAAATTCTAGACAAATGTCAAAGATTAAGGTTGTCTATAACAATTCTGGTTCAATTGTAAACTCAGCTGTGATTCAAGGAGACTTTTTAGTTACTGGGGATTTAAGCTTTTTCAATACGAGTAATCTTAACGAGGCTTACTACTTATCAGCAGTATTAAATTCAAAGCTTTTAACAGAACAAATTAAAATTATGAAAAGCTCAAGACACATATTTAAACTTCCCTTTAATATTTCTATTAAAAAGTATGACATTGGTAATCAAAACCATCAAAAATTAGCACATCTAGGTAAAGAGGGTCAAGATATTGTAACATCTCTTGTTAAAAAAACTCTGAAAAAGAATGAGAACAACTTCTCAAAATATAAGATTCAAAATATTTTAAACCAAGAATTAAAATTGATTCTAAACCAAATTGATAACCTTGTTATTAATGAATTTAAACCATAAGTTCCCTAAATTCAAGAATTAAATTTGAATTTAACACCAATTTCTTAACGAGAATGTATAAAAAACTAAATATTGAAATGTAGTAAATTAAGAGGTATTAAAATAAATAGATGTTTTAATTTCTATTATATATCATATAGCTATTCATAACTTTTCATAAAAAACAAATGCGTAATTACTTATTTAAAATCCTGATTACTGGAAATGCAAGTGTTGGAAAAACATCTCTGTTAAGAAGGTTTGTAGATGGTTTTTTCGATGATAGCACAATAATGACTGTTGGTGTTGAGTTCTTCATCAAAGAGATTCACTTTGATAATATGCGCTGCACTTTACAGCTTTGGGATTTAGGAGGTCAAGAAAGATTCAGATACCTTCTTGAGAATTATGTAATGGGTGCTAGGGGAGCATTGCTTCTTTTTGATCTAACAAAAATGCCAAAAATAGGAGATTTATTAGAATGGGTAAATATAGCTAGACTTCATGATATTAATTTACCGATCATATTAGTCGGATCCAAAAATGATTTAGAAGATGTAGTGGCTGTGGATGATGATAGCGCCCTTCACATCAAGAACACCTTTAATATGATTGAATTTATTAAAACTTCTGCTAAATCAGGATACAATATTGAAAAACCATTTGAAATATTAACAAGAAAATTGATTGAAGTTAGTAAATATTAAATTTAAAAGACAAAATTTAAGTAATCATGAAGGATCAGCTGGTTATTCTTGGGTCTGGTGGGGGAAGGCATCATATCCGAACTCAACATCGAGCAACAGGCGGGTTTTTATTGAAAATTAACGGAGTGCAAGCCCATATTGACCCTGGACCAGGAGCTATTGTACGACTCAATCAATATGAGGAAGATCCCGTTAAAACAGAATTATTTATTACAACCCATGCACATGTAGATCATTACAATGATATCAGTGCCATAATCGAAAGCTCAAGGGAAACCTTGCATGACAAAAATTACAATTATCATAAAAAAGGAATCCTACTTACGACTCCAGAGGTAGTCGGTTTAATTTCAGATTATCATCTAAATATGCTTGAGAAAGTCGTGAGATTTAAGGCAGGTGATACGTATAATTATAAAGATATAACTATCATTGGAACTAAGGTTATCCACTCACCTGTTAATGAAGGATTTGGCATAATTTTTAAACTCAAAGAATATTCTCTTGCATATACTAGCGATACTATGGTATTTGATGACTTTGCTAAGCAATATTCAGGCATAAACATCCTTATTTTAAATCTTTTACGCCCTGATTCAGTGACTTGTAAAAGACATGCATGTACTGATGAGATAATTCCATATCTAAATAGTATTGAACCACCACTAAATAGCTTAATCATTACTCATTTTGGATCAATGATGGATGGTCCACGTTCAAAGAGAAATTTTGTTCCAAGCCAAGTAAAAAAATTGCAGGAAAAGACAAACATAAAAAGGATAATTGGCGCGGAAGATGGTTTAAAGATACAAATTAATAAATTATTAGTTTAATGTTCGGGGTGAGATTCAAATGAAGTTTTTTTTGACATTTTTGTTATAAAAATGAGATATTTTTGTGCAAATTCTTATTACGTTATACTAGAACATATATAAAATATAATCAGTTCATTTTTAAGTAAATAATCTTATTCTAATGCAGGAAGGGAATCTTTATTATTACAGAATTCTACGCTTAACATTGGATTTCGCCCTCTATTAGGCTCTTTGAGTCTAATTCTCTCCCTGATTTTATTTAAAAGGCGTGGACTTCTCTTTCCCTTACCTTTTCTTTATTTATCATGATAGAAAGAGCAAATTGAGTGTGCTAATTTACAATAAAACTTTCGTTTTTATCCTGCTTTTATAGAAGTTTTGAATATTCTTTCTATCGAACTCATATATTTTATTAGAAATAGAAAGACTAAATCTCGTTTATTCTATTAGTCAGCGGAAATCCAGTGACGACAAACGATACACTGAAGGATTTTTTGAAATTCGATTTCGTTAGAATTATTGGTACGGATTTTTCTTGGGATCATTACGTTTCCGCACTTATTGCATATAGTTAGATCTTTTGGTTTTAAGTCATGTACGGTCACGTATCAGTTCACAATTAGCTGATTATTCTTGTTAAAAAATCAATTATTCATTTTACCTATTAAATATAAAATTTGCCGATAAAACAACCCTTATTTAGATATTAATAGCTCTTTAATTATTTAAATATGTGTTTAAGTAAAGATTTTTGGATTTCCTCGCAGAATAGCATAAAAAGTTCATAATATGTGATTAAAAAGAGATTCAAAAGATTAGGATTTGAAGATTAATACGTCCTACTACTACGAATTTGATTGCAACGTATTAAGGTATAGATATAAAACAGTAGTAGAATTGTGTATTGAATTACATCGACCAAGTATAAGTAAAATATATTGTCAAGATCATTTGTAAACTCAAGGTATTCTATAAGTTGATCTGTATTATGGTAGAGAGGTAATAAACTTTCTATTAGACCTATTACTGATAGAGTTGTGAGTACTGTTATAGATGTAAGTGTTAAGCTAAATCTAAACCATGTATTTTCATTTTTTTCATTATTAGGATTAGTTTTTCGTAAATTTACCATTTTAACCAAAAGATATATGCAAATAATTAAAAGGAAAAGATTCAAACCTAATTCTATGAAAAAATCTTTAAAATATTCAGGAAATTCAAACAGTATGAAGAATTCAGTATTTAATAGAAATAATATGACATTATAAATCCATGAAATACAATGAAGTAATGCTGCTACTGCTACAAAGGAGAGAATAACAGCAACATCTAATGTAACTTTAAAACCGAATAACCTTATGAAATTGTTATCATCAACATCCATAATTTCAACACGATACTTTCTGGATTTTTAAATAAAAGGAAGCAAAAATGTTTTTTAACCTTACTGAATTTTCAAAATACTCTAGGAATAATTATACAACTAAGACGTATCATTCTATAATGTTTTCATTATTATCATTATTTTTAATGACAGTTATGATAATCGCTATAAAGATTAAAGAACACCCAAACCAGCCAAATATGGATAAAATTACGCCCCTAATAAGGAAGTCAAATAAGACCGCAAACACAGGTTCTAAAGAGAAAATAATTGCTGTCTGAGTAGCAGATATATGCTGTTGACTCCAATTTTGAAATAAGATTGATAACGTCATTACGACAATCCCCATGTATATCATTACATACCAAAAAGCAGGGGAAAATGATAAGGAACCATAAGATTCTTGAATTACGAATGAAAATATAAAACCTGTACAGCATATAACTACTATTTGGATTATTGAATAACTATAGATATCTACGAGCCGAACGAATTTATCATTATAAATAATATAGAATGCCCAAAAAAAAGCGCAAATTATGACTAATAAATCACCAATTATTATCCCTGATTCACCCTCTATTAATAGTAAAGCCATTCCTACAACGGATAAGACAACCGCAACCCAAATTCTTTTGTTTAAAGGTTTTTTAAAGCCAATCCATGCAATAAATGGTACAATAATAACACTCAATCCCGTTATAAAACCGGTTTTTCCCGGTGTAGTTGTTTGAAGTCCTATAGTTTGAATCGCAAACCCAAAAAAGTAAAGCATCCCTGTTCCTAAACCCATTAGAAGAATTTTTTTATTAAGATGCTTTAAATGAGGGAAGAATGGTATGAATCCTACAAGAGCGATTGTGAATCTTAAGCCAATGTAAAAAAAGATTGGGACATCTTTGGTGATGTCTTTAGTAATAATAAAAGAGGTACCCCATAATACTGTAGTCAAGATTAACAAAACTATTGCGATTATACTTCTTTTAGATGGTCCCATGGAAGGTGTAATTTCTGCCATTATATCTTTTAATACGCTTTAGGTAATTATTGAAAACAAAACAAGAATATAAACCATTCTAAGAAATAATTTGGATCAATTACAATATGAACTTCTACTGATAATTGAGCTTAATTCTACAAAATTTGTGATAAGATCAGAAATACACATTTTTAATATATTCTATGCGGTACATGCATAATTGACATGTTGAATATTTATATTGGAGATATTCATATTAAATACAATTTAATGAACCTCAAATAAATCATATCATAGGAAAAATTAGGTGATGATTTGACTAAAACTTATGCAGAAATTAATGAAAAAATTAAAAATGGTGATGCCGTAGTATTAACTGCGGAAGAAATGGTTAAATATGTAAACGATAATGGAGTCAAGGTAGCCGCTAAAGAGATTGATGTTGTAACAACTGGAACGTTCGGTCCAATGTGTTCTAGTGGCGCTTTTTTGAATTTTGGGCACTCTGATCCTCCGATAAAGTTTGAACAATTGTGGTTGAATGATGTAAATGCATATCATGGTAATGCTGCAGTTGATTGTTATATTGGTTGCACTAAACTATCAGATGTAAAGCGTTTTGAATACGGCGGTGCTCATGTGATTGAAGACCTTGTTGCGGGAAAGCCAATACGATTAAGAGGTAATTCTTATACCACAGATTGTTATCCTCTTGCAGAAGTGGATACAGAATTTACTATAGACGAAATTAATCAGGCAATTTTATGTAATCCGCGAAATGCATATCAAAGGTATGTTTGTGCTGTGAATAGCTCTGATAAAACACTATATACTTATATGGGCAAATTATTACCTCATTATGGAAATGCTCATTATGCTGGGGCAGGATGCTTAAGTCCATTAAGTAACGATCCTGACTACGAAACTATAGGTATTGGAACTAGAATATTCTTAGGTGGGGGAATTGGATATGTAATTGGCGAGGGTACTCAACATAGCCCAACTAATCAATTTGGAACTCTGTTTGTTAAGGGTGATTTAAAACAAATGAGTGCCGAATATTTACGAGGTGTAACTTATGAGAATTATGGCACATCTTTATTTGTAGGTCTTGGGATACCAATCCCTATTTTAAACGAAGGTCTAGCAAAAAAAACTGCAATTAGTGATGAGGAACTTATAACGGATATCGTAGATTATGGAATACCAAGGAGAGATCGTCCAAAACCGAGACGAATTAACTATAAAGAATTAAAAAGTGAGTATATAGAATTGGATGGTAAAAAAGTAAAATGTTCATCATTATCTTCATTTTATCATGCTCGTAAAATTGCAAACACTCTTAAAGAATGGATTCAAAAGGGAAAATTCTATTTAAATCCTCCTGCCGAAACACTCCCAACAGATACGGTCTTTAAACCAATGAAACAAATAATAAAATTAAAATTTGTAAAGGACTTGAAGAAAAAAGCAGAAATTTGTTATGAGGATTGTGATATTAAAGTAGTTGCCCAAAAAATAATTAAAGAAAATATTAACCATATTGTAATCACTGATAGAGAAAATAGACTCAAGGGGATTGTAACAAGTTTTGATATTACTAAAGCAATTGCGAATGAAAAGAATGATTTAGATTCAATTGTTACTAAACGTGTGGTTACTACATTTAATGATGAGCCAATCGGAAATGCAGCAAGAAAAATGAAACAAAATAACATTTCTGCTTTACCCGTTATCGATGAGAACCAAAAAGTAGTCGGAATAATAACTTCGGAGGAGTTGATGTAAAAAATGACGATTATAAATATATCTATCCCCTTTGGATTGGTTAAAGATATCGATGATTATTCGAAAGTTGTAAATGACATATTAAAGCATGATATTACATTTAACATTTTAAAATTTTCGACGGGTTCAGCTGGTATAAATTTGTTGTTGGACATCCCTGAAGAAAAAGTAAAAACCATAACGGAATCACTTATTGAAAGCAATATAATCGTAAATAAAAAGGGACGGGTAATAGTGGACATTGAAAAATGTATAGATTGCGGAAGCTGTATTTCATTATGTCCAACTGATGCGTTACATTTCAACGGGGATGAGAGATTAGAATTCTCATATGAAAAATGTATTGGTTGTTTGTTATGCTTAGACTCATGTCCGAGGTATGCTATTGAAGAAATGTAAATATTTCATTCTTGAGTGATTATTTCAAAAATCTCTTCAAGACGAGGAGTTTTCCTACGAAGGGTAATGCATCGTTCTTCTTCACATCCTCTTAGGATGGCGATTAATTCATTTAGGTGAATTGTAGGGATATCCAATTTTTTCCCATACCATTTGTGCATCTTTTCTCTATATTCAGGTTTGCTTAATGTGTATAAACAGGTAGGACATGGGGTTACCAAAAAATCAGCACCCACAGCTTCTGCACTAGCTAGTTTATTAAAAGTTATTTTTAAGGCTTCTTTAGGATTGATTAAAACTTGTGACGCACCCCAACCGCAACAGCTCTCTTTTTCTTGATAATCTACAGGGATACCGCCAAAAAGTTTTATTAAATTATCGAGCTTAGTTTTATCTTTTAAATAGGGTTCAACCGTTCGTTTATCTCTTGATAGATTAAGGTAATGGCATCCGTAATGAACAGCTACCTTGAGATTTTTTAAATCAAATTTTAATGAGTTTAGTACATCATTTCTAATTAAATGGAAGAAATCTAAATCATGAATAAACCGAACATGTGGATTTTCTAAGATTTTATATTTTTCTGGATTATTATTTCCTACTTTTTTCTTTAATCTATTTAATATTTCATTAGTCTTTTCAGTTACCTCTTGAGTTTTTAGAAATTCGCGTCCTCTCATCAGGGAGTTATAACAACCGTTACAACTAAAAAATACAACATCAGCCTGCTGGTTAAGTTCATAGATATTTCTTTCATTTATGGCAGCAAATTGAGCTCGTGTCATCAGGTTTCTTTGGAAGAACGTTCCACTGCAACAAGATTGGTTGCTACACTCACTCACCTTCAAATTGAGCTCTTCGAGTAAATCTTGGATGCCAAATCTTACACCGGGGAAATAAGATTCTAGGCAAGCTTTGAATAGACAGAGTTTCTTATCCGTGAAAAATTCCAAGGGACTATCTGAATGAGTCCTCGCTATTTCTTCTAAATCTAAAGATAGATTGCTTTTAATCATGTTTGTCAAACTAAGTCTTTTTTATCTTCTTTTTTTTAGTTTTATTGGTAGAACTTGCAAATACATACTGTATCCGAGCAAAGTTACAAATTTCATTTAATTCTTCAATCCTTTCTTTTAAAAGAGGTTCTCCTAAGGGTTCCTCAACTACGACTCCTGAAGTCAAAAAACGCTCTGACATTTCAACATACTTTCTCAAATCATTATAACGTGGGCCAAAGCCTTTTTTAAAACTTTCATTCCGTAAGTTAATGATGAGCAATGGAATATTAATATTGTCTTTCGGGCAAACTCTTTTGCAACGTTCACAGAGGTAACAAAACCAAATATCAGAATCTTTTAAGACGCTTTTATCTCCACGTAACACTTTTCCGATAATTTTTCTTATATTAAAATTGGATACCTTCGCAGCGGGACAATCTCCTACACACTTTCCACACGATATACACTGGATAATGTTTTTGTTATCTTCAACATCATCTACAAGTTCCTCATAGAAATCCCAGTTCCAATCTGAATCTGAGTATTCATCCATTTTCCTATTATTAGACAATTTGGTATTTCTTATAAAAATAAGGGTTTTTAGTTATAAAAAGAATTGTGAATAAAGTAATAAAAAAAAGAAATCTGATTATTCATTTCTGATAAAAATCTCTTTCATCCACCGAGGCAAAAGAAAACCACCATAAAATTCTAATGCGCTGAATATTAATAATATTCGGACGACGACCACCATTACTGCTAATAACGGGTCAGTAGGGTCCTCAAAAATAGTTCCAAGGAGAGAGTCTAATATAGCGGCTATTGCAAAAGTAATAAATGCAGCACGGAGTAATTTTCCTTTTACTCTTACTTCTCGATCTCCTGACTTAACTGATTTTTGAGCAAATATCACACCGGTTACCACCATTACTAAGATAATTAACAACAAGTAAACCGTTATGAATATACCGAAATCTACAGTAAACGGTCTGCTTGGATTGATTACTCCAATCAAATCTAGGTCAATTAAAAATAAGGCAAAGAACATGATTTCAAACAGAATTGAAAGAATGACCGTAATCAGCACTACCTTCTTTTGTGCTTTTTTTTTAATCATATCTGTGTAAGCTATTAACCAAGTTAAAAGAGCGATGGGGAGAAAGACATTACCGATTATAAAATACCATCCTACGTGTAGGAACCGTTGGACGAATAGGTTCATTATGAAACTCGTTGAATCAGGGACCCAGGGTATGCAAATACCAATCCATGAGAGGCCAACTAAAACAAATAGTCTGTTTTTATGTTCAAAAAATTTAGAAAAGATCGTTAAACCGATGATTAAAGATATAATGACAAATATTAGAGAAAAACTGCCTTGTAATACATCAACTAATTCCATTTATATTCCTCATTTTAATATTATTTACTATGTGATATAAGAAGTTTAGACTTCGAGATATTTATATTTTTATTTTCTTTAAATTTCAATTATTCAAATAATTTCATAATTTAAAGAATTAGGGATTTCTTTATCTTCTGCTAATAATTTTAAATGAGCTAGATATTCATTTAGAGAAATTTCTTGATGTTTATATCTTTCTAATAACCGTTGGATTACAAAAAAGGGTTTAAACTTTATAAATCTCACATCTGAAAAGAGATAAACATAACCTTTCGCTTCAAATATGAATTGTTTCTCCAACAATTCGTTCAATAGTTCTTGGTTGTTATTTAAAACATTTAAACACTCATTAAAAGAAAGTTTTCCTTTTCTTAGCGTTTTAATTAACGAAAAGACATCCTTATCTAGTAAAACGGTCTGTATTATAATTCTATTTTCTAAATCAGAGATTAAATCATAGCTAAAATAAAAATTTTCTATGGAATCTTTATATTTCTTAGTTAGATTTGCATCATTCTGATCTATTGGAAGAATAGGAGGCGGAATTCGCAAACAAACTATGTCATTTATCAAAAAATAACACTCTTTGCTTCCAGGTACATTTTTTTTTACAATTAAATCTTCCCGTATAAAAGATACTAAAATTAAATCAATATTTAATGTTGAAAATCCATAATCGTTTCTTAGTTTATTGGTAAGATTCGATTTAGAGATCACTCCATCCCTAAGGATTTGTAGGATTGTATTTTTTATTTTATCTTGAAAAAAGTTTTTTAGATTTTCTTCTTTATCTAGTTTAGAATAATTTTTTATAGTTGTATATGCTTCTGACACAGCTCTCGTAATCTTATTTGTATTGATTAACTCTACTAGATTCTTACTCATGATGGCTAATATATCAGGAGATTCCTTTCCAAAATGGTTTATTAAATCTTCCTTTTTATAAACTAAGATAAAAAAATACATTTCATTTTCAAAGTTTTGTATAATTGATATAAAGCTATTTTCACCTTCTTCAGGAGTGAATTCTATCATCGTGTTTTCTTTATTTAACTCGTGTTTAGCCCAGATTCTTAAGATATTTTCCTTAGGGAGGATTTCTTCTCCGGGAGGATATTGAATTATTGGTTCCGGTCCGATCTGGAGACTCCAATGAACTATAATTATCCTTTCAATCATATCAAATTACAATTCTTATTTTATGATAAATAATACTAACTCTCTCTTTTTAAATATGCGTCTTGTTCTTAAAAGAATTTTGGTTTCTTAATTTATTCTGATTTGAGTTTATAATATTGATTTCTCTAAAAAGAAGAAGAAATATCAAAATTAAGGAATCGATTAAGCCGTTTATGAACACATGCTATAAATGAATTTAAATCCTACTAAAAGAATTCTGGAAATTGCTTTTCAATACTATTTAACGTTGTACCTAATAAATTAAGTAATTCTTCGTTTTCATTAGTTTTAATGTTGTCAATAACGTTATCCAGAATTTGGTTTCCGAGTGAAATATCATCTTTTGAATAACATTGCTTAAGCATCTTTTGCTTAAACAACATCTGGAACTCTTGTACCACCCATTCCAATTCTTCTTTTAAATTATCCTCTAAAAGCTTTTCATAATCTGCGGTAAGATTCATAATTCATCAATATAATTAATAAATATATCTAATACCTTTAATCTAGTAAATAGAGTTCATCTATATAAAATTTCTCGGATCATAAAATTTTTATATTATTATAACGAACAAAAGTTTTTGTACACAAAAAGTGTAGTGGGCATAAACTTTTATACAAAAAATTCGAAAAATCGAGATTTAATCCTTAAGAAGATTAGCTGAATATCAAAAAATGGAATTAAATCAAAATACTATATGAAATCTCTAAGTATCTAATTTCCAAAATGATATCTAGCAATAATCTTTGAAAGTTGATAGACTGTTTGTAAATTATTGTTTTCTATTGCTGCACTGATTTCTTTGTAAAACTCGGTCATATTCAAATCATATATGTTATTTTCTTTGAACCATACTTCTTGTGTAGGTTTATCTTTTTCATTCATGTGCTAAAATATAAAAATAACCATTAAAAAAAGAAATAATATCACAATAATACAATATAGTGTGTTTGAATCTAATCTTTTATTTCTTGCTTTTTTTTTTCATAATACCTCGCAGTGAAGAAATAGGCAACCACCATTAATACTAATACTGCCAATACGATCAATAAAACCCAATTAAATACCTCTGCTTGAGATCTCATTTGGGCTACATCTCCAGTATCAATAGGCGGGGAAAATCCTAATAGAACACCTAAAACTGAATAAAAGAAAGCTCGAAATATGGATCCTATTAATGTCCCGATTGAATATTTTTTATAATCGATATCAACGAGTCCAGAGGCATAAGAAATAACATCAAAAGAGATGAATGGTATAAGTCTAGAAACTATTATTGCTTTAATCCCATATTTACGAATTAAATCATCAGCCATATCAATTCCCTTTTCTCCAATAAACTTTTTAGCTAATGGTCTTCCACCTCTTCTACTCACATAAAAACATAATGAAGCCGCGCCCATTGAACCAATAATCCCCATGATTCCCCCTAAAAACCAACCCCAAATAATTCCTGTTGCTAATAAAACTACCTCCGAGGGTATTGGGACTAATAATCCCTGAATCCCCATAATTGCGATGAAGAGAAAGATGCCTATAAAGCCTAAATCCCATATTGGATTCACAAACCACTTGGCAATTAGTATATAAATAAATGTTTCATCCACAAAATAATTGTAATACAGCAAGAATACGGAAAGTACAATTAGTATTATAAAGATTATAATATAGAGAATTGTTTTTGTATCAAGCTGAGAAAAATCGAAAAGATTTTTTAAATAATTCTTTAATTTAGTTGTAAATGATTTAGTTGTTTCCTTTTCATTTTCTGCTTCATTTATTCCCATTCTAATCAAGAAATTCAGATATTATTAAGTAATAATAATTTAAATTTCCATAAAAAGAATGGTTTAATAGAAAGTTTTCCGGATGAATTTGTTCTATTTAAAATATAAAAATAGGAGTATTACTCATTTTTAAATGAATAAAAAATTTTTATAAGATTTTATAAAAAATGTATCATGAAAACACATGTTTATTTAATTAAAGGATTGTTTAATCAAAAAATTATATTTTTAAGAGAAAACCAAAACTTATATATCTATTGATCTTATTAAGAGTACAAATAAATCAGAAGTTTTATTATGAAAGAACTTTAAAATTGTTTCATAAATTATTTTGAATTTTAAAATATGATAGATTTTAAAAATCTTTACTTGATTGTAGTAATAGGAATCAATAGAAATTAAATTTTAAAATTTATTCAATCTAAATTATTTATTCTTATCTTCAATATAAAAATCTGAATGGAGAATGGTAATATTAATGACATATAATAACCAATTAGAAGGTTTAATTTTAGCAGCTGGTAATTCTAGCCGATTTAAATTTATCGATGGCAGATTTAAGAAATATTTCTTAAAATTAGGTAATTCTAATATTTTAGGATATATTATCTCAGGAATGATTGAAACAGGAATAACAAAAATAAAAATTGTAACTAGTAGACTAATTAATAATATTAAATATAGAAAAATGGTTTTAAAATCTATAGCTCGATCATGGATTGGTTTGGGAAATCTTGATTTAGAAATTATTGAAAATAAGTTTCCAGAGAGAGAAAATGGATACAGCCTTCTTTTAGGTTTAAATAAAATTTCTTCAGAATATACTATATTATCGATGTCTGATCATATTTTTTCAGAAAATATTTTTAACAAAATTATTAAGAGCTATAAGAAAAAAAGAGATATTCTATTAGCGACGGATCCAATGTATAAAAAAGGATATTATGACATTAATGATGCAACAAAAGTATTTGGAAAAAATAATAGCATTCTAAAAATTAGAAAAAATTTGACTAAATATAATCGTTTAGATATGGGAGTATTTATATTAAAAACTGAAGTGATTAAAAAGATATGCAAGAAAGTTGAATCGCATTTTAATAAATTCAGTGTTACAGACATTGTCTTATCAGCCCTGGATTCAGATTTAGATGTTGGTTATTATGACTTTTCTGATATTATCTGGTTAGATATTGATAATTTCAAAAATTATCATCAATTAAAAAAACTTTTTAATATATCTTCTAACATCTGTCCTTTTGGTCTAAATCCAACAGGTTCAGATGAAAAGAGCAAATATAATGAAAAAATAGAGTTTAAAAAAAAAAAAATCTTAAAAATAAATTAATACAACTTGAAAACTATGGAGGTGTGTAATAATTAGTAAAATTAAAATTGCGATTGTTGGATTTGGAAATTGTGCTTGTTCTTTAGTTCAAGGAATCTACTATTATAAAAATAAAAGAAGTAATGATGCTATAGGTTTAATGCATTGGGAGATTGGTGGATATAAACCCGGAGATATTGAAGTTGTGGCGGGTTTTGATATTGATCAAAGGAAAGTTGGAAAGGATGTGTCTAAGGCTATTTTTCAACCACCTAATTGTACAAGAGTATTTTATAAAAATATTTCTAAAACAGGGATTATTGTTAAAATGGGAAAAATTTTAGATGGTTTTGCCGATCATATGTCTTCTTACACTGAACAACATACATTTATTTTATCTGATCAAAGAGAATCAACACAAGAAGAAATCATACAAGAACTTAGAAATTCAGGTGCAGATATGCTTTTAAATTATCTCCCGGTCGGATCTGAACAAGCAACTAAGTTTTATGCTGAGTGTGCGTTAAAAGCAAAAGTAGGATTCATAAACTGTATCCCTGTATTTATTGCGAGTGATCCAACGTGGGCTCAAAGGTTCAAAAATGAAAACTTACCAATAATAGGAGATGATATTAAGTCTCAATTAGGTGCAACAATAGTACACCGAGTGTTAACAAATCTATTCAAAAATCGAGGAGTAAAACTTATGCGTACATACCAACTTAATACAGGTGGTAATACAGATTTTTTGAATATGCTTGATAAGCATAGATTAATTTCTAAAAAGCAATCAAAAACGGAGGCTGTTCAGTCACAGACAGCAATTAGATTGAAAAATGATAATATACATATTGGTCCAAGTGATTGGGTTCCTTGGCAAAAAGATAATAAGGTATGTTTTATTAGAATGGAGGGAAATATTTTTGGAGATATCCCAATAAATCTTGAATTACGACTTTCAGTAGAAGATTCACCTAATTCTGCGGGAGTAGTAATTGATGCAATCAGATGTTTAAAATTAGCATTGGAAAGAAGTCAAGGTGGGGCTTTATACGAACCATCATCATATTTTATGAAACATCCACCGATACAATATAGTGATGATATAGCCCATCTCCTGACAGAAGAATTTATTAACGGTCTTTCAGATGTAAGTATACAATCAATAAATAAAATAACAAGTTCAATTCAAAAATAAATATCTCCTTTGAGATAAAACAAAAAATTTCTACTTAAAATTAGCTAATTTAAGGAGTGATTAAGGATATTAATACAAATCCTTTTTTTTTCTAACTTGATTGATTCTTAAAATAACAGAACAATGAGTAATTATTGAAATTAAGATTAAACATATTGGAACTGCCCAGTCTGAGAAGATTGCACAAATCCCCGCTAAAAACACAATAAATAGTCTTGTATCACGTCCTTGAATTGTTCTGGAAAAATCAATACCTTCTTTCAACTCAACTTTAGCGGCAGTGTAACTTATTGAATAGGCTCCTATGATAGCAATTATTCCCAGTATAAATCCATGTGTAATCAAAAGAACATTAAGTGAGTATATTGTTAGACCTATAAAAATAAAAACATCAACATACCTATCCATCACAGAATCAAAGAAACCTCCAAAAAAAGAAGTTCTCTCATTAGCACGGGCAACTTCCCCATCAGAACCATCTATGATACTTGCTATTTGGACGATGATTCCTCCTAAAAGAGGAAAATTCATACAAAAAAAAATTGAACCAATAATTCCAGTTAAAGCTGATGTGATAGATATTATGTTTGGGTTACAATTTGGCCAAAAATGCAAAATTAATTTTGTTAATGGACGAGAAATATGTCTATTTATATATTTTGAAACCAAACCATCTCCTTTTGCTGGCATTTATATCAATTAAGTATTAAGTTTAATCCCTAAAATTATTTAGGAATTAATATTACTTGTGTTATTGTGTTAGGAATTTCAATTCGTGCAAACTGGGATTTTGAAGGGATATTAAATTCAATTCTTAATCTAAATATCGATATATGTGAAATTCAGTTAGATAATCCAATATTTAAAATTCCAAAATATCGGAAAAATTCAATAAAACTTATTAATAAACTAAACTCGTCAGGCATACAACTCTCCTTCCATTTATCATTTATTGATGTGAATATTGCCTCAATTGATAATAATATGCGCTATTCTGCAAGTAAATTATTGGAAAAGGAAATTGTCTTCATAAAGAGATGGGATCCTCTTTATACAGTTGTACATACGGGAAAGATTAGTAACACGTTTTATCAAGTACCTTCAGTAAAAGTAAAGGCCCATAAACAACAAATTAAAACAATTTCAGAATTAATGAAAATCTCTGATTTCTATTCAATACCATTAGCACTTGAAAACCGTCAAAAATCTACAACAACGGGTTTAATTGAAAATGTAAATGATATCCTTTATTATAACAAGATTTTCCCTGATCTAAACTTCCTACTCGATATAGGACATCTGAATACCTTTTATATTGATTCTAACGCTTTAATAGAAGATATTTCTATTATTTTTGACTTTCCTATAATTGCAATTCATTTATCAAACAATTTTGGGAAAGATACACATGGAAGCTTGGAGGAGGGAACAATTCCAATTAAAGCATTATTTTCGAAAGTTCCAAGTTTTAAAAAAAAAAATCTAATTATTGAAAATAAATCAGTTAAAAAGACTTTGCAAAGTGTAGATTTTCTACTTAATGAGGTTTTAGGAAACAAATAAGATATAGTAAAAGAAAATAATAATTAAATAGGATTTGATAAGTTATGAAAGAAGTTTTTAAGAATGTGTACCATGTAGGAGATTCTGGATGCTCTGTTTTTATGGTTGATACTCAAAGTGAAGAGGGTCTTGTTTTAATTGATTGTGGAATGAGTTTAGGGATGATTAAAAGAATCAAAAAACTAGGTTTAAACCCAATGGATATTAAACATTGTATTCTGACTCATATGCATATCGATCACATAGCTATTTGCTCAGATCTCAAACAATTCAACAGCAAAGTTAACTTCTACGCTCATGATTTAGATGCAGATGCAATCGAAGAAGAAGGCCATGATCGAGAAACAGTTGCTTCGTGGTATAGCATAAAATATAAACCTATAAAATTGTCAAAGAGATTTAGAGAAGATGAAATATTACATCTTGGGAAATATGATTTTGAATGTATCCACACCCCTGGACATACACCAGGTTCAATTTCTATTTTAATAGAAATAGAAGGAAAAAAAATTCTTTTTGGTCAAGATTTACACGGCCCAATAATTCCAGGTATCAGTAATTTTACGGATTACCAAAATTCTCTAAGGAAACTACTAAACTTGAATGCGGATATATTATGTGAGGGCCATTTTGGGATATATAGCCCTGCTGATAGCGTAAGACAATACATTAAGGGTTATATAGAGGGAGACTCCTGATGAATTTGCTAATCTAAGTTAATATTAGATTTACGTTCTAATTCTAATGCATGTTCATCAGCATCAATTGCCTTTATGATTTCACCTTTGTCTCGATAGATCGATGCAAGATCTCTCCATACATATATATTATCAGGGAAGATTTCAAGTGAACGAGAGTATGCTTTTATAGCATCTTCATATTTTCCTAATTTCTTGTAATTAAAAGCAAGATTACTATATAAAATGGCTACTTCAGGTTCCATATCAATAGCATGTTTAATGGCTTCAATAGCTTTGTTATATTCCATATTTGAATGATAGATTTCACTCAATTCACTCCATACCAGTGAATTAGTATTACCAATTTCTAAAAAAGTTTTAAAAGCTTTTTCTGCTTCTTTATCTTCTCCTAATTCTTTATGTGCAATACCCAGATGATACCATCCATACTTGTTTTTTGGATAAATTTTCAAAGTATCGTTCAATTCTAAAATTGCATTGTTAAATTCCCCTACTTCTAGATACTGTTGCCCAATTTTATACCATCTTAAACCCAATAAAAAACTTTCAGACATATCATTATCATCAAGATCCAAATATTCCAAATTTATTAGATTTTCAATTGTTTTAGGAATAAAATTAATCCTATTGTTATACAGATTAAAATATTTGAGAGATTTTAGGTTTCCAATACATTTAGGTAGAGTTTGAATAGAAGAATCAGGAATTTCTAATTCTTCAAGAAATTTCAGCTCACAAATTTGCTCTGGAAATAAACTAAGTTTTAAATTCTCATTTTTGAGATATACACCAAGAATGTTTCCATCATTATTTATTTTGTAATGAAGAGCAGTATCCCAATATAAAATATTAGCAGTTTGTTCGATCTTTTGTAGCTTCTCCCCGTTAAAAATCTCAATAATTGCTAATGTAATTACTTCGGAGGATATAACACCTTCATTTAAATAAGTTTTTGAGATTCGAATTCGCGCAATTTCAAGTAGCCATTCCGGTATTTTATTTATTTCATTACCACTCAAGTTAATATAATCAAGTTTTAACAAATCCCCCATAGATTGAGGTAAAGATGTTAATCCAAGACCCGATAAATTCAGATATGTTAATTCTAAAAGTAAACAAATAGATTCGGGTATTTCTTTTAATTCCCAACGACTAAGGTCCAATGCGTGAATATGACGATTCTTTACAACATAATTAAAATGGGAAGAATTCTCCAATACATTAATATCATCTGTAGCGAATTTCCTGAAATAACCTATGGTAATATCGAGTTGTTTTATCTTATTAATTTGAGTTTTTTCTAAATCTATTAAAAACGGACATTCTTTTAAATCGAGATCATATTTATTTGCATATTTTTTAACTAGATTCTTCTTTAAAATTTCAGATGTTTCAGTTGTCTGAGATCTCAAGAAGCTATAAAGGAAAGTTAGAAATATAGCTGAGGATTCTCGCTCTATTTGCTCTTGTATAAACCTTATACATTTATCTGGGAAAGTAATAATCAAAAGTTTTACAATTACTAATCGCGTTAAGGAATTTTGTTCAGTTTCGAAAATGTGGATAAAAATATCATAGATTTCTTTAAATTTTGTAGCTAACTTGGTAGTAATTTCTTTAGCATCAATCAACAGATCATCATTTTCGAGTTCTCGTAATAAATGGATTAAGGAAATAATACCTTTTTTAATTTTAATATTCTTAGCTAATATACTGGTATAAATCGCTTCTGGAGTATTCGTTTCATTCATATTTCTAAAATATTTTAAATCTTATTTAATCTTAAACCATAATTAATAAGAAATTTTTTCCATTTTATATCAAGTGAAATTATAATTGAAAAAAAATGGATATTGATATGAAAGAATAATGAACTTAGAAGAACGTCAGAAAATCCTTTCAAAATATAATCAGATTTTCGAAAACGAAAAAAAATATTATAGCAAAGCTGTGGGTAGTTCCAGCGGAGATTATGATTTAGAAGGGGAAAGCTTCTTCCGCAGAGCGAATGTAAAATTTAAAGAAAAGTTAGGAGATGTTAAAAATAAAAAAATTCTAGATGTGGGATGTGGCAGTGGGACTTTGTCTTTTTATTTAGCCCAAAAAGGTGCGATTGTAACAGGAATAGACCTCTCTAAAAATTCAATCGAAGTTTGTAAGATTGAAGCTAAATTAAGAGGATTACACATTGATTTTCGAGAAATGAACGCTCAAATCCCAGATTTTGAAAATAAATCGTTTGATATGATTGTGGGGTCAAGAGTAATACACCATTTACCTAATCTTGAATTATTCTTTAAAGAGTGTAAGAGAATACTCAAATATAAAGGATATATTGTGTTTATTGAACCATTGAAAAAAAATATAATAGTTGAGCTAAATAGAAAGTTCTTTGCGCCAGAAAAAAGGACTCAACATGAGCACCCCCTATATGTTTCAGATATAGAGGTTGCAAATGCAGTATTTGGTAATCTTGAACATTATGAATATTTTCTAGTTTCCCCTTTAGCAATGTTTTTCAGAGATTTCATAAGAAATAAGGCTCTGTTTAAAGGTTTTTATAAAATTCTAAATATTATTGAATCCCCTTTAACTAAAATAAAAGTATTAAAGCAGTATTGTTGGCAAACGGTTTTAAAATGTTCTAGGTCCTAGGATTCTACTTTCTCTTCTTTACCTGAAATCTCTCTTATATCAAGTCTTAACATTCCAGTCTCCTCATACGTCTTATCTTCTTTTAAAAATCTAAGTTTGATTGCTTGAGGATCATTCTCTAGCTGATTTATTAAGATATCAAAACCATGTTTTTTTTCCTGTAGATCTTCTACAAGATTCATCTTCCCTCTAAATACAACTGAACGATATGCTTGCCCACAACCATCATCATAACCATTGTCTTCAATAACTGTACCACATACATTTGGATTAAACTTAATATAATCAATTTTTTGACCTTCATTAGCACAATGGAAATAAAGAGCATTCTTATTTTGATCATAACCATAACTTAAAGTTACTAAGTATGCTTCATTTTTTTTGCACAATGAGATGATTGTGTACTTTCCACCTTTTAATATGGTTGTTATGTCATTTTCTTCTGATATTTCCTTTTCTACTCTTCTCATATGATATTTCGTCATATAGGATTACCTTCAAATTATTTTATATTCCATTATAAATATAAACAGTTTATCTTCTAGAATAATTATTTTTATCTTAATTTGACTATTATCTTTATTCAATGGCATATGGAGACTGGCACACTCACAACCAAGGGTGCAAACATGCAGTCGGTAAAATTGAGGAATATGTGAAGATTGCGATAGAATTCAAATTAAAAACAATCGGAGTCAGTGATCATTTTCCTTATGAATTTCTAAATGATATTGAGAGAATTCCTTATGAAGAATATGCTATAGCACTACCTGAAATCGAAAAATATCTAACAACCTCTGAGGAATTGAAAGAGAAATATAAACAAGATATCACTGTTAGAATTGGTTTTGAAATAGATTATTTTAAAAACCAAGAATCAGCTTTAAATACTCACTTAAATCCCATTAAAAAAAGGTTAGATTTTATTTTAGGTTCAATACATATATTAAACTTTTTTAATGGGAGAGGAGCATGGGGATTTGATGATTCCCGATTCAGAAAAGAATATGAGTATTATGGAGTCGATGCGGTGTACTTATTCTATTACCAGTCGATACAAAAAATGGTAAATTCAGACAAATTCGATTTTGATATAATTTCCCATTTTGATTTACCAAAGAAATTTAATGATATCCCAACAGATAAAGAGAAAGTATATGAGGAAATGATGAGGACCCTTGAGCAAATTAAGAAAAAAGGTGTAGCAATGGAAATTAATACAGGGGGATTGAGGAAAGATTGTAAAGAACAATATCCGAGTGTACAAATTATAAAGGAGATGTTCTTTCTTGATATCCCTGTTTTATTAGGATCAGATGCCCATAGGCCAGAAGAGATTGCGTGGAAATTTGATAAGATGATAGAAATCTTAAAAAGGATAGGATATAGTGAATTAGCACATTATCATAATAGAAAAAGGACATTTATAGAAATTTAAATATTAAGGATGATTGAAAATGAAAGAGAAAAAGAGTGATAAGTGTGAATTTTGCGGGGGGAATTTGGTATATGCAACAGATCCGAAAAATCATCGGAATTTAACCTGTATGTTCTGTGAAGAGTCTTTCACTACTAATATTTACTGCGAAAAAGGACATTATATTTGTGATAATTGTCATTCTAAAAATCCAATTGAAATTATCGAAAGAATTTGTGAAGAAACAAATATCAAAGATCCTTTTAAATTAGCAGATTTGATAATGAAACATCATAAATTTAAGGTTTATGGTCCCGAACACCATGTATTGACTCCCGCGGTGATTCTAACCGCCCTTAAAAATAATGATATAAAAAAGGTAAATGGCGATGACATTACCCCGTTTGATATTAAAGAAGGGATTAGAAGGGCGTCTAAAATACCAGGAGGATGGTGTGGGTTTTATGATTCTTGTGGAGCAGGCATGGGATTTGGGATAGCAGTTAGTATTATGACAGGAGCAACGCCTTCAACAAACACACAGAGGTCACTTGCAAATGAAATGACCTCAAAATCATTAGCTAAAATAGCGGATAATTTGGAGCATTGTTGCAAACGATCAGTTAAATTAGCAATATGTGAAACACTCGACTTTTTAAAAGAGAAATTTAACATTGAAATGAATTATGAGCATAATAAATGTAATTTCTCAGAAATAAATGATAAATGTGAGAAAGGGAAATGTCCTTTCTTTTAATTTCAAAATATTTTACATGTGCAGTTCTATACTTTCCTGCTTCGTATCCAAGCTTCGGTTATCAATGAATTTAACAATCGAATATGCTTGGGATCTTTTGTATGCGATACTAAATGATTCGTTTCTGAAGAACCTATAACTCCAATAAGTAATTCTTCTGCATCTCTAACAATACCTATCCTATCCTTTTGTTCATAATTTTTGATTGTAATATTATCTAAAGATTCGAATTCTTGATGGAGCTCAGAATGTTCATCATTTTCAAGATTAATTGAGCAGCAGATATTCATAGCGACAGAAGATCTAACCTCATATAAGTACAGGTCTTGCAAATCTTCTATTCCTGGGACGACAATGGTTACATTAGAGATAGCGTTTGGAAGCATTTCTCTCATCTTTTCAAGAATTTCGGTTTTAGTGATTTTTACGTTAGTAAAATCGATAATTTTATCGGTTGAACTTGATTCCTCTTTTCTTAATTTCTCATTTTCAAGCTCTAAACTTTCTAAATCTTCATCTGCTTTAGCTAACTCATCGTTAAGGATTTCTAATTCTTTTTCTAGCTGATAAATTTTCTCGTCTTTTTCATTTAGAGTATCTTTATTTATTGAAGTTGCTGTTAATTTCCTAATATCATCCTCTTTTAATTCAATTGTTTTTTCTAGTGTGCTGGCCTTTTCATCTTTTATCCTTAGCGAACTTTCCAGTGTTTTTATTTGCTCATCTTTCCACTTTAAAGAATTTTCCAGAGTTTGTACCTGTTCGTCTTTTAAACGAAGTAGCCTTTCTTTTGTCTCTAAGAGCTTCTTCAATTCATTAATTCGTTCATACTCATCCATACCAAAATCACAATAATTCCTATTTATAATATTTACTATACCAAGTAAAGTTTAAAAATTTATGATTTCTAAATCATTTTTGTTATCTCGCGTGATAAAACAATTTTTTGCACAATAGTTATCTGGTAGAGATACACCCTCATCAATAATACACCATTCTAATGCACAGAATTTTCCTAAATTTACCTTGTTAAATAGAATTGTATTGGACAACTCAGAAAAATCCCCTATAGTGGATGAATCACCAATAATAACATACGGGCCTAATTTCAATTTATCTCCGATTTTAACATCGTTTCCGAATCTTAATGGTTCAATAATGTTTGGTTTTTTTCCTTTAAACGAGTTCTTCTTAATTTCAACTAAAAATCTTTTATTCATTCTAATTATATCTTGTAAGCAGGTTAAATGAAATTCCCCTATATTCTCTGCGGTAATTAATGGAGTTAGAATTCTTATACCTCGAATATCTAGATGATTTTGCATTGCATTTTTTAGAACATCTTGAAATTCTCTTTCCCCACGCTCAGATATTTCTAAATTCTTAAAATATCTCAAGATTTCCAGATTAGTTAGATATAATGGCAATGAATAATAATCACTCATAATCTCCTGTGGTTTCGGTTTCTCAATTATATCGATTAAGCTTAAACCTTGATTTTCATCGATATCTTTACTTAAGCCTGAATCTTTTGATATTTTAACATTTGCATGACTTTTAGCAATCTCAAGATCATTAGATTTCATCAAACTTAAAACAATATCAGCTTTTTTATGAAGTTCAAACATTTTCAAGAGCTCTTCTTTAGAGAAAATAATATCTGCTGCAGTAATAAAGAATTTTGAGGCATCATTATGGTTTAGTAAGATGGAATTAATAGCGAAGGCAATAGCATCAGCCATACCAGTAGGTTCTTTTTGAACGATAAAATCCGCCTCAATATCTTTAATCTTTAAAATTTCCTTTTTAACCAACCCATTTTTATAACCTAGAACAATACAGAATTTATTAAATCCTGCTTCTTTAAAATTCGAGATAATCCGGAATATAAGGGTTTTACCACTAATAGCTATTAATGGTTTTGGGATCTTTTCAGAGAGGGGTTTTAATCTGGTGGCTATCCCCGCAGCTAATATTATGATATAAATATTAGATTTTATTTCCATATACAATTTTATTATTATTACTGAATTATTAGACTATCTTTTTATGTTCAGATATACAATATAGATTCATGGAAGAACAAGATAAGATTCTTGAGGAATTAGAATCGGATATATCTAATATCCTCGAAAAGGAACTCGAATCAACGTCTGCTTTATTAGGAATTAATGTTGGAACTCCTGAAGGCACTAAAATTGCAAATATGTTTAAAAAGTCGATTAAAATGACAATGGGGGAGATTACAGCAGCTAATAGTAGTTTAGTATTCCTTTCGTCTAAAATGTTAAAAGATTCCTTAAACCAAGATGTAGCATATAATTTAATTACGGGGAAAGATCGAATTGTCTTATCGATTCTCACAGGAAATATTACGATGATAACTTATTTGAATCGAGAATTAGCAGAACTTGAAGGATTGGATTCACATATAAATAGATTACAAAAATTAGCTTTACAAATTTCGGCAATAATCGAGACTTCTGATATCCTTAAAGAGGAGATATTCAAAGGATTGAAAAGAGCAATACCTAACACCCTTGTACTAGCGATAATTACAAAAGATGGTTTACCAATAAAAATTCAATCAACTATGCCCGAACCGATTCTATCAGCCATGGTTGCAGCGCTATATAATTTATCAGGTGTTTTATTAGAAAGTGGAATGGAGTATTCTATAATCGGCGGGGATAACGGATCTGTCATTATTCACGATTTGGATGAGAATCGTATTCTTGCATTAGCAGTTCCAGAAGCGGATGAGAGGAAATTAAACCAAATTATCGCCAAAATTAAAGCAATTATTCAATAATTTCATTGATTTTAGAGACAATCTCTAAAGCTTTATTATAAGATTCCGATTTTACTTTATTCTTAACTAAAATGGTACATACAGGCTCCCCCTTTAATATACTCCTTATTGGTTCAGTTTTATCATGTATACCTTCAAGGTTATTTATTTTTACAATTTGGGTTTTATAGATTTCCTTAGGGGCAAAAAATATAAATTTCGTTGAATAGCAGTTAAATTTTGATGATTTAAGTTGACTTTTAATTTTATCCCATTTATTTTGGGCAAAACTTTTTATGTGTAAATCCATTAGATTCAAACCTAAACTTGTTTCAGATGCTCTAATCGACCCGGGGATTCTTGGATTTATTTCCATTAGAAATGGGCGATGGTCTTTCAAAACAAAATCAAACCCGTTTATTCCTTTTAAACCTAATTCAATTGATAGCATTATAGATAATTTGGATATTTGTTGTTCATCACTTTCCTGTAGATCCGCAGGTACAATATTCCCACAATACATAAACTCTTTTGGGGAATTTAAAAATTGTTCCCCAATAATTTGTTGATTTATCGAAATAACTTCACATTCTTTACCATTTGATATAGTTGTACAACTAATAGGAATTCCTTTAATATATTCTTGAATCGCCCAGTCTAAAGGATTAAACTGCCTAAGTTTTAAATTTTTAATTATGGCCGAAAATTCCTCAGGATTTTTGATATTGAAAATATTTATTCCCCCAGCACTCCTCTTTTTCTTGAGGACACATGGAAATCTAAGATTATTGCTATAATTTTCTAAACCATCATAAGATATGGTAAAGGGGACACGAAATTCGTGAGCTTTTAACCTTTTGAAAATAAATTCAATATCACGAGCTCTTTTGATTGTTTTTACATCATTATTCAAACTTATAATTTTATATTTCTCATTGTGTATTTCGTTTAAAATATCTTCTCGTTCTTTGTAAGCATCATCTAATCCACTTCCAATTATCAAATAATCTATTTCTGGATACTTTTCCAACATTTTTATTGTAAAATCAGGAAATAGCTTAGCATATTTGTTTTTAATTGAATCGTAATTAGTTGCTAACTCTTTAGTCAAGATTAGACTATCTTTCACACTTGGATAAAGATCCAAATCACCAAAAAAATCTACAGCATATATTTCATATCCTGCTTTATTCAAAGAATAAGCTAACGGTCTTGTATTGAAGCCTACTACAAGAATAGAATTCGTCTTATCTACCATCTATTTTCATTAAGAATAGAAAATTTAAGAAGTTTCTAGGAAATCCTTTATACCTTTTGTTGAAGTGTATTAAATATTTTAACAACTAAAGAATTTTTTTCAATTCCAAAATTAATGAATTGGGATTGTATTTGTTAAATTTATATACCTGAGCAGCAGCATATTTTTTAAAATTCTTTTTAATTTTATCTGCGGAATAAGTATGAACCCCCAGAGCTTGAGTAGCATAAGATTTTTTTGGTTCCAGCACCACCATATGTATTTTTTGTTTTGATAATTTCTTTGTTAAATCTTTCAGTTCTTCTGTAATTAACATATAATCAGTTTCAACTTGAGCTATTAAACCGGGATGTTTGACCGAAATATTAGCACCACAATCACTACATACAAATACAATTGGGATAATGTTCCTATCCTTTAATTTTTCAATTTTGATAAGATCTGAAACCTTTTTAAGGGCTGCAGCCATGGGTGTGTATGATTTACCTTCGATCTTTTTCAATTTATTAACCGCCATCTGAAAGTTAACAGTGGGATTCTGAAGAACTACAGCTTGTTTACCGCGAAAAATTATTAGAGATATTTTATCTCTTTTTCTATATCCTTCTCGATGCAGACTTAATATTACATCAGTCATTTGTCTAATTACATGATACATGGATGCAGAACTATCTAGTACAAAAAAAAGAGCTAAAGGAGCACGGTATTCATAAATCTTATCCATTAAATCATATTTGTTAAAATGTATTGGAAAATCTATATCAGTTTCATTATAGGCTATATTTTTTAGATAATTCCTAATTGTTGCATCTAACGCAATCCGTTTTGGCTGTTCACTCATAGGTGATCTGTATGATACATATCTGCCTTTTTGAGATGAAGATATCTTAATTCTTCTACCTATTCCTCTACCTCCATAATCAGAAATCTTTCGATCCTTTCTTATATTGTCTAGGATGGAAGTCATCTTTTTTTCCATTTGATATATAAATGGTAGAGATGAATTTTTAGCTTCAAAAAATCGAAGATCTTCATCATATGGAATATTTTTAACTTTCCAACCTCCAGCAGGTTTAGGATTTCTCTTCTTATCATCAGGATATTTGGGCGGAGGGAGCTTCTGTTCTCTTGATTCTGGGATATCTACTTTATTAGGATCGACAGATTGGCGTTTAAACTCTTTTTGTTCCCCATCATCATGTTTTAATGGTCCCTCGGTTTCTCGATTAGGTTGAAGAACATTCGTATCTTCATAAGCTTCTTTAATTTTTCCATAAACTTCTGCAATCTTAGATTTAATCTCTTCAGGAGTCATTTCGTATTGAAGTGATTGAATTCTGTGTTCAAAGACCAAATCCATTGCTACTGTCAAATCTTCATTAGTTATCAATTTCCTAGCATTTAAAGCAGCGTTAGCTCTTGCACATCGAATAAAAGTAATATCTGCTCTTTGAGAGAATATTTCTAATTCACTCACGATTTTAGATACAAATTCATATATTGAACCAGGTATTTGCACTTCTTTTACGAGCTTACGAGCATTTATGATTTTCTTCCTGAGTGTTTCCTGGTCACTTTCAAATTGTTTAATATATTCCTTTGGATTATCATCAAAACTAATAACTCTTTTGGTTATCTCAGCGCGTAATTCATTATCTCTTGGGGCTTTGATCCGAACCTCTAAACCCAAACGATCGGCAATTTGTGGTCTTAGGTCTCCTTCTTCAGGATTCATGCTTCCTACAAGAACGAATCTGGAGGGATGATAGACTGAAATACCCTCTCTTTCTATTATATTAACACCAGAAGCAGCAGAATCCAATAATACATCAACAATATGATCCTGAAGTAAATTAATTTCATCTACATATAAAATTCCTCGATTTGCTTTAGCAAGTAGTCCAGGATGTAAAGCTCTTATTCCCTCTGTAAGTACCTTGTCGATAGATAATGAGCCACATACCATGTCCTCAGTTACCCCTAAAGGTAGATTTACCAACCACATGTCTCTAAATTCCGTTTCGACATTTTTATTTTCGATTTTTTCTTTGCAGTTTTCACATACATCATCTACATCTGAATAAGGATCACAAGAAAAATCGCAGCCTTTAATAACTTCGATTTGGGGCATTAATTCCACGAGACTTCTAACAGCAGTGCTTTTTCCTGTACCCTGTTGACCTGTCATCAAGATTCCCCCAATTAAAGGATCAATTAGGTTAAGAATTAAACCCATTTTCATCTTGTCTTGTCCGAGAATTGCTGTGAATGGAAAATTAAGTTTTTTCATAATAGAAGATACAATCTTTATTTCTCTAGAGAGCGATTATTTTGACTCGTAGTTTTCTTAATCAAATTAACGCTTAATCAAATAAAAATTTATCAAAATTAAAAATAAGATGAAAAATATTTTTGATTGTAAAGTGGTTAAAACTTTTTGGAAAGATCTTTCAGCTTTTTTCCTAAACCCTTCGTAGTCTCGTCCCACTTTGATAAATTCTTTTCCACTTGAGGAACTATAGTGTCTCTTTCTTTAAATTCTAAATATCCAATAAATTCTCTTATAAACTCTATCTTCTTATTTGTTTCTTCAATAAATCTGTTAATTTCTTGATTTTGATTTTCTAGTACCTCGGGAATCCGATGTTTTTCACCACGACGGGTTAATGTTGTTAAATATTCTTCAGTACCTAATAGTAATGAGTTTAATTGTTCTATTCGTTCATCCACAACTTTTTCATAAGTTTGCGGAACTTTCTCTTTTGGGAATAAATTAGTTATATCAACAATGAATTTTTGGGTAAGCCTTAATAACTGCTCCATGCTTTCATATTCTTCAATTTTAAAGTCAGCAGTATGATAAGAGGCTTCTGTTCCACTATTAACATCATCTAATCGGAAAATTTTAAACCCAGGATCATTTTTTAATTGTTTATCAGGGTCTCCCTTTTTATCAGCAACTTCAATTTGTCTTATTAATCTTTGAGGATTAAATACAAGTGAAATTGCTAAAGGATTATTTTGCTGATAAGAGAGAGTGGTTCGAATATCGATATGTGACATCATAACCTTTTAGTTGAAGTCTGGTAAGTCCAGTTCAAATAAAACCAGGATGTGAGTGCCACCAACCAACAACAAATTCAGGAGGATCTCTTGAAAAAGCTTCATCATCAATAACATAAAGTGATTCATAGTCTTCATCTGACCATTTGTATTGATCGATAACAGCATCTTTATCTAGTTCTTGATGCATAATGGGATAAGCTTTAGAAACCAAAACATCATTTCCTTCATTTCGACCTGTAAAAATACCACTCACTTCTAACCAATCATCTTTAGGTATGCGGACATTAGCAAATCTCACTGATGCGGCTACGATTGTTAAGTAAGCTCTTTTTTGGATTATTACTGTCATTTTTTCAACCAGTATTCCTATTTTTTAGTAAAACTGTTTTTAATAATTATTTTACAAATTAATACAAATTTTTGTATTTATATCTTTTTTTTACATAAGGAAAATGGGATAATTTGAATTATTGGATTATTCCATTCCAAAAAACTTTTAATAATAGAAATAAATTTTAGCATGAGATAAATAAGAATTTAAATTCAAAATTTACCATTATAATATTACTTATTTCAAATAATTATTAGATAAAATGTGATTAAATGTGACCGAAAGAGGATTTGAACCACTAACAAGCCAATTGGGTATTGCAGGAACCAGCTATCGAATCCAATTGGGATTGATTAATGATAAATGGGCCTCGCGTCTGTTAAAAGGAAGAGATGTAATTGATTCCTATGTTTATAAGGATGAAGATGTTCAGGGTGGATTCCCAAATCAAAATCTTATCGTAGGTTGGGTTTTACGTACAGTAGCAATTCCTAATATTAATCCTCATCAGGTTATGAAGACTACACAAGCCTTAGTTAAACAAGCAATTCAAAAGAAAGAAGAAAGAAAGGTAGTAGCCCCATTATCAGAAACAAATTCAGTTGAATTGGAAAAAGTACCTGAAAGTGAATTGAAAAGACCTCAAGTTCAAGGATGGGTTAAAGTTGAGGGAGAAAAAACTCAACAAGAACTCGAAGAAGAGAGAAGGGAAGCTTTTAAAGCTACTGTTGCTGCTAGGAAAGAAGATGATCATACTGCAACATTGAAGACAACTAGGGAATTACCTTCCATCCCAAAACAAGGAATGGGAGATGTAGCACCAACTCCCTCAAAAGCATCGAGTTTTTGTCCACATTGCGGGAAGGATTTAGATTGGAAATTTTGCCCCTATTGTGGTAAACCATTACCACACGTCTAAAACCATCCTATTATTTACTTATGGATTTTTTAGGGTAGAATTAAAAAATAGTTCTTTTTAAATTAAATACTTTTTATTCAAATATTTAAAACCATACAAACCATATATATATCATAAATTTGAAAAAACTAGTGAATCTATAATGGGGAATATTAATGATCAAAGTGTAGTAACAATTAAACCCCTTGCTTACTATAAGATGTTACTTCATGTGTTACGTTTTGGTTCAAAATATATTGAACATGCAAAATTATCTGAAGTTATGGGTGTTTTGATTGGCCGTCTTGAAGGAGAAGGTGAAATTAAAAATGTAATTATTGAAGATGTAGTACCCGTTTCTCATGGAGGCACAATAGAAGTTAAATTCTCGGTTGATCAATTGGGAGCGTTTGGAGAATTAGATACGAAAATATGGGAGCAATATGGTGATCTTGGTTGGTTTTCTGTTGGATGGTACCATTCACATCCAGGATTGGGTATATTCTTTAGTGAAACTGACAAATATAACCAAATTTTTTGGCAAAAAAATCCAAGTGGTATAGGTTTAGTGTTTGATCACACATATCTTGAAAAACCAAATGAACTTGGATTTAGAGCATTTAGACTAAGTGAAACGAATCTAGATGACCCTTCCTTAGCTTTAAAATCAGATTACCATGAAGTAAACGCAAATGTAATATTTCCTGATAATCTTGAATTTTATTTGAAAATCGTGGACTTAATTAACAAAGTTCATACGGGAGTTCCCCAAATTCTTGAGTTAAATGAAACTGTTGATTTATTTAGTGATGTTTTTATCCCTGAAGATGAGCAAATAGAATCAAAATTACCTGAAGTACGATTTGATGAAATTATTACCACTTTAAAAAATGGAATGGATAATTTTCTAGAATCATCAATTAAACCTATGGTATACTTCTTAAATACGTGGGGACAGGATATAGTAGGTAAGATTTCTATTAATAATACGGGAATACGTAATGATTTAAAAGAGATTAGGGATAAATTGAGTAATGAGATTATAACATTACAGCAATCCTTCAATTATAATTTACAAAATGATATAAAAGATTTAGATTTCTACGTTGATGATAAACTTGAAGATTTAGATAATGAAAAAGAGAAAATTGAAGAGTTGGTTAAGAAATCAAAAGACGAGTGTATAAATCAAATTAGAAGCTCATTTGAAGATAAAGGATTTACACAACTTTTAGAAAAGATGGAAAAAATCTCAAATAATATATCAGATTTTAATAATAATTTCTCAAATAATATTAAAAGTTTAAATGGGGGAAGTAGTGCCCTAAAAAAATACACAGAAAAATATAAGTCGATAAATAATCTAATTCAAAGCGATTTAAACACCGTACAAGAAGATCTATTAACAAGTTTTAATAAAAAGGTTAGTAAAATTAAAGGAAATCTTAATAATCTATATAAAGAAACAAAAAACTACTTATCTGATTTAAAAGCAGCGATTATATTATTAGAAAGCTCAAAGAATCCTATCAAGAATAAATTGAGTACATTACAAACAGAAAATAAGGAATTACAAAAGACAGTGAAGGATCTTAGAGCTGAGAATCAAGAATTATCAAATAAAATAAATAAGTTTGAAAAGGGAGGAGACTAGAAAAAAATGTCGCCACACGGAATTAGTGATTTTAAAGTCATAATCAAGGCAGATGCTTTTATTCGAATGATGACTCATGTATTAAGATTCGGAAATGAAGCACTGGATGAAAGCATAGAAGTTATGGGTATTTGTATAGGAAATGTTGATGAAACTAGCAAAGTCATCAATTTATTAAACATTATTCCAATTCAACATGGAATTCACGTATCAACAGGGTTCTCTAAAGAAGATATTGAATTATTTGCTGGATTAGAAAAGGAATATCAAGAAAAAGACATGAAAATAGTAGGTTGGTATCTCTCAAGGCCTGGATGGGGCCTAGATTTTACTGAAATAACTATTCAAAATCATAAGTTTATCCAAACAGACAAAAATCCTCATGGTTTCGTAATTATCTTTGATCATACACTAATGGGCAAAGAAAGGGGATTTGGATTTGCAATTAATTCATTAAAAGAATATAAAAAATCAAATGATTATTTTGAAATCTCGTATGAGCTCGAGATACCGTCTAATTTAAATTTCTTTAGGTGGGTTCAGAAGTTTGCAGAAGATTCTCAAAGATTGTCTCCAGTTATGATTAATGAGATTAAGGAACAATCTTTAAGAGAACTTCAAGATATCCCTTTATCAACAGAAGATTTAATAGATGAAACCGTGAAGGATTATTCAGAACAGGTTAATCAGATAACTTCTGGATTTAATAATGGATTCACAAAATTAAATGAAGCTCTTGCTGATACGTATGAGACTCAATTTAATGTATGGGTTGGTGACGTAACTCAAGGAACTCTAAAGGGTATGAAACATATTAGTAGATCGATAAATCAATTGAAAAATACTCTTTCTGACGGCCTAAGAGATGTTAAAAAATATTTTAATAGTACATTTGAGGAAATTTCTAGTCTTTTTAAGAAAAATATTACTGAATATATCAATAAACGTGTTGAAGGTCAGAAGGAATTAAAAACTGAGATTTCTCAAATTCTAAACTCCGCAATAGAAGAATCAAAAATAACAATTGATAATCAAATAAACAGTAAAACCACCCCATTTGAAGGAAAAGTACAAGAAGTATTAGATGCTTTAGAATCAACTTCAAATTTAAACTCTCAGATATCAACATCAATAATGGAATTAAATAATTTAACCTCAGATAAAGATGATGAGATAAAAAACCTTATGAAAAGTATTTCTGAGAATCTAGAAAAAGTTACCATTCCCTTTAATACACAAATTGATGGTAAATTTGAAGAAATAGATACAGAATTAAAACCAGTAAAAGATAGTTATTCAGAGATTAGAATTTTACTTGAAAAACTCCAAAAAACAATTACCGAATTTCGTAATTTAACTTAATCTTTTTTAATAAAATTGTAGACTTGAAACTTTTGAAATCTGTAATTTATATTTTGGAATATTAGTACTAAGTCTTTTTAATTGATTTAATTTGGCTATCTGGCTTAATATTCTACCTATTCTATCTACTTTTATATTAATACCAAATGATTCTTTGAGGACTGAGTTTATTTTGTATGATGATAAGATTACAACACTCGAAATATTTTTTTCACAAAGTAATTCAATCGCTTTTCTAACTAGATTAATTAGGTTCTCCTTACTTTCAACTTGAGTCTTTTTCATACTATCAAAAAAAATAATGTATATACTATATTTATTGTTATATTTGAGTATTTTTAAAGATTTCATATGAAATTTATCAATTGTCTTGATATGATTACTCTATTCTATTGATAATGGCTATTTCCATTTTTGTATTATAATTAGGTTTAAATTGAAAAGAAGAATTTATACATATAATGTCTGATGAGCAATCTGATTCTTCAAAAAAGTCAACAACAAATAAAACTGGGATTAAACAAAAAGTTAAAGACTTTTCTTCAAAAAAGAGAGTCCAATTAACAGATATATCATCAAAGGCAAAAAACCAGTTATCTGTCTTTTATTCTGATAAAATTATTCACCAAGAAGTCTATGTAGATGGAAAAGAACCAAAATCTTATTCGTTCCATAGAAAATTTTGGGGATTATATGGAATATTTATACTGTATTCTCTTCTATTAATTAGTGCAATTAATTTCCCGAATAGCACTTGGATTAATATATTAATGCTTGGTAATCCTTTTGCTTTTTCAAACGCTATTGTCGCATTTTTTCTGTCACTTTCTATTCTATTGAGTATCGATAAAGTACGAATCTTTATTTTTGAAGAAAAAACAATTATCAAGCAAATAATATTATATTTTGGCTTATTAACGGTATTTTATCTGCTCTTTTTATATTTATCTTCCGTTACAAATCTCAATATTATGACTTATTTATTGACCTTAGCAATGATTTGGTTACTGCTATTGAGCAGTCGGTTCTATATCTATTCAAGAAAATTTTCAACCAAAATAGAGGCAAGGTTTATTAAAAAATATTCGATCCCAAGATATTTTGTTGCTATAATTATTCCATTTTTTATCTTGGGAGTGCTAGTTGTAATTTCATTGTTTTATAGGTTTTTTTTAGTATGGTTATCCTTAGAATTCTTTGGAAACGCTGATCCAACGAGCGCAGTTAAAGTATATAATCTAGAAATGCGTGTAATAATGCCATTAATTTATTTCAGTTTAGTTATGACACTCGTCTTTATTATCTTCGAATTTGTGTTAACTCGGAGACGAGCAGAAACCAAAAGAGCGGGAACTTTTGATAATTTTACCTTTTCATTAATTGTATTATTCATCTTTTTCTTTCAAATTTTTCAAATTAGCGTGTTTATGCTCCTCCAGGAAGATACTGTTGTTGCTTTAAAGGCCAGTATTGGGGCAACAGGTTCCGTATCATCATATATTTTTATATTTGAATTTATAATATCAATGTATTTTCTATATAGAATTGTCAAAAAAACGGGGAGAACCTTAGGGTGGCGTATTCTTATATTTAAAAAAGACGGTTTAATTTTATTATGTTTAGCTTGTGTGCTTGCTCAAACTTTATCTCGTTATGCATTAGCGTCTCAGGTACAAAATCAAGTAATAAGTGATGTTGGTGTAGTACTAATGGCGGATAAATATATTATTTCAGTTTTAATGATATTTTTCTTAGGTAGCACAGTATTAGTTTATTACTTAAAACCTCATGAAACATCCATGTTTATGAGATTACAAAAAGAGACAGTTAGTGAAGAAGAGAAAAGTATGGAAAGAGTTTATAAAATAGTGAAAAGTGAATATATTAGGAGGGGTGAAGCTTACCCCGTTGAAATAATTGAGAGAGAATTAATTAAAGCTACTCAACTCTCAAAAGGAAATGTCTATGCACTTCTTGAGCAATTAGCAAGTAAGGACATGGATATAGTAATTTCTGAAGAAAAGCAAGATTTAGGTAAACCAATCAAGATGATTAACTTTGTTTCTGTAACTGAGCGTTTTGAGAAAAAAGGAGTCGCTAGGCAAAAAGCGAGAAGATATTTGAGTGAAAGACTTTTAGAAACTGCCCTAGAAAAAGATAGAAAAACTAGTAGACTAACAAGTAACTTAGAAAAGGGTGAGGTAACAAACAGTTTTATTTCCTCATTATCGACTGATTATGGTAAGAAACAAAAGGATGCAGATATTCAGAAAGAAAAATTGAAAAAAGCAGAATTTTCATTTAGTTCTGAGCATCTTACCGAAAATTTTAAACATCAAATTATTGAAATAATAAAAAAAGAATATATTTATAGGATGGAAAACCCAGAAATAACTCCTGATTTCTATATACCTATATCTGAAATTTCCAACGAAATTGAATTAGCTACGAAAATAAATCCCGGAGAATTGTATCCTATTTTAGAGGATTTAAATAAAAATGATATCGAAATTACTCTAGTGAAAAACCCAGATGAACCCGAGGATAAGAAAATAAGGATTTTACCTTTTGCCGATGATAATATGAATTATGCCTTAGCAAACTTTAGACCTGATGAATATTCTGACTTCAGAATTATCGTAACTAAATCTTTTCTCAAAAATTTAAAAGCTAAGAAAGAAAAAAAGGTTCTATTCCAAATAAAGAAACAAATTCCAGCCGAAACTGAATCTCAGAAAACTTGGATTGAATTACTAGATAAATTGCATCAATACTATCCCTTATATTATGAACAAATGGAAAAAATTCCAGATACCCCTAAAGTTCTTAACCTATTAAATGAAATCATCAAGGATTTTGAAAAGAAACAAACCTTGGTTGAATAAATTGGGATTTGTTTAATCTCATCTAATTTAGGATTAATATTATCTTATCCTTTTAAAAATGGATTTTAGGTATGCAAATAATTAGAAAAAATCTTTCTTTTAACTATTTAATAACAGTTACCATTCTTTAATTGGAAATTTTGCATAGCAGAAAATCAACAACTCAAATTTTTTTTGGTCTATCCTCTTTTCAAATGCTTGCAATGTTTAGAAGGGGATTGTTCTATACCTTTCTATCAATATATTTAAAGGAGTTTTTGAGTCTGTCAGTTTGGGAGACAACTCTGTACGCAACTTTACCTATGATAATGAGTGTTATATTCCAGAATTTTCTATGGGGTCCTATTACTGATAAAATTCAACGTCGTCGAACATTCATAATTTGCGGAGAAATATTAGCTGGGACAGGGACTCTAACAATTTGGGCTGTACATTTCGCATTCTATAATTTGTATATAGCAGGTTATATAATCATAATTGGACTTAGTTTTGTTGAAATGTTTTGGTCTATGTCCAATATCGGGTGGAGTGCATTAATAAGCGATCTATACCCTTCTGAAAAAAGAAGCAGGATAATGGGGCAATTGACCAGTTTAGGTGGATTAGGAAGGATAATGGGTATATTCATCGGAGGTGCACTTTATGATTCTGGTTTTGGGTTTAGAAACGGACCTCTATTTTTTGTAGCATCAGCAGTAATGTTTGTCTCATCAATACCAATGTTATTAGCCCCTGAAGGTGGTGTTGATACAGAAGTAATTGAGAAAGAGAATTCAATAAATGATCAAGATAATCAAAACTATTTATTTATTTTCGTCATGTTTATAGTAGCTTTGATTTTCATAAATTTCGGCAGAAACTCTATAGCTGTTCCTTATTCTCAATATCTCTCTTTGGATTCAGGATTTAATGTAAATAGTATTATGCTAAGTTTTATCGCGAACATGCGTTCAGTTGCAGCCATGATTATTGGATTTACTGCAGGGTATTTAAGTAAGAAATTTGGTCATTCTCGAGCGTTGATTCTTGGTACATCGATAGGGATAGTTGCACTACTAATTACCGCTCTTACTAATAGTCTACAGTTTATTTTCATAGGTGGATTTTTAATGGGAGCCGCAGAAGTTATTATATATGCTTCATCATATGCGATTGCCTCAATTCTAATTCCGGCTAAAATGAGAGGTAAGCTTTTTGCAGTATACAACACAACGTTTTTTCTTTCATGGGGATTAGCTAGTACATTAATCAGCGGTCCCCTAATTAACATTCTTATAAATGAAGGTAAGAGTGAAGTTTTTGCTTATCAATGCGCATTCCTTATTGGTGCCTTACTGTGCATAATTGGATTGATAATTTTCGTTTTATTAGAAATCTGGTTGAAATCTGAAAATAATAAGGATGTCAGCCCTTAGTTAAAGAGTTTATTCAGGTTTATTTTCCCACCACTCGGCTATTGAGGCGATATATTCATCATCCCACAACGTCATAATCTTGCACTTTTTAGTGCATTCTAGGCATTTTTCCGGGGAGAAAATCGGGTGACTAATATATTTTTCACCCCCATCTGGTAATAGAACAACAATAGTCCCAGATTTCATTTTTCTCGCAGTTTCTATTGCTACATACATGGCGGCACCCGAACTTATCCCTGTAAAAATCCCTTCTTGCAGAGAAAGCATTCTTGACGCATGTTCCGCATGTTCCATGTTTATATAAACCTTTTCATCAATTTGAGATTCATCATAAATATCTGGTACATATGAGGTTTCAAGGTTTTTTAATCCTTGAACAGGTGCTCCAGATTCAGGTTCTACGGCAATGATTCTAATATTGGGGTTGTGTTCCTTCAACCTTTTTGATACTCCCATCAAAGTACCAGTAGTACCAAGTCCCGCGACAAATACATCAATTTTACCATCAGTATCTTCTATTATTTCCTCAGCAGTATATCTATAATGTGCCATAGGATTATTTTCATTCGCAAATTGGTTTGGAAAAAAGTATTTTTCGGGATTTTCTTTAACTCTGGTTTTAACATAATCTTGCGCTCCGTTCATTCCATCATCCCCAGGAGTTAATGTTATTTTTGCACCATAGGCAGTCATAATTTTCCGACGTTCAACTGACATTGTCTCAGGCATAACAATTTCTAATTTATATCCTTTTACAGCACATACTAGTGATAATCCTATACCAGTATTACCACTACTTGGTTCGATAACTATTTTATCTGGGGTTAAGATCCCCTCTTTCTCAGCTTCTTCAATCATGGAAATTGCTATTCTATCTTTAACAGAACCAGCAGGATTATATTTTTCCAATTTAGCTAACAAAAGCACATTAGGATTTGGATTACTTTTGTCAATTCTGACTAAAGGAGTTCTACCGATTAACTTTAAAATATTTGAGTAGTATTTCATAATCTAGCACTCATTCAATTTTCTTTAAAGTAAAAAATATCAAAATTCCTTTAAATATTATATTTTATAAATTATAAAAAAGGGATCAAAAAAAATCTTACTTACAACCTTTTTCTAAACATTTTTCACATACAAGGCAATCAGCAGGCCTATAACCACACTCTTTACCGTTCCAATAAAGCATGTCTCCTGTATCATCATCAATTATGATATCTTGGCTACCACCTGGAAGAGTTTCCATCATATTTCCACATTTACAACATTTTAATTGCAGCCTGCCCATGTTCTCACCCTATTTAGATTAGTTAATAATTTCCATCTGTTTTCCATGATGCTCTGGAATTGGTTGAGCCCCACAACTAGCACCCATCCAGCAGACTAATTGTTCTCCCTCCTTATGCATTGCTTGTCCACAATGCATTGGAAGATCTTGTTCTAATCCACATTCCTCGCATTTCAATTTACCCATACCTTTATCTACCTCTTTTTTTTTGTTATTTATATTTTCAATTTTCATATTATCACTTGGATCCTTAGTTTTCATTTGCATTAATTTAGGATCCATTGCATCATAATTCTTAAATCGTTCAGGATCTCGTTTAAAATGAGCCTCACAATTGGGATTGCAGAAATGATAAATCTTTTCCTTATATTCATATTCAATTGCACTTCTTGGATTTATTTCCATCCCACATACAGGATCCGTGACTTTCTCTTGAGAGATTAACAATCTTTCTTCTTCAATTTGTTGAGGTGTCTTCGGCTCAAATCTTTTAAGGAAGAGCGCATTGGTCACCACTGAAACGGAACTAATTGCCATGAAAACAGCTGCTAAGTATGGTGGTAAGAAAATCCCCGTAAAACCGAATAATACACCTGCTGCTAGTGGAAGTCCTATGATATTATAAATAAATGCCCAGAATAAGTTTGTTATCATCTTTCTATAAGTTTTTTTAGATAGATTAATTGCTGAGACGACATTACGTAGATCTCCACGCATCAACACTATATCTGCTGTTTCAATTGCCACATCAGTACCGGAACCTATAGCAATTCCTACATCTGCTTGAGCTAATGCGGGAGCATCATTTATACCATCACCGACCATCCCAACAATCCTATTCTCCCCCGATTGTTGGAGTTTCTGGATATTTAAAGCTTTATCATTTGGTAAAACCTCTGCTAAAATGTGCGACTCGTCGAAATTAAGTTGTCCTCCAACAGTTAATGCCGTCTGCATATTATCCCCTGTAATCATGTAAATTTCAATTCCCATTTCTCTTAACTTATCTAGAGCATAAGGTGCTTGATCTTTCATCTTATCTGAGATACCAATAATTCCCCGAACTTTATCACCAATACTTATTAAGATAGTTGTTATTCCTTGTTGCTGAAATTCCTCAAATTTAGCCTTGTATTCTTCAGTTGAGATGTTATTATCAATCATTAACTTTTCATTTCCAATCAGTACACTCTTTCCTTTTATATTGGTTTTAATCCCTTTCCCTGGAACAGCGTTGAACTCAGTCAAAGGTTCAAGACCGATAGCCCTTTGGTTTGCTTCTTCGATAATAGCTCTTCCAAGTGGATGTTCTGAACCCATCTCTGCGCTTCCGGCATAAAGTAAAACATCGTTATCGTCATAACCTGATCCCGTCAAAGTTTTCTCTGAATAAATCGCTGAAACCTTGGGTTTACCAACCGTTAATGTACCGGTTTTGTCAAACACAATGGTATTGATTGTGTTAATAGATTCCAGAGAGTCTCCGCCCTTAATTAATAGTCCACTTTCAGCTCCTTTACCTGTTCCAACCATCACCGCTGTAGGAATAGCTAATCCTAAAGCACAAGGGCAGGCAATAACCACGATTGATGTAAATATTTGTAATGACGTTTCCAGTTGCGTAGCTTGAAGTGCGGGATATATTTGAGTCCCAATAAAATACCAATAGAGAAAGGCACCGATAGCAATTAAAATAACTACAGGAACGAAATAATTGCTAATTTTATCAGCTAATTGTTGTTTTGCTGCTTTTCTACTTTGAGCTTGCTTTACAAAATCAATTATTTGAAATAGCAAGGTTTCTTTTCCAATTTTCTCAGTTACCATATGAATTAGCCCTGTTTGGTTCACTGTCGCTCCGATTACTTCGCTGTCTATTTCCTTTTTAACATACTTACTCTCTCCTGTAATCATTGATTCGTCTACCTTTGTTTTTCCTTCGACTACTTTCCCATCAACAGGAATTTTTTCACCAGGTCTTACTACTAACACATCCCCGATTTCAAGTTCTTCGATAGGAATCTCTAATTCTTCTCCATCTTTTACAATAATAGCAGTTTTCGGCTGCAAGCCAATCAGTTTTTTGATAGCTTCTGAGGCTTGTCCTTTAGTTTTATGCTCAAGATATTTCCCGACTAATAAAAAGGTAATAATCAAACTCATTGCTTCATAGAACGTTTTTCCTTCTATTAAGAAAGTTGTTAAAATAGAGTAAATTAACGCGGTCGTTGTACCTAAAGCAACTAGTACATCCATATTTGTAGATTTGTTTTTTAATGATTTGTATGCTCCAATTAAGAAAAACGACCCACAAATAACAAAATTTGCTATTGCCAAGAAGAAAAGGAGAATATTTCTTTCGAATGATTCTACCATAAACCAACTAATCGGGGTAATAACAAGGGAAAATACTAAGGAAATTAACATGATACGCAGCCGGTATTTCATTTCTTTCTTATGTTTTATGATTTCTAGATCCGTTGTTCCGGCTGATTTCTCAACATTGTAACCCAATTTCTTAACTTTTGAATATACTCCAATTTCGTCTAGTGCCAATTCATTGAATCCAATGAACAATTTTGAAGCTTTGAAATTACCTCTAACATCATGAATTCCTTTTATGCCTAGGACTTCTTTAATTAGAATTTCAAAGTTCTCTTCTGATATCTCATCTATTACTTTTAATTCAACCCTGGCTAAAGACGCTTTATATCCCAGATCTTTCACCGCAGCCTGCATAATATCATAATTTGTTGTCTTTGGATCATACTCCACTGTGGCTTCTTCATTTGCAAAATTAACTACAGCCTTCTTAACTCCTTCAAGATTGCCCAGTTTATTCTCAATTTTCAACGCACAGTTTGCGCAAGTCATTCCTGATAATTTCAAATTTATATCTTCTTTAATTTCTGTCATTCAAAAATCACCTTTTTTCATGTTTCTTATTGCCATTTTTATTAATTATATCTTTTGTTTATATTTTGAAAAAATTCTATTAATAATATTTTCTAATTTTTGTAAAAAAATCTGAAAGATGTATAATTTTAATAAAATAAAAAAAAATATTTGTTAATATATTTACAATTATTACCATTTGGTTACCTCATATTTTATATTTAAGAGACTTTTTTGAAATCAATAAACGAAAGATTCCTACCCGATCAATTTTTTGATGATGGGTTATTTCAAATCCAGAATTTTCAAGGTTTTTGAAATGATTTCTATTGAGATGGAAACCAAATCTCTTAAAAGTGAATGGATCAAAGAGTTCTAACCCCAAATTGATAAGTTTAATTTCTGTTAATCCATGCTCAATCTGAATTAATTTACCGTAAGGTCTCAAAACTTTAAAAACCTCTTTAAGACCTAAGGTGGGATTGGGAACAGAACAAAAAACACAACTAGATGTTACGTAATCAAAAGATTCAGGATCAAAATAATCGCTTAATTTTTGGATGTCACCTATAATGATTTCTTTAACATTTTCTAAACGATGTTTTTTAACTTTTAGGTGTGCTTGTGATACCATCCCAGGGCTCCAATCTAATGCTACAATATTTGTTTTTGGATTATAGTGCTTTAGATTAAATCCAGTTCCAGTTCCGACTTCTAATACATCCCCTTTAAGTACCGAAAAAATCGATCTTGCCTTAGATAATACTCTTTCCATCATTGCGTTTCTTTTATCATAAGATTTAGCCAATTTATTATAAACATCTAAAGTCGGATGAGGCGTTATTTTAAAATTATTCCAATTTACTCCTTTAGATGTCATCTTTATTAGTTCACCACTTTTATTGAATCTTATGACCACATGCGGGACAATATACTATACCTTTTTCATCAAATTTAGCTCCACAGTCAGGACAGAATTGTGTCTCGTTGAGATGTTGATCACTCTCAAATTCTGTTTTTTTGAGTTGCTGATCAGAAGACTTAGTGCTTTCAAGTTTATTTGTCCCTTTTCTCATCGTGTAAAGTAAAATTAAAGCTATCAAAAAAAAACTAATGATACCTATAATAATTACAAAAAACCAAACTTCTGAGCTCCATTCCATCATATGAAACATATTATCTGCATGAAATCCGTCTAAAACTATAATTTATCACCAAAAGTTTTCTATCATGTACGACTTTTATTTTATAAAAAATAATACTTCTGAGTATATATACGGAAAAATATATATTTAAATATTATGGTTTTCTAATATAATCTAAATATAAAAAAAAAAATTAAATTCGAGAGTAATAGATGACGGAAGAAACCGATTTAAAAATTCAAAATTTAACTAAACTATATTCTTTAGTTATGTTAAAATCAAAAGAGGCTGTAACTGGTTATTATATCCTTGAAAGATTAAAAAAAGACTTAGGAAAAACCGCTAGCCCTACATATGTCTATGATTTTCTTAAAAAACTTAAAGCAGAAGGACATATTGAAGAAATCGCCACTGAAGAATCTAAACGCTCAAAAGGTTATAAACTAACTCTTTCCGGGATAGATTTCATTGATAGAATTTTTTCTAGGTTTGATAATCTGATCGAGGTTGCTATTCAATCAAAGCTCGAAATTTGTAAAAGTTGTGGTGTTAAATTATATGGAGAGTTTCATATTGAAACGATTCATGGTGAAGAAATGAACTTTTGCTGTGAACATTGCGCTAAAGCATATAAAATTTCTTTACATAGTACATGAAAAGTAGCAAAGATAAAATTAATTTTCCCCATACCAAGAAATAATATATTATAAATCATCAATTTTTGAAACTAGTTCATTTTATTTTCTAGTATAACAAATTAATAAAAAAAAAATGATGTGATAAAAATTTACACCTTTCTTATTTTTAGATATTATGTCTTATGGTCTCTCATCATAATTTTTCCTAACGAATAGATAAAGAACTAATCCAATTAAGTTTAGGAAAAATCCGATTAATAACCAAATTTCGCTGTTTTTAATTCCTCTCTTAATAGCATCTTTGTGCATATATCGAGCAATTAATAAGCTAATAACGAAATATACTATCCCTCCCACGAGCATGAAAACCCAATGTAAAGGACATAGGTCATACGTATGTAAAATCATTTTTTTAACTCCTTATTTTAATAAGTTATAAAATAATTGATTTAATTAAGATTTTGTTTATAATCTGTAAATAATATCTCAATTCACCAAACTTTACTCAAACTTTAGTTTTATTAGGGATGATTGTGGCGATGATTATGATAATCATTGGAACGGATCTAGCAAGGGCTTTTACACTAGTAGGTGCGCTCTCTGTTGTTAGATTCAGAAATGCCCTAAAAGAAACAAGAGATGTTGGTTTTATCTTTTTTGTAATGGCAGTAGGTATGGCTAATGGAACGAGATTCTATATAGTGGGGATATTACTAACGGTTGTTGGGTGTGGTTTAATGTATTTCATGACTTATACTAAATTCGGGCAAAAAGGTTTAGCTCAAGATATTTTAGAACTTGACTTTCCTGTTACTGAAGATTATGCCCAGGTTCTGAGCCCTATTTTTGTTCGTCACTTAAAATATTATACCATGTTGGGAATCGATTCGATAGATGAAAACACAAATCGTATAAGCTTTATTGTTACCTTCAAACAAAAGACAAGATTATTATCCATCAAAAAGGGAGAAGGGTTTGCAAGAGAATCAGGATCGAAAGTTGAACTATTGTCTGAGGTACAAAAAATTCCTTTTATCTCCAACCTTAAAGTCATTGAAGGTAGTAATTCAGTTGAAATTTAATTATTTTTTTAATTCATTTTCTCTTCCCAAGTAATCTTATAAAGTAAATTCTCTGTATTGGGAATTTGGGGATCTTTAACCACCCAGTCTCCTTTCACGTCTAAATCATTAGCAGTGAGATCAAAATGGCAAACTACAATTCCGATATCTAATGGTCTAAATTTACTATAATGTAGAAAACGTCCATCTTTAGGATTGGTAGTGTAAAAATGAAAATTGTTTTTATTAGGGCTCTTAATAATTCTCCATGGTTGCCTATTTCCTGCTGAAGGTCCAGCTTGGATCATCTCCAGTAATGCTGTATATATTCCTAGTTTAGCTTTAGTAATTGGAACAGATAAATTTCCATCAAAAAACAACTTCTCCCATGGTAATCGTTCATCCGCTTTAGCAAAAGATCTAATCATCTTTTCTCTAATTGATTTTTGAACGCTATGTCCAACTGGTGTAATTGCAGGTAAAATTTCATCAGAAGAACAATTAATTTTCTCTGAAAAAAGACTCTTATTAAAAGTGCCACCTAACCAACATGTACCTAAACCTAAATCAGTCAATGCTAGGATTATAGTTTCCAAAAGATATCCAAAATGCTCTCGATCATACTGAGATTTCTCAACTACCCCCACAATAAAATCTTGAGCACCTTTTATGATACCGTAAGTTCCTAGTTTTCTTTTTTCTTTAGGATCAAACTCTGGTATACTTAATAGCTGAAATCTAGCTTTTCCCGCGTAATCACTGAAGGGGCTTTTTAAATCATGATTTTCTAATAAAACTATTACTTTTTCTCTTAGCTTTTTTTCAAGAGGTTTTCCAGAATAAGTTCTATTGGATTTTCTTTCTTTAATAATTTCAGTTACTGGTTTAGAAAAATCCATGAGGATGATAAGAGATAAGATAATTATTTCTTTTTATCAAGATAGTTCTTTATTGCATCTTTTAGAGCATCAGCAGCTAAATTACTGCAATGTAATTTTATTGGGGGTAATCCATCTAGCGATTCAGCTACGTCATCTCGAGAAATGTTAGAGGCTTCTTCTAATGATTTTCCTTTTGCTAATTCTGTAACCATAGAGGAGGTTGCAATCGCCGCAGCACATCCGAATGTTTGAAAAGATATATCTTTAATTATTTTTTCTCCGTTTTTTTCTCCCACTTTGATATAAATGTGCATAAGGTCTCCACATGTCGGATTTCCATGCTCTCCTATTGCATCGGCATCCTTCATTTCCCCCATATTTCGAGGATTTTTAAAGTGTTCCATAACCTTTTCTGAGTACATTTTACCTCATCTCATAAGAGTTTTTTTTCTAAATAGAAGAAGAAATTATTGACTTAAAGTTTTATCGTTTCTTGAAAAAAGCCCGTAATTTATCAATCTCTTAAAGATATTACCATTTTTCTATGAATTAACTAATTCAAAATTGTAAGCATCCTTTTTTTAGGCAAAGAAACTTTTTCTACACCTAATTCTTTTACATATTCTACAACATCTATTAGTTTTTTTGGAGATTGATGGAAAAAACATACTTCTTTTGGCTCAAGAATTTTAATCATCTCTCGTAATTGATTTTTATCAGCATGAAGTTTAATTTTAATATGAGGGGCAAATGTATTTAGCAGAAATGCTCGAAAAGGCATTTTCCACGTCTCGGAGAATTCTATTTCTCCAGCACCTTCGATGAGTTCTAATCCGGGAGATTCATGTATTGATCCTGCAAGAAATATGAAATTATGAGGATTGCGTCCTACACGATTGATTATGTTTCTTATCAACCCGTAAGATAGATCTGGAGGATGAGAGATAATAATGTTATTTTTCTTACGTAAAAAATCTAAGCTATTTTGGTCAAACCATCTAAACTTTATGCTATTAAATGGATTTGCTTTATCTCTGATTAAGCGAGAGATTGGACCGTAAATATATTCATAACGATGATTAATAACTTGAATATTCTTTCTTACCATCATATCTACATAAATATTTGGACGTTTCTTGTAATCTTGTCTTATTTGGAGTTTTCTAAAATACCTCCAGAATGTCAACATGAATGAAATAGCTAAGCTTGAAGGATCTGCCCCAATTAAAGAGTTATCACCATATTCTGCTTTTTGCTCTAAAAACAAAATTAAACTATGAAATTGATCAGAGATATCACCAAACTCTTCTTGAGCACTGGTACCATCTATTAGCAAATAATCAATAGGGCGAGATATTTGTTCTAAGAATCGTCTTGTTCCTGCAAATGGAGTGATATCATGATAAGTGTAATCTCCCGTATATAATAATCTGAAATCATTTACTTTAGCTAACATCATCAGAGCTCCAGGCATGTGACCTGCATGAAAAAATGAGAGAAAACAACCTTTTTCTTTAAACTCGAGCTTATCACCATTTTCAACATAAATTATGTTTCTGACTATGTTTTTGTATTCTTCTTGCTCAATTTCCTCATCGTTTTCTTGCTTTAAAAAACTGGAATCTCGGAGGAGATATAAATCTAAAGTTATTCTTGAACTTAAAATAGGAATGTCGGGATATAATTTAACCAATTCTCTAAGGCCAGAGACATGATCAAAATGACTATGCGAGATAAAGATTGCATCTATTTTTGGATTGGATGGAGCGTAATTTTGAGTAATCTCATTAGGTTCTTTTTCTGAAGAGTCGATCTTTACTTTTTCTTGGTCCATGATTTTGTTGGGTAAATTCTGAAGATATTCTTCAACGTGTCTGAAATCCCCTTCAATCTCATTTTCTTCATCTTTCTCTGAAAGGCCACAATCCAATAGAATATTTAACTTTCCTAAGCCCAAAATATGACAATTATGGTTTGGTTTTAAGACAATAGGATATATAGTTACTCTGATATCCTTAGAGTCGTTCGATTCTTCTACCAGGGAGATATTTGAGAAGTATTCTGTGTCGAATCTCTTTTCTATCTTATCAATTGCTATACATAATTCACTTTTTCCAACTGGAACTCCTGTGATGTAGAAATACCAGCCATACTTTTTTACTAAGTTTTCTAGGTTCTCATACATCTCATCGCCAATAAGACATTTTATTACTATTACTTTTTTCTTTTGGTAATAAATTATTTTTCTAATTCCTTTCTTTTCTTCAATAGGAACTAGCTTGTTTTTAAGAAAAAAATCATCAAGAACGTCTTTTATAGGCATTTGAGGGATTTCAGTAGATTTTATTAATTTTAAATATTGATTATATTCTTTTGTATTGTATAATGACCTCATATGTTCTTTCTGTTTCAAAAGAACCAGCAAATCTTCAAACTGATATTCTTCCCTGCTTATAGTAATTTCTGCTTTTGATTCAACTTTTTTTTTAGGCTTTTTTTTTTCTGATTGCTTTGAATCTTTTTCTGTTTTTGAAATAAAGAAAAACCATCCATAATCTCTAACTAATTTATCTCGATTAACTAATATATCTCTACCTGAGTGAGTTATTAGAATTAAGATCTTAACTTTTTGAGCACAAATTATTTTAGATATAGAGTTTTTGGTTTTATTTGAGATATAATTATTTTTATTGAAGAAGTGAGTTAATAAATCGTTTATATCTTTTTGAGGAATTTTTTGTTCCTGCATAAGTTTCAATTTTGTCTTATATGCATTTATTTTATAAGAAGAGCCAACATCTTCTCTTTTTTCGATCAATATTTTTTTATCAGAAAAATTAAATTCCTCTTTACTCATTAAATAGAAGAAATTTTCTTATTACAAAAATTCTTTCGAATTTTTCTAGTAATAAAGTAATAAGTTAAAGACGAAGATCAATCTTTATCGATAAAATCTTAGTAAACGAATTAAAAATCATGAGTATCAGATACAATTCTACCACCATCAACATTTATACACTCCCCATTAACATAGGATGAATCATCACTCGCTAAAAATAACGCAACATTTGCAATTTCATCAACTGTACATACCCTTTTTAATGGATAAGTTTTTGCTATATCATTAACCCATGTCTTTATTTCTTGAATCGTTCGATCCCCTTCAGAATTAGCAATTCTAACAAAACCGGGACATATAGAATTAGTGCGGATTTGGGGGGCAAAATCGATTGCTAGCGTTCTCGTTAAAGCATTTATTGCTGCTTTAGTTACTGGATATACGCAAAAATCCTTTAACACTTTAAAAGCCGCACCTGATGAAATATTAACTATAGCTCCTCCACCACTTTCCAATATTAAAGGAATAGCATATTTACTAAATCTAAAATATCCATTTAAATTAACGTCTATTGTTCTTTTCCAATCGTCTTCAAGGATATCAACAACATTTCTAAAAATTTCTCCTTCATAGGTTGCTGCACAATTAACTAAAATGTGTAATTTTTGGTACTTGTCCTTCACGAGATTTATAGCTTCTTTTACTTCATTAGTTTTAGAAACATCGGTTTTAATAAATAAACCTTCTCCGCCATTATCGATAATTTGATCTATCGTTTTTTGTCCCATCTCTTCTAAAACATCAACAGCTACCACTTTTGCCCCTTCGGCAGCAAATTTAAATGCGATGGCACTTCCTATTGATGGACCGCCTTCTTTAAAACCTAGGGATGCACCCGTTATTAAAGCAACTTTATTTTGTAATCTCATAATTCTATTATTGAATCATGTTAATATAAATAATATAGGAGAAAAGAATTATTATTTTCATCTAAATTAATGGTGATGTTCTGTATCAGAAGATTTATCGAACATATATTTAACACCTTTCTTAAGGGGAGACATTTTTCTTAATCTATCGATAACTCCAGGTAATTTTTCCAAGAAATAATCAACCTCCTTCTCAGTGGTAAATCTCCCTAATGTAACTCTCAGAGAGCCATGTGCTTCTTCAGGTTTCAAACCGATAGCTGTTAATACATGTGAAGGCTCAAGTGATTGCGAAGAACACGCAGATCCTGTAGAAGTTGCAATACCCTCCATATCTAAATCTAATACTATTGATTCCCCTTCAATATATTTAAATCCTAAATTCACATTATTTGGGAGTCTTTGAGTCGGATGACCATTAAGAAAAGAATCTTCAATATTATCTATAACCCATTTAATTATCTTGTTTCGTAATTTTGTCTGTCTAGCAGCTTCTTTTTCCAATTCTTCTTTTGCGAGTTCTACAGCCTTAGCAAAGCCAGCGATTCCAGGGACATTAACAGTACTCGGTCTCATTTCTCTTTCATGACCGCCACCAAACATAATCGGCTCTATATATTTCCCCCACCCTTTTCTTGCTCCTTTACCACGGATATATAACATTCCGACTCCTTTTGGACCGTAGAGTTTATGAGCAGAAGCAGATAAAAGATCAATATTCATGTCAATTACATCAATTGGTACTTTTCCAAAAGCCTGAACTGCATCTGTATGGAATATAACATCATTCTTTTTTGCTATTGCTCCAATTTCTTTTACAGGTTCAATTGTGCCGATTTCATTGTTTGCAAACATAATACTAATTAAGATAGTTTTATCTTTAATTGCATTATTTAGGTCATTGAGGTTAATCAGACCAAATTGGTCAACTGGTAAAAAGGTTACTTCAAATCCTTTCTTTTCTAATTGTTTGTAAGGATTTTCTACAGCATGATGTTCAACTGTAGTGGTAATAATATGATTACCTCTTTCTTTATTTTTTGAAGCAACCCCAAATATCGCTATATTATCCGCTTCTGTGCCAGAGGATGTGAAAAAAATATCATCTCTATGGGCATTGATTAACGAGGCAATTATTTCACGAGATTTTAACAATGTTTGCCCTGCTTTTTGCCCTGCTGAATGTAAACTTGAGGAATTTCCGTAGGTCTCATTAAAATGTTTAATTACCTCTTCAATAACCTTAGGGTCCATTGGAGTGGTAGCAGCATTATCAAGGTAAATATATTTAGAATCTTTCATTTTTACTCTGAACGTAATGATATTAGAATAATCTCATTAAATATTTATTATGCTTAAATTATTAATTCTTCTTATTATAGAAAAAAAATATAAAATACATAGGAATTCATATGTTTAAATTAATGTGGGGTATAACCGGAACGGGATACCTTTTAGATGAGTGTATTAATTTAATGAAAGATTTACAAGAGGAATATAGTGTCGATATAACCGTAATTTTAACAAAAGAGGGTACTGCGGTTGTAAAGTGGTATAAAAAATGGTTAGCTCTAACTGAAGTGGTAAAAAGAGTAAAAGTGGAAAAGACACCAAACATTCCTTTTTATGCGGGACCGTTACAATTAGGTAAATATGATATGTTTTTAGTATGTCCTGTCTCTGCAAACTCTGTGGCAAAAATTGTCCATGGTATAGCAGATACATTAATTACTAATTGTGTTGCCCAAGCTGTAAAAGGGGATATGGATGTACATATATTTCCATCAGACCAAGATTTAGAGCCAATTGTTACTACAAGACCAGATGGATCTCCTTTAACACTGAAAATCAGAGATATTGAGATTGAAAACATAGAAAAATTGAAAAAAATGGAAGGTATCATTGTAGTTCCTGAATTCTCTGATATTAAAGAGATGATCCTGAATAAAATTAAAGAAAAACAAGAATAATCTTATTTTACCTTTCTTCATGAAATCCGGTTATTAAGCATTCTATAATACATAATTTTATAGATATAGATTGTTATTTAGTCCATAAAATTATTATAAAGTCAAACTAGTAAGGTTGTAATGAGTCTCCTAAAAATTAATTCTAAAATTGCTAAGGATTTGAGGGGAATTATTCCTGAATTTCGCAATAAGGATGTGAATTATAATATTTCAAAATTGCAGAGTAGGAAAAATACAGTAATCGATATTGTTTTTGACAAAAAGCCAAAAAATTTCCCTAAGCAATTTATAATTAAAATTTTTAGAACGAAAAATATTGTCAGTGAGAATAATATATTAAATAGGTTAAAAAATCAAAACTTCCATGTCCCGGAGATATTGAGTTTAAAGAAACCATACTTACTCTTAGAAAAAGTACAGGGAGTTAATTTGTGTGATTTCATTAATGATAACTTAAAAAACACAATAGATTTAGGGGATTTAACTTCTGAAATAAAACATCAAGTAATATTTAGTATTGAAAAATTAGCGGAATGGCTCGCACAACTACATGAAAAGAATCTAGTTAGAAAATATAATACGGAAGAAACTTTCGTTTTAAACAAAGGAGATACTCGACTTAGGGATTTTATTATTGATTTTTCAGAAGAAATTTTATATGGAGTTGATTTTGAGGACGCTTATGAAGGAAATAATATGGATGATTTAGCGTGGATTTGTTGTTCCCTTTTAGATACTAATCCTGGCCTTTTTGATATGGGTGAGCCAAGACATAAGGTTGAGTTGATAAATTTATTTCTAAAAAAATATTACCAAAAAACTACCTCATTTGAATTTGACTTTAATTATTTAGCAGAAAAAATGATAGAGCACCTGAATATTGTCATCCAAAGAAGAAACCTTCCGTATGGCCCGATTAACAAAAATTCCTTTATAGAAGATATCTCAAAAGAAGTTTAATCATTACTTGTTTTATCTATAAATTCTTTTTCTCGTATTTAACTGGTGATGTAGCTTCAACTTGTATGGGTTTAGTAAATCCAAAGCGCCAGAAAACAAAAATCAAGAGGAAAAGTACTGCTGAGATTGCCGGTAGTGTCTGAGAAGGTAAAAATTCAAGAATTAATCCCCCAAGAATTGGTGATAGGATCTGAGCTATACTAGAAAAGGAATTATTCACACCTAAAAGACTTCCAGTTTCTTCCTTTCCGACAGATTTACTCAATTTACTTGTAAGGATAGGACGTACAACTCCTGATCCAAATGCTAGAAAAATTAGCGGTATAAATACAATCCAGAAGTTTGTAATTAGAACTAAAGATATCATTGTGATTACTAAAGCTAAAACTCCAATCTTCAATGTATTATTTTCGTTGATTTTTTTTAATAAGGGAGTTATTAGGGCACTCTGAAAAATAACACGCAGAATTCCAACCCAAGCTAGGTAAAAACCAAGTTCTTGGGAATTTACGTCTAATTGGATTTTGGCTAGTAAAGCAAAACTAGAGATAAAGATCATAAACGCAAAATTATAGATAAAAAAGATTATTAGAAGCCCTTTTATCTCGGTTGACTTAAAAAACCGTTTAGTTTCTTTAATGGGGATAATTTCTTCAAATTTCAAGTTAAATTTTTCTTTCTTAATAGTCAATGACTCTTGTAAGAATATAATTACTAATATTATGGAAATTAAGCTTATTCCCGCAGCAAAGAACATTGGAATAGAATAATTTATACTAGATAGAGTTCCTCCAATAACGGGTCCAAAAATAAGAGCTGCACCAAAAACTGCACTTGAATATCCAAAAGTTTTGGTTCGATCTTTAGGATCTGTTACATCACTTAGATATGCTTGAGTCACCGTCATATTACTTCCTAGTAGACCATCGACTAAACGTGCTAATATTAATATCCATACTGTGTCAACCATTCCAAGGAGAAGGAATCCTAAAAAGGTACTTGACTGGCTAAATATTAAGATTGGTTTTCTCCCGAATCTATCACTAAGTTTACCTGTAATCGGGCTAGCAAAAAGCTGACAAAAACTAAAAATACTTGATATTAACCCAATTTGAAAGAAATTTAACCCTAACGAGAGCCCCAAATGCGGTAAAACGGGTAGAACGATACTGAAGCCTAATGTTTCTGTGAACATGATCAGAAGAATAATAGGGAGATGTTTATTGAACTTCTTATCTTTAGTAGTCGAATTTGACAGTTTAAATCCCCATTTACTTCCAAGGTTAGTCCCGTATGGTAACTTAAATTTTGATTTAATTAAGACTTTATTATCGATTTCCCTCAATTCCAAAGTTTCGAAAAATCAAAATTTATAATCTTAACAGACTTAATAAACGGATTATGAATCAAATTGAAAGAAGGTATTATAGTTTAATCCTTATCCCCCATATTAATACTAATATACCCCCAATTGATAATGAAAGAGTAATGACCATACCTATATTAAAAGAAAAAAAAGACAAACCAAAAATATAGATATTTAAGAATATTGAGAAAATTCCACATCCTAAGAGGATAATACCGATTAATCCTAAAAGCTTCTTAATTTCGTTCATTTAGGTTTCTAAAACTTAATATGTTATATTAATTAATTCAAGCTTGAATTTAAAAATGTTTTAGTATTAAATGAAAATAATTCTACAGTTATATCTTTTTTTTGATTCATCATCAATCCTCCTATGGTTTTTATTGATTAGAGAGAATTTATTAATCTCCCCACTATTATTTTATAAATCATTTTAAAGAAGAGAGATAAATATGAGTCTTACTGATACAAAATCATCCTTAAAGAAAATACTCACAATCATTGAGGAACTTAATGGATTAAACTCAGATTCAATTCCTAAATTGCAAACACAGCCCAGTAATCTACTAGAGCAGATTGGGAAACTTGAAGAAACTAAAACAACCGATTTAAAAACTATTGAAACTAATGATGATGAAATCAATTCATTGAAAAATAAGATTTCTCAGAATCAACGAGATATTACTTCCTTAGAAGAAAATAATGCTGAGCTTAACAATCAACGACAAACACTTCTAGATAAAATCCAAGGTGCACAAAATGAATTAGCTGAAACTCAAACAAAAATTACAACCCGAAAAGAAGAATTAGCAACTCGAAGTAGTCGACTACAAGAATTAGAAAATCGACTTGTAGAGTTAAAAGATATTCAAGAGAAGTTCGATAACAAAATGAATGAACTGGGAGGAGAACTTCAAGAGGAATATAATAAAAAGGAGAATTTTAGTAATTCATATGCTATACGGGCTGCCGCTATGAAGTCATTGATCAAAGCTGGTTATATCCAATCTGCCCAATTAAAACTTATACAAGCATTGCAACCTAATACCACTATTGAACTAAGGAACATTGTCCAAGCGATGGGTTTAAGGGAAGATGTAGCAAGAAATATATTAACGAAAATGGTGCAGAAGAATGGACCAATTGAGTATGATGAAGGAAGTGGAACTGTAACATTAAAAGGGGAGGTTGATTTCTAATGAGTTCACAAGAAATTTTAGCATTAATCGAACAATTTGAGACCGCCTATGATACATATTGGCAAGTTCTGCAAAAACATAACGAGGAAGTTCTTTCTCAATTAAGAGAAGCATGGAAATTTATGCAGGCTGAACAAAAAGAAGAAGACACTATTAAAGATAGATTATCGGCTCAAAATTCTGAATTAACTGAATTAAGAACGAAATCAGAGGAATTAGATACTACTATGGCAGGATTAAACGCTAAAAAAGATGAATTAACTTCAAAAATTTCAGAACTAACAAATACTTTGGAGACTAGCGTTAATGATTTAAAAAAACCGGCATTTGAGCATACTCAGTTGGAAGATAAATTGAGTTCTATAAACGAAAAGATTACTTCAAAAGAAGAAGAAAAAACTGTATTAGATCAAAAAACAGTTGAAAATGAAAACAGAGAAATTGAGCTGAAAAATTCCTACCAGAAGAAGATGGATGAGTTAGAATCTAAAATTAATCAATTGAGACAGGAGAATTTCTTTACCGCGTTCCTTATTGAAAATTCAGATGAGGAAATAATTGAGGTGGATATTATTGCCACAATCATGGAAAAAGGTTCTGCTAAGCTAGATGATCTTAAAAAACTGCTGGACGTTCCGCCAATTATGGCGGTACGCACCATCAAGCAACTTGCCATTAAAGGAATCCTTAATCTTAATGAAAATACAAATACAGTAACTTTACCATAAATTTATTTTATTTTTTACTTTTTTAATTTTAATTAGATACTATTCCCAATTCAATAGTTTTTTGAATTTAAGTGAAAAAAATATGAAAAATATACTAGTTGTTTACTATTCTCTTACAGGGAACACAAAAATAATTGCTGAAGCAATAGCAGAATCAATAGATTCAGAAATTCTTGAGTTAAAACCTGTAAAAGAACTTAAAGCTGAAAGTGGCTCGAAATACTTTTGGGGGGGTTATCAAGCCACAATGAAAATAAAGCCAAAATTAAAACCCATTGAGATAAATCCTCTGGATTATGATCTGATAATTTTGGGAACACCCGTATGGGCATGGACATACACTCCCCCTATTCATTCCTTCTTATCTAAATTTGATCTAACAGGCAAAAATATGGCACTTTGGACTTGTAGCCAGGGAGATGGAATTAAAGCTATGAATAAATTGAAAAAAGCATTAAAAAATGCAAATATTCTAGGTGAAATCCGTTTTAAAGAGCCAAAACAGCATGAACCAGATAAAGTTAAAGAAAAAGCAACAAAGTGGGTAAAAAAAATTATTTTAGATTTTAATGCCAAATAAGAATCCCATCTAGAACAGAAATTTTGTCTGTAAAACTAAAATCCTTCTCAAAAATCTTAGCAAGAATGTCCAAGATTACGTTTGTGGAATTCTGAATAAAATTATCCATTTGTTTTCTATCGAGGTAAATGAATTCCTTTTTTGAAATTCTCATATATTCTTCATTAGATATTTGATAGAATTTTTTGATAAATTTCAGTTGACGCTTAACTCCTTCTCTTGGGAAAAAATCGAGGAGATCATCATTATATTCTGCTTCAAGAAAGTCTGTCCAAAATAATGAATCTTTATTTTCTGTTATAAATATCTTATCTAAATCATACCAATCCCTTTTTATATCCCAAATAAAATTTGGGTTCTTTTGAAGTATATCTAAATATTTTTCCTTAAGTGGTTTCATAATGTAATAATTCCATAGATTATCCGTTATAAGATGAATGAAATATCCGAAAAGAATAGAGCGATCCTTCTGAAAGGAGATTAAATTATGTTCCCTTAAGTATGTGGAATAAAATTTAACATCATTTAGAATAAATTTATTTGTTTTTATAAAGAGAAAGTCGCTTATTTCTTCAGCTGAAAAATGAGATATTTCTTTCGGTGGGGTGAAGGCTGACCAATCTTTATTAGGAAGGCCGCAATCAGGGGCAATATTACCTATTGCAAAAAATTTCCGATTTATTTTCGGATAAATGTTTAAAATATTCTCAGCAATGCGAAAGTGGACTCCCCAGGTTGCCATACTCTTACTAATTAAAATATTTATAAAAAGATTTAGGATTTAAGGTTTGTACTAAAATGTTAAACAATTAAATAGCATCAGTCATTTTGTCTAAATGAATCCAATTTTGTAATAAATTATTAGGAGATGAAAATTTTAATGTATCTTGTAACAGAACAGTGGTGGCCAGCGGGAAAATCAGAGGAGGTTGGAAAAGCCTATCAGGAAGCAGTTGCGAAATTCCCTGAAGATAGATCCTTAGGTAAACCTCTTATTCCCTCTGCAGTGTGGCCATCTAATGGGAAAATGCATAGTATTTCTGTTTCTTCCATAAAACCAGGTAAAGTAAAAGAAGTAATGGACATCGCATACAATCGAGAGTTACTAATTGCTAAAGCGGTCGAAGGGTGGGACTATGAAATCAACATTGCCTATGACGCTGTCGAAGCTATGGGATTGATAGGATTAAAAGCACCTGAAGTATAAACGCTTCAAACAAATAATTCAATTTCAAATTTCTTTTTTTTTTAATATTTCACTGTGTTTAATTTTTATAAAATTAGCGTTATGTTTAGATGGTAATAACGCTTATATGGGAGTAATCATTTGAAAGAATATCAAATTTAAAAAAAAAGAATAAAAAATGTCAACAAAAAGATCAACGCAACAATTCTTAGGCGAGCATAAAACTGCGGTCATTCTAGCACTTATACTAATCGCTGGTGGATCAGTGGGAACATATTTCGTTATCGATTACATGAATGCCCAAGATCCAAATCAAATAACCTTAGCGACTACAACTTCGACTTATGATTCTGGTTTATTAGATTATTTACTTCCAAAGTTTACCCAAGAAACAGGTATTAAAATTAGAGTGTTGTCAGTAGGTACAGGTCAGGCAATAGCTTATGGTCAAAGCGGAGACGCAGACGTTATTCTTGTTCATTCAAGATCAAGAGAAGATACGTTTGTTAACTATAGTGGTGGTCAAATACCATATGGAGTTCATCGAGCATGTGTAATGTACAATGATTTTATAATAGTTGGCCACTCATCAAATCCAGCTAATCTACTACCTGATGATAATGTTACAACCGTAATGACCAAATTGAAATTAGGAATGACAGTAGGGCTTAATACAACAGTTTATTCAAGAGGAGATAGCTCTGGAACACATTTAAAAGAATTGAGTCTATGGGTTCTAATAGGTTGGGATCCAAGTACTTCGGGTACTAACTATTATAAGGATGTTGGAGCGGGGATGGGAGATACTTTGCTTATAGCTTATAATGATGCTGATGATAGAGGATATACCCTAGTCGATAGGGGAACATGGCTTTCTTTCAATGACACTTATACGGCATTGAATCTTTTAGCTGAATCAGTTTTAGGGGAAGATTTTTTACTTAATCCTTATGGAGCAATCCCTGTCAATCCCATTTTACATCCACATGTTAAATTCGTAGCAGCTTGTAGGTTTGTGGGTTTCCTTACTTCCCCCTATGGTCAGGCATTGATTGATAATTATAAAAGGAATAATGCTGTCTTATTTCATTCGGCTTTTGGAGTATGCAATGAGACTCACAGCTGCCCCACCACAGATACTGAAATTGCTTTTTGGGCACCTTATCATAGCGAATTTTCAGGGCTTTCAATCTAAATGATTAAAAATTGTACATTTGACCAATATTCATTTTTTTATTTGTTAAAATAAATAAGAATAATAAGATTTCAATTACTATGGCAAATGAGATCATCGAGGGAATATTAGAAGCATTACGCTTGATGGTTACTTTTGATCCCGAATTATGGGGGATTATAGAAGTATCATTTCGAGTTTCACTGACATCAACTTTTCTTGCAGCATTGCTTGCTTTACCAATTGGGTCATATATTGGATTGCGTGAGTTTCGTGGAAAGAAAACAGTAAGTAATTTAATTAATACCTTTATGGGATTTCCTCCTGTAGTAATGGGCTTAATTGTATTTCTAATGTTATCCAGAACGGGTCCTCTTGGCTCATTTGGATTACTCTACTCAACAAGTGCCATGATAGTCGCTCAGTTTCTCCTCGCTGTCCCAATCATTACTGGTACGGCAAAAGCTGCAATTGAAAGTGTTGATCCTGTATTAAAGGAAACTGTACTCTCATTAGGGGCTAATGAGCGTCAACTTTGGTGGGAATTAATTAAAGAATCTAAAAAGTCCATAATAGCGGGATTTTTAGTAGCATTCGGTCAAGCCATATCTGAAGTAGGTGCTGTAATGATTGTCGGGGGAAATATTCGCTGGGAAACTCGTACTTTTACAACTTCTATTGTACTTCAAACTCGAATGGGTGAATTTGGAATGGCAATCGCTTTGGGTATTATTCTTATTTCAATAGCTTTCATAGTGAATTATGGTTTAACTCTTATACAAAATAGAGGAGATTAATATGGATTTACTTGAAATTGAAAATCTTCATAAAGAATATTATAAAGAAGATAAAACCTCAGTTAAAGTCCTTTCTAATATCAGTTTTTCCGTCAAAAAAGGTGAATGTTTTGTTATAATAGGCCCTAATGGCAGTGGTAAAACTACGCTATTAAGAATTCTCGGTTTACTCGAATCACCAACACAAGGGAAAATAATTTACAAAGGAAAAGATATATCTACATTTTCACCAAAAAAAAAAATAAGTTTTCGAAGAAATCTCTCATTTGTTAGACAAAAACCGGTAGTCCGAAATACTTCCGTATTCAATAATATAGCATATGGTTTAAAAATACGTGGGATTAAGTATAATGAATATTCAGAAGCTGTTAATACCATTATAGATTTTTCAGGATTAAAAGGGATGGAAAATAAGAATGCGAGAGCTTTATCTGGTGGGGAAATGCAAAGAGTAGCAATTGCAATGAATTTCATTTTCGAACCGGAGATTTACTTGTTAGATGAAGTTTCAGCTAATTTAGATCCTATTAATATTAAATTATTAGAAGAATTTATAATGAAAATTAAACAAGATAAAGAAAAAACTATTATAATGAGTACACATGACCCCATTGAAGCAATTAAATATGCCGATCGGATAGCAGTACTAACTAATGGACAGTTTTCGCAAATAGGGATCCCTAGTGAAATCTTCACAGCCCCAAAAGATGAATTTACAGCTCTTTTTGTTGGATATGAGAATATATTATATGGAATTGCAGAATTAGATAAATCTACGGGATTAACACTTGTACGAGTTAATGATTTAACTATTACTACTTCGAACCAAGAAGAAGGTGAAGTTAAAGTCTGTATCCGTCCAGAAAGTATTGGCCTCGTCAAAACTCCCCCAAAAAATACAAGTTATAGGAATACTTTTAAAGGAAATATAGAAAATATTCGAGATCTTGGAAATATTTGTCACGTAATAGTTAAATGTGGATCAGAAAAATTTTTAACAACAATAACTGAACTTTCAAAAGAGAATTTAGAATTAAAAATCGGATCTGAAGTATTCATAAACTTTAAGGCAACAGATGTTAAACTATTATGAGGATAAATTGTAACAATTAGAAATAAAAGTATAAGAGAAAACTACAAAAAAAACTTTTAATCCTTCTAAAAAGGTCTAATTAGATTATTGGAAATTCTTGCAGCATGAGCTTTATCAAGAGCATTTTCAGGAGCCATCACTTCCTCAAAATATCTTGGATTCAAATCTCCAAGTAATTCATCCATTTTACTTTCTTCAGAAATTTCAACTTTAATTTTTTCAACTTCAGGAACTTCCATTACTTTTTCATAAACTTGGGTCATTTTTTTTATCACGTTTTATTTTGTTTTGTTATAATTATATTACTGTTAAGGTTTAATATATAGTTTAATAACGCAAACTTTAACTGGAGTCTTAGACTAGTCTTAGACTTTTATTTCATTAGTAGCAAATAATGGCTTATAGATTGAAAAAAGTGAGATTTAATCGAGGTTTATTATCACAAATTCTTAATAGATTTAGATTCTCTTTTCATAGATATAAAAACTATTGTGAATTATTAATCAAATTAAAAAATTAATAATTTGGACTATTAAGCTCTTTAAGTTTTCGTTGTATTCTTTAATTCATAACGCTTAAAAACTACCCTAAACTTACCTAAATGACAATAATAATAGTATACCCATAATGATTGATATATCTGGTAAAGAGACAATTACAAGGATTGCAACCGCCTCTGGAAGAATAAAACTAAGGAAAAGTACCCTTGAAAGAGTGAAGAATAATCAGGTTAAGAAGGGAGATGTTTTTACTATAGCTAAAGTGGCTGCTTTTAATGCCGTTAAAATTGTCCCTAATTTAATTCCATTTTGTCATCCGATTCCAATTGAGAATATTGATATAGACTTTGAAATTGAAAATGACACGATTATAAAGGTTTCCTGCAAAGTTAAAAGTTTCTCTAAGACAGGTGTTGAGATGGAGGCCTTAACAGGGGTGGGGATTGCTTTATTAAATATTTGGGATGTAGTAAAGATGTATGAAAAGGATGAAGGTGGTCAATACCCCTCTACAGAAATCTTCGATATAAAAGTTGAGAGTAAAGTAAAAGAATAAAGTATAATCATATGAAAGATAACTTCAATAGAAAGATAAAGCATATTAGGTTTTCAATAACTTCAAAATGTCAATACTCGTGCCTCTATTGTGATAGTGAAGGATATAGCAAAACAAATGAGCTTAGTGTTGAAGAGATTACAAAATTATGCAAGATATTAGCAGAAATACTAGATGTCACTAAGATTAAATTCACTGGAGGGGAACCCTTATGCCGAGAAGAAATCGTAGAAATAATAAAAAATGTTTCAGAGTTGAACCTTTATAAAGATATCTCCTTAACAACAAATGGATTACTTTTATCTGAAAAAGCTGAAGAATTGTATAAAGCTGGTTTAAATCGAATTAATGTTTCTTTAGGATCACTTAAACCTAAAGTTTATAGGAAAATATATGGTGTAGATACTCTTGACCAAGTTTTAGAAGGTTTAGAAAAAGCTAAAACGGTTGGACTTGATCCAATTAAATTAAATTATGTGCTTATGAAGGGTTTAAATGATACTGAATTCGAAGATATTTTAAATTTCTGTGCAAAAAATGGTTTTATTTTGCAATTAATCGAATTACATGAAGTTTCGGATGTCTTAGGTGGAAACGGGGATTTCTATGCCAAACATCATTTAGATTTGAGCCCAATTATTAAGGATCTTGAATCAAGAGCAACCAAAACAATTATAAGAGGATCAATGCAAAATCGAAAAGTGTTTATCCTACCAAATTCCGCGGTAGTTGAGACAATTACTCCTAGTCATGAATTTTGCATGGGTTGTACAAAATTAAGAGTTGGGTGCGATGGGAATTTATTTGGATGTCTGTATCGATCTGATCTTGGGAAAAATATTAAAGAAGCTCTCCGAAATCATCAATCCCTATCAAAATATGAACAAATAGTTAAACAAGTAGTAGATTCCAGAGAACCATTTTATTGAGAATTCCCCTTAAATTATTGAGAAAAATGATTGTTGAAGTTTTATATTTTGCAGAATTTAAAGACATTACCGAGAAAGAAAAAGAGAAATTTGAATTTTCAAAAGACCATCTGAAGGATTTAATTGATTTATTAATTGAAAAATATGGAAAAAAGATTCAGAATTTAATTTGGGACGAAGATGCTCAAAAAATACATAGTTTAATTTCAACAATAATAAATAATCAGGCGATCCATGAAAAAAATCCGTCAATAGTTAAATTAAATGATGGAGACACAATTGCTTTTTTAATGCCAGTGTCCGGAGGATGATACATGATGCAAGGTATTGATAAATCTAAGAGTATTAAATCGGGAATTTATTCTAAGGGAGAGATTGATCTGGAGAGTATTATTAAAGTTGTAAAAGAAAATTCTAATATAATAGAAGCCGGATCAATTCATACCTTTACGGGGATTGTGAGAAACACATCTAAAGAGGGCAAACCTGTTGTAAAGATGAAGATTGACGCGTATGATGAGTTGGCAAATGAGAGTATTTCTAAGATTTGTAATAAACTAAAGCAAAAAAAAGGAATTATTGATGCTAGGATTATTCATCTAAAAGGGGAATTTGAATTAACTGAAGATTTGGTATACGTTGTTATAGTTTCAGCGCATAGAGAGGAGGGATTTGAAGCGATTAGGAGTGCAGTCGACATGTATAAAAAGGAAATAGCTGTTTGGAAGAGAGAGGATTTTAGTGATGGATCATCTGAATGGGTTCATTAAAAAGCTTTAAATTAATTATAATTTGGCTATATCATGAAATTTCTAAGAACTATTAAAGTAGAAGAATTTAAAGAAATACTTGATTCTATTTCAAGTTTGAAAAATGAGGAAGAATTAATTAATATCCATGAATGTTATAATCGAATTATTTCCCGCAATATTAAAAGCAAGATTGATGTCCCCCATTTCCGAAAATCACGGATGGATGGATTCGCGGTAATTGCTGAAGATACATTTGGAGCTGAAGAGGACAATTTCATTAAACTAGAGTTAATAGAAACTATTAGAGCTGGGGATATTCCTAAAAAAAAAATAAATAAAGGCCAGTGTTCATATGTAGCTACTGGAGCCGCAATACCTGAAAATGCGAATGCTGTTATTATGGTGGAATTTACTGAGAGTGATGGAAATACTATTTCAATTTCAAAGGCACTAACCCCAGGAACCCATGTAGTCAATATTGGTCACGATATAAAAAAGGATGACACCATTATTAAAGAAGGGACACTAATCAATTTGGCAACAATTGGTATCCTTGCTTCTTCAGGGATAAGTAATATTTGGGTATTTAAACGTCCGAAAGTTTCCCTTCTAAGCACAGGAAATGAACTTGTAACCCATGATATTAAAAATCTTGAAATTGGTAAAATTTATGATGTAAATTCAGTAGTGTTAAAAAAAGCGATTGAAAACACGGGTGTAGATGTCAAATTTTTAGGTATAGTAAAAGATAATTATGAAGAATTAAAATCAGTTGTAAATAAGGCTTTAGAAAATAGTGATATAATAATTGTATCGGGGGGTACATCAAAAGGAGAAGGGGATTTAGGGCCCCAAGTCCTTGAGGAATATGAAGATATCGAGATTTTAATTCATGGTGTCAAAATCAAACCAGGGAAGCCTATAATTTTTGCTAAGATAAAAGAAAAGTTAATATTTATTTTACCTGGTTATCCAACATCAGCATTAAGTTGCTTCTATGTATTTATAGAAAATTTTTTAAGAAAAATGTCAGGATTTCCCTTAAAAGATAAATTTTCAAAGGTTATGACAGTAGGGGAGAGAATTTATAGTACTGTAGGTCGAAATGAATTTAAGGCAGTAAAAATTCAAGAAAAGGATGGGGAACAGATGATTTTTCCAGTTAAAACTGGCTCAGAAGCAATAAGTACTATGTTCTATGCAGATGGATATGTTGAGATTGGGGAATTAGAATCGATCATAGAAAGAGGAGATAAAAGGAGGATTTATTTTTTCCAATAAAAAGATTGGATCAAATAGGATGTGAAAATTAATGAAAGTTCATGAAGAACATAAACAACAAGCTCCAAAAAAGATAAATATAGCCCTGATCGTTGTAAGTACGAGTAGGTTCAATGAGATAATATCGGAGAAAAAGAGTTCAGATAAAACAATTTCAAAAGTGAAGCTCTTACTAAAAAAAGATCCAACCATAGCTTTAATCTACACTGAAATTATTCCAGATTCAGAAGAACATATAAACGAAGTTTTAACTAGAGTTATAAAAGATGAGAATATTGATTCTATAATTTTTAGTGGGGGTACAGGATTATCTCCTAAGGATATTACATACGAGACCTTAGAACCAAGTCTAAAAAAAAAGTTTGATGGTTTTGGAGAATTATTTAGATATCTCTCTTTTAATGAAATTGGGAGCGCCGCTATGTTATCTAGAGCAACAGCGGGTATTCTTAGCGGTGAAAGTAAAAATAAGACCGTCTTTTTATTACCTGGTTCGCCAAATGCGGTAATTTTAGCTCTAAAAAGTATCATTATTCCAGAATTAGGTCATATTCAATATTTAATCAATAAGGAAGAGTGAAAATTATTGGAAAAGCTTCGAAAAGTAGGATTTGCTAATTTAACTTCATTAGAAGACACTTTAGAACTAGTTTTTTCATATATAAAGATAAATCCCATTGAAGAAATCGAAGTCAACACTGTATTAAATCGATTTTTAGCTACAAATATAACAAGTGAACTAGATATTCCTCCTTTTGATCGATCAGCTATGGATGGTTATGCTATTAAAGCTGAAGATTCATTTAATGCGTCTCTTTCTAATCCAAAAAAAATCCAACTAAGTGGTAAGATCGAAATTGGTGAATTTTCAAACCTTAATCTAAATAACGGTGAAGGGATAAGAATTTCTACAGGAGCACCCATCCCAAAAGGAGCAGATACTGTGATTAAAATTGAAGATACAGAGATAGAAAATGATGTAATAAGCCTTTACATATCTCTTCCTCCCGGTAAAAATGTTTCAAAGAAAGGAGAAGATATTAAAAAAGGAACTCAAGTTTTAACCGAGGGTGTTGAGTTAAATGCTGAGCAAATTGCATTGCTAACATCCTTAGGATTAGATAAGGTAAAGGTACGAGCTAAACCAAGAGTAAGTATTTTTTCATCTGGAGATGAACTAATTGAACCAGGAACCAAACTAAAACCTGGGAAAATTTATAATTCCAACACTCCAATGATATCTGCATTGGTTACATTGTATGGGGGGGAAGTGGTTAAAGGTGAAACCGTGAAAGATGATAAGGATATCATCAAAAATAAATTAATCGAAGCTACAGAAGATTCTGACATAATAATCTTTACAGGTGGCACCTCTGTTGGAACTAAAGATTTTCTTCCCGAAATTGTTCATGAGTCAGGAATAGTTTTGATACATGGAGTTGCTCAGAGACCTGGGGCACCTATTCTAATTGGGATTTTAAATAATACTTTAATATTCTGCTTACCAGGTACTCCCGTAGCCGCTTATGTATCTTTCTTAAAAATTACAGGAATTGTTATAAGAAAAATGCTAGGCTGCCTAATTCTTGATCCTCGTCATGAAGTTATAGCAAAGATTAGTAAAGATGTTCCTGTTTCGAGTCTTGGATATCTTCACTATTTAAGAGTAATTATTGAAAAAACTCAGAATGAATTGATCGCAAAACCAGTTAAATTGAAGGGATCTGGGGTTATAAGTTCACTCACGTTTTCAGATGGAATAGTTGAAATTCCTCCCTATCGAGAAGGTTTGAAAAAAGGAGATTTAGTTAAAGTAAAACTTTTTCCTCAATAACTTCTAAAATCGTTGATAATTGTTTTTTTAATGCCTGTATCTGGAGGATAATACACTAAATTATAATCTCTGCCGATATAAATATATAAAAAAACGGAGAGAGAAGAATTTGACCGAAACCGTATCAGAAGATTATAAGTTAGAAATACTAAAAAAGACGAATTTGGCATTAATAGTAGTAAATACTAGGAAATTTAATGAGATTATATCAAAAAAAAAAAGTTCTGATAAAATAATTCCAGAAGTAAAACAATTCCTAAAGAAAGATCTGTCAATTTCATTAGTTTACACAGAAATTATTCCAGATTCAGAAGATTACATTAATGAAGTTTTAATAAGAGTTATGAAAAAAAAGATGATTGATTCTATAATATTTAGTGGTGGTACGGGATTAGCGGTCAATGATATCACATATGAGACCTTAGAACCACGTTTATATAAAAAATTTGATGGATTTGGAGAATTGTTTAGATCTCTGTCTTTCAATGAAATTGGATCTTCGACTATGTTATCGAGAGCAACTGCAGGTATTCTTTACAGTAAGAAAAAAAGTAAAGCTATATTTTTGTTACCACAGTCCGCAAATGCTATAATTGTGGCATTAAAAAATATAATTATTCCCGAATTAGGGCATATTCAGTATTTAATCAATAAAGAAAAGTGATGTTTGCGGACATAAGAAGGTTTGAAAAAATAATATCAAATTAAAGTGAAACTATTTACAAAATAAGTTCTTAATATGCTAAAATTGTTGAAATAGCTTATTTTTTTATAATTACTTTTTAAAAACATTAAATCACTTCTTTTTCAAAATAAAAATTTAATTCATTCTTATTAGACATAACTAAAATCTTTAAATTTCTTGAAATTATTATTCAAATAAAGTAAATATTTGAGCATAATAATGATGGCTACATATATTGATTTAATATCTCCTATGTTTTTAGCTTTTAGAGAAGGATTAGAAGCAACATTAGTAGTTGTAATCTTATTATTGTATCTAAGAAAAACAAATCAAAAACAATACAATAGATATATATATTTAGGCTCGGTGTTAGCAATATTTTCAAGTATTCTCTTTGCAATTGTTTTTTCTAGTATTTATGGGGGTTTTTCAGGACTTTTAGAAAAAATTTTCGAGGGATTTACATTTATTATATCTGGTTTGTTTATTGTAACTCTTGTATTATGGGTAAGTAAAGAAGGTCCAAAAATGCGGGAAAGTTTAGAGGATAAAATAGAACAATCAATAAATCGCCAAAAAGTATTTTCTATTTCAATTTTAACATACATTATTATCATAAGAGAAGGTATTGAGTTAGTACTATTGTTAACGGGAGCAACATCAATTGGATCAATCGACCCATTTGTAAGCATATTTGGTTCTATTATAGGTATAACAATATCAGTCCTTATTGGTATTTTAACCTTTTATGGAATAAGAACAGTTAATTTGTCAAAATTCTTTAAAGTAACAAATATGATGCTTATATTATTTGCTGCAGGGTTGATTACTTATGGTATCCATGAATTTATAGAAGCGGGTGTTATTAATCCCATAATCAATGAGGTTTGGAACATAAAACATATTTTACCAGAATCATTTCCTGATGGAAATCCATCAACTCCTGTATGGCTTGAAATAATTGGATCATTGTTAAAGGCACTTTTTGGCTATAATGCTAATCCTGCTTTATTGGAAATTATTATATATCCGTCACTATTAATTCTTATAGGATTTATATCTTGGAAACTTTGGAAAAAGAATTCAATACCTATAATAGAATTACCTAAATCTTCTTTTGAAAAAACAGACGAGATAAATCTTTATCCCAGATAAGATTACATAAGCTAATCTATTCTATTATATAATAAGATACCTTCTTTTTTATTTTATGCTACTATCTTGTATAAACTAAAACTATTATAGAAATAAATAATTAATAAAATCATGGTTGAGACGACCAGAATTGTAACAGAAATACAAGATAAATTTAAAATCATTGGCAGATCAGAAGAGTTAAAACAAATTGTATTAGCTCATTCAGTAGGACGTAATATTTTATTAGAAGGGAATGTTGGTGTGGGTAAAACTACATTAGCTCGAGCTATTGCTGAGTATTACGGTTCTAATAATTCAAATTTTTATAGAGTCGACTGTAGTGAAGAATTGTTACCCCATAACCTTGTAGGATATTTTGAACCTCCTCTTGTAATTGCTCAGGGATACACTGAAGATTCTTATAAATATGGACCATTAGCTTTAGCCATGCTAAATGGAGGGTGTTTATTTATAAATGAAATAAATCGAATGCCAGAAAATACACAGAACTCCTTGCTAACTTCATTAGATGAAGGGCTATTAGAAATCCCAAAATTAAAAACCATTAAAGCCCATAAAGACTTTTTTGTAGTTGCTACTCAAAATCCCGAAGCACATGTTGGAGTTACAGTATTAGGAGAAGCATTAGTGGATAGATTTATATGGATAAATCTTACGTATCAACAACCAGAAGAAGAAATTCTAATTATCAAGCAAGAAGCGGATTTAGATCATACTACAACGTTTAGTGCCGACAAAATAGCATCATTATCTCAAAAAATTATTCACGCAACTAGACACAATACAGCAATACATAGAGGTAGTTCTATTAGAGGAGCAATAGATATGGCGACTTTGATAAATCAATATGAAAATAATAGTAGTACAAGTAACTGGGTTGAAGCTGCCGTTATGTCTCTGTATAATAAGATTGAACTTGAGGATGGATTAACCCAGTCCAAAAAGGAAGTTATTACAAATATTACACTAGCGGTTTTAAATCAATCAGATTTTCAATAATCGATGATTTCTCAGAGGAAGAATCCGATGAGATTGAGAAAAGGCTGCATGTAAGACTTACTGAAAGTCGCCCTGATAAAGAGATTCTAGAGTATGAAATAATTCGGAAGAAAAGAAAGAAACCAGATTATTATAGACATCTTTCTAATACTCTCGATTATCAAACCATTAAAAATATGACTTATTTAGCGATACAACACAAAAATCTCGAAGCCATAATAGGTTTACTCAAAGCAAACGTCTATGCAGCTACAGATATGTTAGACACGGAAGAGGGTGTTGAATTTTTCGCGGAAAAAGCAAGAGAATCTGGAGATTTTATGCCAGAAATTTACTTTTTCATTAGACGTCCTATCTCAGAAAAATATAAATTCATTTTTAGACGTTTAGCTCGCCAAAGTATTTTAAAGTTGTCATTAAAAATATCGAGTAAAGGAATAAGAGGACAATACATGAGGTCTGTTCCTTTTTACAAGATGGGTATGTCTGAATTTAGTTTAGATGAGACAATCCAACATAATCCTTTAAAAATACACGAAAAAAATTTGAGTTATAAAGATATTTTTGGTGTGGTAAGAAAACGCCAAAAGCGTAAAGTTGTATTAATTTTAGATACTAGTGGTAGTATGTATGGTCGTCTGTTGTTAAATGCTGCCCTTACAAGCTCAGTGTTAGCTTATAATTTAGAAAAGGAGGATTATGCAATAGTATTATTCAATTCAACTGCAATGGTTTTAAAAAAAATTAATCAGAAGAAGCAAGTAATAAAAATTATTGATGATATTTTAGATTCAGAAGCTGTTGGTTTTACAAATATTCAAATGGGATTAGAAAAAGGATTAAAAGAATTGGATAAGACAAGAGAGAATAGGAAGAGTCGCTTTGGAATTCTAATTTCTGATGGGAATTTTAATAGAGGTGGTGATCCAGTTGAAATTGCAAAGAAATATCCTAAATTACATGTCATAGGGATGCCAGCAGAAAATGATGCGATGCAAGGTATCAGAGTATGCCAAGAAATAGCAAAGGCAGGTAGGGGTAAATTTTATGCTGTAAATGACTATAAAGAAATACCAAGAGCGCTGATTGAGTTGCTATCTCATACATAATAGATAATCTAGCCTAAAGTGCTTGAGCAATTTCCTTATAATGAGTTTTGTAATATTTTTTTACTTTTTTATACTTCCCTAGATATTCTTGATCTTTTTTTCGTTTTAAATCAATAAGTGGAGCTAATTCTTCCAGAATCCTAAATTTGTAAAGAAAATATTTACTCACAGTTCTAGTCTCTATAGCGAAAATCATATTATCAATTAATTTTCTAAATTTTTTCTTATTAGATACTCCCTTTAGTGAATCCTTTACCACATCTGCTGTTTCTTTAATATCTCCCATAATTTACACTGATTTCTTGTATGATTTTTATTAAATTTTATGTTGGGAATCTTCACATTGAAGTATTATTTAATATTTTAAGTCTTTTAAAAAGGATGAGGGGGGTGACTTTGCGAAAGTGGCTTTAAGGAAGTTAGGAAAGAAATTTATTGGTATTTTTGTTAATTTAACCTCCTGACAATAAAGCCATTATTAAAAGTCAATTTTAAATAAAGAAGAATTGACCTTAAAGATTTAAAGCCTGATTTTTAGATAATCGAAAGTTAAGCATAATTTCTGATTTATGTAAAACTTATGTAAGAAAAAAAAAGGATTATGTAATTCTTATGTATAACCAAGGTTACTTTTTTTGTTTTTTGTCCACGAAAATTTTTAAATCCACGAAAATGATAAAACTGCAGAAGATTTTAGACTTACTTTTGGTTTTTGTCAATTAGCCTGTTCTGGAAATGATTTGAATAAGACTAAAGAAAACTATAAATTCATTGTGAATTCTGGTTGTATAGAATAAAATCATGGACATGTGCTTCCATATTCTCTTTTTTAAAGTTTACATAAAACATTTGAATAACTAACCTTCCGAGACAGAATAGTCAATTTTAAAAAGGAAAGAATCATAATTTTGATCTAATCTTAATCCATAAATTAATATAAAATTGGTGAAGCATGTAAAAATGGCTGTTAAAATAGTAAAAGATTATTATATCAAAAGAAAACCAAAATTGATGAAAGATTTTACTAAACACATAGAGGTTGCGAGTGATGTCCTTAAAAAAAAGTTTCCTAATGATAAAATCAATGAATTATTCGATGAAATGAAAGTAGAGTATGAGAAATTAATTCCCGAAATACCTTATATTGGTGGAACTAAAAACCCCTTTAACACATTACTTGTTGGGGGAATGTCTAGTCTCGCAATGTTTCGGGTCTTAGAAAAGGAAGGATTTTCTCTTCGAGATATTGGAGAATTTTATTATGAATTCCGAGATATAAATAATACAATCAGAAAAAGACGATTGGAGAAAATTGGTAAAGATCCCGCTCAGTATCCCTTTGAATCGTCCTATATGGACTGGGCAAAAAAACAATGTGAAATTTCTAATTTAAAGAACTATCCAGATGATTGGGTTTCGGATTATATCGAAGGTGACGGGAAAACTTTTGAGTGGGGTTTTAATTTTCATGAATGTGGATTTTATAAAGTCTTAAAAAGATTAGATGATGAAAGATTTGTTCCGTTTTTTTGTTTAGCTGACTTTTCTGAAGCAAATATTTTAGGATTTGGATTTTCTCGTACTCAAAGCTTGGGATTTGGTGCTCCTATGTGTGACCATAGATATGTAAAAAACTATAAAACTTCCAGAGGATGGCCACCAGACGACCTACCAGAATTCAATAAAAGTCTGATTCCATAAATATGATAGTTGAGTTAGTGATGAGTGAAAAGAAAGACGAGAGAAAACAAGAGAATCTAAAAACTATGTTTGAAAATGTCTTTAAGAAAGAAAGAAGTGAGTCATTTAGAAGTATCTTTCGAGAAGGGAGTAAGCGACCCGATGGGGTCATATGGAAGGTTTTTCCGTAAACATTCATAATTAAAAAAAAGAAAAATGGGGAAAGAGAAAATATAAAATGTTTCATAATATACCTGAAAATGTAAAACAGAGAATGGAAGATCTAGAAGATATGGATTCAAAAGACAGGATTGATGGAACACCAAGATTAAAAAGATTACGTCAAATACCCCCAGAAACTGGTAAATTTATTTCAATATTAGCGGCTTCTGCTCCTAAAGGTGAATTTATTGAAATTGGGACAAGTGCGGGTTACTCTACTCTATGGATTGCTCTTACTTGTAAACTAATTGGAAGTAAAGTAACAACATTCGAAATCTTACAAGAAAAAATCAACAAGGCAAAGATAACTTTTAGACAAACAAATATGGAAGGTTATGTTGAGTTAATTGAAGGTGATGCAAGGGATTACTTAATAGATATAAAAAATATCTCATTTTGTTTTTTAGACGCAGAAAAAGAGGTTTATGAAGAATGTTATGATTTAGTAATCCCAAATATGGTTAAAGGAGGATTATTGATCGCTGACAATGCAATTAACCATTATGAAACTTTGAAGCCTATGATAGATAAAGCCCTTTCCGATCAACGTTTAGATGCTCTTGTAGTGCCAATAGGGAAAGGAGAATTATTGTGCAGAAAACTATAATAATATAAATTATTCTTAAGCTAGGTTTAATTAAGATAACTATGAATCTTTGGAATGATATACCTCCTGGAGATAACCCCCCACTTATATTAAATGCGGTTATTGAAGTTATTAGTGGATCGAGAGATAAATATGAGTATAAACCTGAATGGGAAGCTTTTGTTTTAGACCGGATAATCCCTTCTTCTGTTGTATTCCCCGTAGAATATGGATTTGTGCCTCAAACATGGTCGGATGATAAGGATCCTCTTGATATTATGGTATTAAGTTATGAGCCATTGGAAGTTGGGTGTATTGTTAAAGTTCGGGTGATCGGGGTATTAATCCTTGAAGACGAGCATGGAGACGACCCCAAAATTCTCTCTGTTTTAGTTAACGATGCAAGGTTTAGTGGTTATAATGATATTCAAGACGTACACAACCATAGATTGAGGGAAATTCAGGAATTCTATGAAACCTATAAGCGATTAGAACCGCTTAAATGGGTTAAGTTTAAAGATTGGAAAAATTTAAAAGTTGCAAAGGAAATTGTGAACTATTCTCTAAATCTATTTAAAAATTTGAAAAGCTAGAAAAATTACATCCGAATCTTAATGAAATCTTTTAAGATCAAGTCATTATCCATATGTCTTTAATGGGAAGTTTTTGATTATGATGTATATATAAAAGATATATATAATGGTTTTAACACTAGTGAGTTAAAGATTTAAAAAATAATTCTTAAAAATTATTTTTTCAATGCAGCTAGGACTTTTTGAGGAAAATGATAGAAGAAAGAACCCCTCGTTATATCTTTAAAATCTGCTTGGTTGGTAGTGGTGGTGTAGGAAAGACTTGCATGGCACGAAGATTGTGTTTAAATACTTTTAGCACAACAACGCAATTGACTGTTGGTATAGATTTTTACACTCACGATATTCCTCTTATCGTTAGAGAAGAGGAAACATTTGTTCGTCTTTCAATATGGGATTTTGGGGGGCAAGAGCAATTTAAAACACTATTTGGTTATTATATCAGTGGAGCGAACGGTATATTTCTTGTCTTCGATTTATTAAATATGGAATCTCTTACTAAATTAGAATGGTGGTATGATAATTTAAAAGACTATAATCTTCAGGATCATCCGAAAATTCTAGTAGGCACTAAACATGATCTAGTTCAAGGGGATAATAAAAAATTCAAAGTGGATAAGTATATTATTGAACAATTTCTACAGAACCATAATGAAAAAGAATTTGTAAAAACTTCCTCAAAAGAAAATCAAAATATCCTCTATAGTTTTAAAGAAATGACAAAGAAAATCATACATTCTCATAATTTAGATTATGATAAATTCCTATGATTTTAGTTAAAAATTTAAATTAAAATTCAATTCTTTAATTCGTTGTTTTAGCAATTTCTCTCCCAAATTCTAAGCATTTTTCTATGCTTTCATCATCAGGATTCCATAAAGCCCGTATACCTTCATTAATAACAGAAAATCCACTTTTCTTCAGTAATTCATTTAATACCTGTATAGATTCTCCACTCCACCCGTAACAACCGAATGCCGCTGCTTTTTTATTTCTAAATCTTAACCCCTTAATCATTTCAAAAATTTCAGCAACAGAAGATAGAATTCCTCCACCGATTGTGGGTGACCCTACAAGAATAATTCTCGACTTGAAGATTTCTGTAATTATATCGTTTTTATCGGTTTTTGCTATATTAAACAGTTTAAGGTTAACTTTCTTATCAATTTCAAGGATTCCTTTCGAAATTGTCTCAGCCATTCTTTTTGTTCCGTCCCACATCGTATCATATAGTATGGTAATTTGATTTTCTTGATACGCATTTGCCCAAGCTAAATATTTTTCTACAATTTGAGTGGGGTTATCTCTCCAAATAACGCCATGACTTGTTCCAATGATATCAATCGGGATCTGGAGATCTAAAACTTCCTTTATTTTTTTATCGACAAGTACACTGAAAGGTGTGAGAATATTTGCGTAGTATTTCATGCACTCTACAAACAGTTCATTTTGATCAACAAGATCGTTATACATAAATTCAGTTGCGTAATGTTGACCAAAAGCGTCATTGCTGAATAATATATTGTCTTTAGTTAAGTAACATGCCATACTATCTGGCCAATGGAGCATTCTCATTTCAACAAAGATTAATTGTTTATCATTTCCTAGATCTAAAGTATCTCCTGTTTTTACGACTTGAAAATTCCAGTCTTTATGATAATGTCCCTTTATTGATTTTACGCCATTTGCTGTACAATAAATTGGTTTATCTGGTATTCTTTCCATGAGTTCGGGAAGAGCACCACTATGATCAATTTCTGCATGATTTGTAATGATATAGTCAATTTTATCTAAATCTATTTCTTTAGCTAGATTTTTAACGAACTCTTTGGAAAAAGGCTTCCATACGGTGTCAATTAAAGCAACCCTCTGTTCTTTAATAAGATAGGAGTTGTATGTAGTACCACGATGTGTGGAATATTCATTTCCATGGAATTTTCTAATTTCCCAGTCAATCTTACCCACCCAATATACATTGTTTTTTATTTTAAAACTCATATTCATCTTCGAAATTTTTTACTATATTTAATAGAATTTACATTCTTTAAATATAATTCTCCAATAAATTATTACTGATATTTTGCTAGAAAGAGCTTTCATATTATAGTATTTTCATTTATAGTATTTTAAGAAATTATTTTTTATTTACTACAATACTATATAGTATAAAACAAATGAGTGAACACGTTGGATTTTCCTGAAATAGAAAATTTTACTCCAATAATGCAAAAGTATTTCCATCAGCTTGAAAAAAATCTGGAAAGGAGAAATATTCGTTCAGATGTAAGAAAAAGCTTTATAAAAGGCCAGATAGGAATGATTGAAGCCGTTGAAGGTTATATTAGCAAAATCGGTAAAGAGAATATTAAGAATGAACTTGGAATTGGTCCATATGAAGCATTTTTCAAACAGGATCCTGAATTCATGAGGAGAGTTAATTTATTCATAATAGACACAACACCTCTTCCACTTCCTGATAATGTTCATACTGAGATTATTTATATTGATAAGGTACCTGCTAGATGGATTGTTGTACCTGAAGCAAAGACTAACAATGACCATGTACTTCTTCATTTGCATGGGGGTGCATATATTGGAGGGAGTATAAGATTTCCCGGAAATTTAATTATTCCGTATCGAGTTGCTAATGCTTCAAACATCCCCGTTTTAATGTTAAATTATGGATTAGCCCCAAAAAGACCATTTCCAATAGGTTTGAATGATGCTGTTAATGCTTATAAGTGGCTCCTTTCCAAAGGTTATAAAACAGAAAATGTAATTATTTGGGGGGAATCAGCGGGAGGAGGTTTAACAATGGCTACCATCCTTAAATTGAGGGAACTTAAAATCCCTTTACCAAAAGCAGCAGTCTTATTATCTCCTTGGGTTGATTTAGCATTTAAGGGAAGTACTTATGATTCGAGAAAAGACAAAGATTCAGTCCTTACTAAGGAAGGGCTCTCTTTAAGTGCTGAAATGTATTTAAATGGAACTGATCCATTTGATCCTTATGTTTCACCTTTATATGCTGATTTAGCGGGACTGCCTCCATTGTATGTAGAAGTAGGAGATTGGGAAGTCTTTCTTGATGAAGATACTCAACTAGCTGAAAAAGCGAGTAAAGCAGGTGTGGATGTCATCTTCAATATTTATCCAGAAATGCCCCATGTTCATCAAGGTGGGGATTTGGCTATCCCTGAAGTGCAACAATCAATAAACCAGATCGCTCAATTTATAAGAAAGCAATTTAAATTAACAGATAATTAAGATCTGACTTTTAAGAATTTTAATTTCTAAAGGAGTTTTGTTTCTGAAGTAGGAGTTGGAGTTTTTATTACTAGGAATCGAAAATTTTTATCAGATTCATTTAGTAATGTATGGGAGATTTTAGCTGGACTAAAAATCAATTGATCTTCTTTAACAAATTCTCTTTCTTTACCAATCTCTACTATACCATTGCCTTCAAGAATATAAAAATTCACATCTACAGGAGTTATGTGCCTTTTAAGAGCTTCTCCTGGTTTAAGTTCAATGTGAACAAATGTTGCATGTTCAAAATTAAATAATTTTTTAACATCTACCTTATGAGGTGTATCTGCAATTTGAATGTTTTTAACATCTATAATTTTCATTTAATTTTCATCTTAACTTTTAATTTCTTATTAATAAACTAAGTTGTCTAAAATTTGATAGGATATAAGTTTTAAAGCGAACATCTTCGGAATATTATCAAGGTTCTCCTTTTTTAAGGCTTTTTTTAAAAATTATTCTGTTATATTTGTTCTTTAATATAAATATTAAAAATTTAAACCCCTTTACATTTTTTATAGTAGAAAATTTAAATTTTGTTTAGAATAGATATTCATTTTTGAGAGAAAATAGTGGTCCGACCTCAAACAGAGAAAAATATTTGCCTTCGTTGTAAAGGAGCAAGACTTTTATGTGGGAAAAAAACCTGCCCAATTTTATTAAAGAAATCTGTTTTAAAATCAATGGTTCCATTTGAGATTGATAAAACCCTGAGAAATGTTGAAGTTTTTGGTGCTAGCCCTCCAGGATTCTTTGTCGGACATTTTAATTATCCAAATGTTTATTTAGGCCCATTAATACCATTTCAAGAGTTTGAAACAGGTCTTCAAATCTCCGATTATCATATTCTCGATGCCCCAGAGTTATGGTTTGGGAAAAAGATGATCGATATTATACGATATCGCAGCAGTTTGGTTAGGAGCAACTTCAAAACAAATGTGTTTATAGGTCGAAAAAGTCCAAAGAACACCCCATCACTGAAAATCCAAAGATTATTGGAAACATCACAGGAATTATCAATGGCGGCAAGGCCTGTTGATACAGAGACAAAGTTAGATAAAATGAACTTGCATATGATGTTGGATAACCATGCATTACCTATGGGTCCCTCTGGTATGACTGAGAAAATTACGATAACAGAAAACACAAAGGTGCATCCTCAAGTTGATTACTGTGTGTCTGATACAGATTTATCAGCAACCGAGGCAGTCTCAGAACATCTTTATTTTAAAGGGCATGTCCCTGAATCTACAATTAAAAGAATATTTTCAGCAGGACTACTTGGTGAAGAAAAACGACGTAGAATTGTCCCAACTCGTTGGACAATAACGGCTGTGGATGATATCATATCAAAAGCGCTAATAAAAGAAATTAAAAAGTTTCCCGAAATTGATGATTATCGGATTTTTGAAGCAACATACCTTGATAACCATTTTAAGATTCTCTTATTCCCAGGTAAGTTTATATATGAAATGAATGAAGTGTGGGCCCCAAATACATTATGGAACATTTCTTTATATGGAAACAACCAAAACTTAAAACCTCAAATAATGACTGATTTTGAATTTTATCGAGGGAGAAAAAATTACGCAAGTAATATTACAGGAGCTTATTATGCTGCCCGTAAGTCTGTTTGTGAGTATCTTTATAAAATTAAGAGACAAGCACGAGTTTTAATATTTCGAGAAGTTTCTGGAGGGTATGTCGTCCCCCTTGGAGTGTGGGTAATTCGAGAAACCGTAAATAATGCTATGTTTACAACTGATCCAATTAAACTAGACAATTTTAATGAAGCCATAAATAAAATGGCAGAAAACTTCATGGTTGAATTTAAATATTGGAAAAAGAGTAGTAAACTAATTAATTTCATTAAAACTCAAAAAACTTTAGATACTTATTTATAAATTCTCCAATGATAGAGCTAAAAAAGCATTACTATTTTAAAATCATAAACTTTTTTTTGCTTTTTTTATAGGTTTACTTATTCAGATTTACAAAATTTGTTGAATAGATTGATTTGGACTACTAAAATTACCAAAATGTGCAAAATAAAATATCCACTTATTATGGCCGCCTTTGCACGACATGGTAGAACTGAATTTGCCGCTGCATATTCAAATGCAGGAGGTTTAGGAATTACAACTGCAATGAGTTATGATGTTAAAGATTTTAAAAAGAATTTAGATAAAATGGAGGAACTTACATCAAATCCCTTTGGTGTTAATATAACCGTTAATGCCGATGGAGATAAAGAGGTATATTTAAAATATTTAGAAGTTGCTATTAATGCAGGAGTTAATATAATTACAACCTCAGCATATCAGGCTCCATATATTGGAGAGAGAATCCATGAAGCAGGATGCTTGTGGTTTCCTAAGTGTCCTTTAATGCGGCATGCGATTTCTGCACAAGAAGCAGGAGCAGACGCAATAACTTTAATGGGAATGGAATCAGCGGGAAATAAAAATCCATTTCAGCATACAACATTAATAAATTTAACAATGGGAAAAAGGATTTTAAAAGTTCCCATAATTGCTGCAGGAGGATTAGGAGATGCTCGTGGTTTTCTTGGTGCTTTAGCTATGGGTGCTGATGCTGTATGCTTAGGAACTGCAATCTTAATAACAGAAGAAAGTCCAGTATCAAAAGAAAGAAAAGAAGAAAGAATTACTACCGATATATTTACAGAAGAATATCACCAAAGCCTTTATCATCGAAGATTTGGAGGAACTAGAGTTCCTTCTCCATCAGTAGGATTTCAAAGTAAAATTGTTCCTCTAAAAAATATGATTGAAAATATTATACAAGAAGCAGAATTAATCTTAAAGTCATGGGGTTTCGATAAAGAAGAGTTTTCAACTCTCCCTTCATAACCTTATTTTGATTAAATGATATGATTTTTATTTTAATTAGGAAATATAACCCCATTATAAAAATGAGAAAGGTTTCATTTTTCCTTTGCTTTTGCCAAATTTACTTTAGCAAATAGCTCATCTAACTTAATTTTTCCACTTGTAATTCCACGTGACAAATACATAAACGGTGTATCTACAACCCCAAAGAACCATTTCGTTAAGATTTGGCCCCAAATAACAGATACAATCGGAAATACACCTCCAAATGCGATTGTTACGAAAATTATACTGTCTAATGCTAAAGTAGGAATATCACTGAATACATTTCGTACCCACAAATGCTTACCTTTGGTATACTTTTTAATTTTCGCAAATAGGAGAGCATCAAGGTTTTCTGTTATTAAAAATGCGATCCAAGACGCAGCAGTTATTCTTAACGTAGATCCAAGAAAGCTTGCCCAAAATCTCTGAGCCTCAACTGGGTCACTCCCAAAATCAAATCCCCAAAAAGGAGCACTTGTTACTTCAATACTGAACCATATAAATATAGTCATGAATATTTGAGTAATGAACGCAATGAAAATCATTCTATGAGTTGCTTTTTGACCAAAATTTTCGTTTACTATATCAGTTATCTGAAATGTGAATGGAAATATAAGCACTGCTACTGGGGCTGTTATCGTTAAACTTCCAATACTAAAATCTCCTATTTTAGTTGCTAAGATTTGAGACATTGCCATAAACAAAACATAGAATGCTATAGCAACATCCTCTCGCTTTTGCATTTTTATATACTGACTAATAACAATAGTTGAGACAAATATTACAACAACCCAGACTAATAATATCAACCAAATGGTAGTTCTCTCCCTTTAATAAAAGTGTTTATTCTAATATTTGAAAAAGATTAATAATTTTTTATTCAATACAAGCAATATAATTTTATAAAATAAAAAAAGACTACGATAATGAAAGAAGAAACAAAATGGTTTAATGATAAATGGTGGATTTCACCACATAATTATAACGAAGAAGTTTTAAAATCCTTCAACCTGCCTAAAAATGTTTATATAAGAGACTCTACTATAAGAGAAGGTGAAGAAACTCCGGGTGTATATTATTCTTTAGACCAGAAGATTAACATTGTAGAGAAATTAGAGGATATTGGGGTTAAACATATTGATTGTGGCTATATTGGACAAGTTCAAGATCAATGGAACTTAGCAAATAAAATCAAAGAGTTGGGCATTAAACTAAAGACTTATTCTCATCTTAGTACAAACCCTTCAAGATGGACTGCTGAGATTGAAAAATCAATAGAAGCAAAAATAGATTATATTGGATTTGGAATTGTACTAACAGAATGGCAACTTCAGCTATTTACAGGTGATGAAAAAATAACACCCGAAGTAATGGTATCAGTAATCCCTTCCGTACTAAGTAGAATCAGAAAAATGGGAGCAAGCGCAATTTTAGATTGCGTTGATGCAACACGATCTCAATTATCTATATTAATGAAAGCAATCAAACAGGGAATAAAAAATGGGGTAAAAATGATAATGTTATATGATACTGTAGGTGCTTGTAATATATCTGCAATTTCTTTCCTGATAAGACAATTAAAATCTATTGCAAAAGAGACCCCCATTGGAATTCATGTTCATGATGATTTTGGATTAGGTTCTGCTTCAACAATAGCAGCTGTTGAGCAGGGTGCTTCATATATGGATCTTGTAGTTAATAAACTGGGGGATAGAGCAGGAAACACTTCTTTTGAGGAAGTGGTCACAGCCTTAGAAATGTTATATGGGATAGATACAGGAATTGATCTCTCTAAATTGTATGAATTAAGTAAATACATCGAGAAAATTTCGGAAGTTCCCTTACCATATAATAAACCAATCGTAGGTCGGAATACATTTATACATGAAAGTGAACTTCATGTCATGAGTGCTTTAGAAAAGGATAGGTATTGGATGTGCTTCACGCCATATAAACCTGAAATTGTAGGACAATCCGAAAAGATTATTTTTGGACCCACTACTCTTCATGGTGATGCCATCAAATTGAAATGTGAACAAATGGGGTTAAACAATTTTGAGAAGTATATCGATGAAATAAAAGACGTGGTTCATTCCAAAATCTTAACAAACAAGTTTATCACAGAAGAAGAATTAGAAGTTTTGATAAGGAGAACTGTGAAATAAATTATGGAATCTTAAAAACGGGGAATTCAGTATAATCTTAATGTGTAATTTAAGCATATTCTATTATATTAGAAAATTAGCTGAGCAAATACAGAAAGAAAGGAAGTTCTTCTTCATATCAAGTCTTTTGAATTTTGGTTTAGCAGGAAGAAAAGCTTCCAGGGACGAGATTATAAGTACAATAATCTCGCTAAAAAGGAAAGGACTTATAATACCCGCAGAAATACAATAAATTTTAAAGCTTTTATTTTTTCTTATTTTTTATTACGATTATAAAAACCACTAAATTAAAGTAATAATATTTTAAGAAAAAGGTTTTTTGAGATCAATAGCAATGATACTACTGAAATAGTAAACCTTCTTGCTTTATTCATAAAGGGAGAGTCATATTCAACATTAAAATCAATAAGGCAAAATCCTAGAAGTATTCATTACTATAATGAAATTGTGAGATTTTGGAATAAACTCAATTTTATTATTAAGAGAAATCTTCCCGATTCTAAAAAACTTAGCATAAATCAATTAGCTCACTACTTCTTTGTGACGTATAGGATTTTTTGGGAAAATACTTCCAATAAAACAATCTTAAAAGAAGTAAAAGGTATTAATACAAATTTTTTAAAGAAAGTAAGAACGTTTTCATGGGAAAAAGCCTTGCAGAGTAAAGATGAGATAGAAAAATTAAGCATTTGTGAAGCTGTACCAAGTTTTATGATAGAACGTCTTTTACCCGTAATGGATTTAGAATTCATAAAAGATAACTTGAAGGTTATGAATGGCTTAGTTGAAGGGGATAGTATCGCAGTTCGAATTAATAGATTATTAGAGGAAGACCATGAGAAGAATTTAGATTTAGTAATTAAGTCTGAATTAGAAAATCTAAATATTTCCTTTACCAAAGATGCTCATCTAGAAGATATGATTACAATACCTAGGACTATGAAATCCAAAGTCTTAAAAAGTCCAATTTATCAAAAAGGAGATCTTATATTTCAAGATAGGGCTTCAGCTGCAGTAGTTGATGTTTTAGATCCTCAACCAAAAGAATTAATTTGTGATATGTGCGCTGCACCAGGCATAAAAGCAAGTTACATTGCCCAAAAAATGAGGAACCATGGTAAAATAATTGCAGGGGAATTTCTTAACCCGCGAATAAGGATTATGATTCAATTACTTAATCATCTGAATGTGATAAATACCCATCTTTTAAACATCGATAGTATAGCTTTTCCTTTAAGGTTTCAAAATATGTTTGATAGAATATTATTGGATGCTCCTTGTACCGGTAATGGTACTTTTTTAACAAATCCTGAGTTAAAGTGGAGACAGAATCAAAAATTTCTACATCAAAACACAGTTTTACAGAAGAAACTCTTTCAAAGTGCTTTAAGATTGTTAAAACCGGGGGGAATCCTAGTTTATTCCACATGCAGCCTTTATCCCGAAGAAGGAGAATACATTATTATGAATTTTTTAAATCAATTAGAAGCTCAAAACCTACCGACTTGGTTTTCTCCAAGTTATAAAACTAATGGTTCTCGAATATCTGGAGCTGGTAGGCTGTTTCCTTCAAAACAAAAAACACAAGGATTCTTTGTAGGAAAATTCAAAAAAAAAGCAATATAATATTCTTTAATATAATTAGGTGTTGTGAGTACTTTTATATGAAACCAGAAAATAGAAAATTCATGACAATTGGACAGATTGATGCTACTGGTGTCAGAGGCCCTCATGAGAAGGAATTAGAAGATATAAGTAAAGCAAAATTTAACCTCTTTATTGATATCGATTCAAATAAGCTTGAATCCATTGTAAAAGAAGATTTAGGAGGAGAAGTTGAACACATTGGTTTTAGTGAAGATTGGACTATAACTATTGAAATGTTTCCAGATGTCGATATTCATATGAGCTATTCTTACTTTGGAGATGAATTTGGAGATGATATTGAAGCAGAATTTAAATTCTATTTTTCAGGAAATCATGTCACATGGGTTCCTGGAGAAGACAGCGCAACTTTTGTCGATATTGTTATGGATCTTATCGAAAGAAAGCTAAAAGGAGAAGAACCATTTGAAAAAAAATATGATTTAAAATCAGATTTAATGGAAAGAGTTTTATTACAGAGAGGAACACCATTCAAATTTTTACAAGAAAAAGATCGAGAAAGCCTTGAGAATTTTTTAGGTGCTAAAGTACGGAAAACCGTTAATGGATGGCTTATAAAAAGAGAAATTTTTCCACAAATATTCACTGAAATTACGTGGGATAAAGAAAGTGGTTTAGATATAAAATTCTATGGTGAAAATTTAGCTAAAAATTTAGGAAGTTATCATGTAGAATTTATTGGTATATTTGTGTTAAATCACATTCTTCGATATATAACTGTGAACAATTTAGATGAAGATTTACCTGATATATGCTATATCATGTTTTCTCGTCTTTATACGAAGGAACATGGTTGGGATCACAGGACAAGATAAAATAAAAAAAAATTGATAAATGGAAAAGAATTAAGCTTTAAGAAGCAGTCCACATAATTGATCTGCCTTTTTTCTCTGCACGTTTGACTTTTCTAGCACTTTCTAATTCAGACATGATTTTCCAGATTTGAGAATTACTCAATTTAAAATACCTTCTCAATTCTGGAGTTGACATTTTGGCTTCGGATAATATATTTGGGATCAATCTCATTATTTCTTCTACAGTGTTTTCATCTGACTCTATAGGCACTTCAGCTTCGGGTTTTTCTTTAACTTCCATTTCTGTAATAATCCTAGAGGCTACTTTATTCAATTGTTTAATGTTTTCATCAAGATTTTGAGGTTTCATAAAAAGACAACATAATTCTAAATCTCTTGGAAAAGCTACAATATAAAAATTGTCATATAGTATTGCTCTTGGTTTTTTTCCTGATGCGTTTCCACCTCGGAACGCTAGATAAAAATTCATCGCAAAATCGTCTAACTTAACCATATTTTTTGTTTTGTTATATTCCTTTTTCCATTTAAGAAAAGGGCCATCGATCATATCAAATCCTATTAAAGCAGCCCCAAACACTTCTTCTTCATTAAATTTCATTTCTTTAATCCCCTCCTAATTGCTATTTTTTCTAATTCATTTTTTATTATATTCATTAGTTTCAATCTTTCCATCGGATCTATTGCTGCTAAAGCATATGTTTTCACATGAAGAAGATCCTCAACCCTCTTCGGATCCATTCGACCATCTTGTAAATCCTGTTTATTCGCTATTGCGATGATAGGGCATTCTTTTCCCACAAAATGACATGCATAATTAATTAAATCTCTTGAATTTAATACATTTCGAGGTGTAGAGTCGGTTACTACAAAAATAATATCAGATCCAATTAAATAATCTTTAGAATACGTTCGGAGGTAGCCACTTTGTCCACCTAAATCCCATAATCTTAAAAAATAATCATCAAATTTTACAGATTTTAAATCTAATCCATGAGTTGGAATATAAAAACGATCCAATGTATTTTCTGATAAAAGTTTAACTATAGTAGTTTTCCCAACTGCGGGAGAACCTATCAATGTAATTTTTACTAATTTGTCTAATTCTGTACTTAACATACCTATTCATGATTTTAAATGAATTATTAATACATAATGGATTTAAAAAAAATATGAATCTGGATAATATCTAAGTAATATAGAGAAAAAAATGGGGGATTATTTCTTTTTTAAAAGAAATTTTTTTAACCATTTTGGTAACAAAAATCCACCATACCAACAAAGCGCACTTAGTATTAAAATCAATCTAGTTATAATAATCAATATCTCATTTAACGGTATAGATGAGTCTAATAAAGCTCCAACTGAAAAAGTTATATAAGCAATTACTAATAATTTTCCTTTAAGTTTTACTTCAGGATCTTTAGATTTCAGAGAAAGATTAGCAAATAAAAAGCCAGTAACCACTACGATTAGCAGAAAAACTATGAGGAAGATCATAATAAACGATTTATAGTTTACATCGACGGGAGGATTCAACTCGCCTATAAAGTCTGGATTTAGGAATAGAATTGTCAAAAATAAGACTTCAAAAATTAAGCCAATTATTGTAAATATTATAAGAATTAACTTGCGTTTTTCAGTGTAAAGGAATTCTGTGAAAGCCAATAACCATAACACTACTGCTAGTGGTACAAATATATTTCCTATTAGAAAATAAGCCTCTTCGGTAATTCCCGTTCCATTAGATAGAGCTACTAAAAATGATAAACTAGAAGGCCACCAAGGGGATGCAATTAATACCCAAGTAGCTCCGACCAGAAAATATACTCTTTCCTTATACTTAAAATATCTGGTGAGTATTATAAACCCTACAAACAAGGAGATCGCTACAAAAATAAGTGAAAAAACACCATTTAAAGTATCTAAAAAACTTAATGCCATAATCTATTCATTTTTTTTTTTGTATAAATAAGAATTAAGAGTATGAATTATATAAATTTTGAATTATAGTTAGTAAAAACATATCAGATATTATACAGAAAAAAGAGTATAATTAATGAGAAAAAGGTAGGTACTATTAAACTAAGAGTAAGTAATCGCTGAGATACCCTAATTGCTTCCTTTAGTGTATCAATAATAGCATTAAAATACTGGTGATCGCCCCAAATTCTTACATTATCTACCATTGAATCTTTATAATAAAATTCGACGGGTTCTAGATTAGATTGTGCCTCTTCAATCAATAAATTTAATTTATCTAAGATTTCGTCAATCTTTATTTTATCCCCAATAGGGGAATACCCTCTAGCGGAGAATTGCCTTGCTACTGTGTGTGAATCGGAAGTGGTAATTTCTCCTTTTTCAATTCCTTTATTTTGTAACATATTTAAAATATATGACCGAATTTCTGCATAAGCATTATTTGCATCAAAATTAATCAAAGCTGTGGTCTGGTTATTGGTTGTATCTCTAAAGAGATGAACAACTACCCCTCCAACGCCAATACCATCTTTCTCTGAATAATTCTTTATACTGCCTTTCGCAACACCATACAACATCTGAACTTTTGGGGAATTTATTACTCTTTCACTTGTAAAGAACTCTTTTGAAACGTTTATTAGATCTAAAGCCTCAATCGAATCTTTTTTAATTAATATTTCATCTCCCATAATGGAATTATGAGAATCTACGATAATAACATCTTGATGACCACACGATTTGGCAAATTCCCTAATATTATCTCCTACTTCAGATTCAATATCATCCGAAGGAAGAGGGTGCCTAGTTATAAATATAAGGGGGGTTTTTCCTATCTCTGTCCCAATGAGTTTAGCAGAATTTGATATTTTTCTATTAAAATTTTTAATTTCCTGAATCCATTTAATTTCGGGATTATTTTTTATTGATAATATGTCTTGATCAATCTTTTTAAGAACCACTTCTACATCATTTTGAGTTGTTAAATTTTGAGAATGGTCATTGGTAGTATGATAAACAGTTGTACCCGGAATATGCTTAAATGCCCTATAAATATACTCGGGTAAATCAGAAGAACCGCAAGTTTTGAAAGGACCGAAATGTACATTTGGGATAACAAATAAACCTTTAATCTCTTCAGTGGATATACTTCTTATAACTAAATATTGAATCTTTACACCCTTTTTAATTCCAACTCTTTCGAAATAGCTTTCTATAAGATCATCATTACCATCAGTCATCATAGAAAGAATAAAAGCCCTGATAAAGGGATACCCGCTCATCCCAGTTGCTTCTTTATAGACATTACTAACATGAAACAAGCCTCTTCTATACGGGAGCGCGAATATTAAAGCACATGTAACAAAAAAAACCAACGCTCTAATAAAAAAGTCGGGATCAAATTGGCCTATGTAAAGACTGTAAAGGAGTATCGTAGTCACTGGTTGAACTAAGGAGAGTATTATATATCCCGGGCGTCCAACTGTAGTAAAAGAAAAATAGATAACAAAAGCTACAATATACGATATGATAGTTCCCAAAATTAGAAACATTTCCTGATACCAAATATTTTGAAGAACTATTGCTATTACCTGACCAAGCATAAATGTTACTTCGATAACCGCACTAAAATAGACATTCATTTGAATTGACCATCCCATTGGAGGTGGTCGCAAAATAGGGGCTTTTTTAGAATAAAACAACATAGAAAAACCAGCAGCTAAGCCGGGTATAAGTAAAAATAGGCCTACAAATCTAAAAAAGTGCAAAAACTCCCATACGTTTATCAATATAAAATGTAGAAGTAATGAAATTAATCCTAGAACAAATGGAGTGCCGAAAAAAGTAGCATAAGCTAACTTTCTTGACTGAAAAAGCTCCATATATGATATTATTCCGGGAAGTTGACGAGAGGTCTGTTTCTTAATATACATTAACTATTAATCTTCAACTAATTCTCATCTGAGAAATTATATTCTAGGGTAATGAATAAATAAATTATTATAACTTTATCTAAAAAATTATAAATATGGTATTTATTTATAGAAAATATGGAAAAATCACCAAGATTTGTCGGTACTACTTCTAATCGCTTCTCTGATATAATTACTAAGGGTTTCACCCTATTCTATCAAAATTATGGAAAAATAATAGTACCACTTGCCTTTTTTCAGGTCATGTTGATCGTTTTAGATATTCTACTATTAACAGATGTCAGGTGGCATCTTCAAAATCTTAGCATAAGTGTATCAGATATAATGGAAAAGTTCATTAATAACATTACTCTAACTGAAAGTGAATGGAATACATTAGCTACTTTTCTGATTTTGAGTGTGGTCATTTTCTTTTTTCAAAACATAATTGGGGCAATAGTGATTACAATCGCAATGTGTTCGGTCAGTAACTTTCTGTTCAATACATATATAGGTACAGAAACAAACTTACGTGATTCTTTTAAATCCGCTTTTAATAAGAAAATATTCTTAGTGATTTTAATGATAGGCGTCTGCATTCCACTAGGATCTCTGATGCTATTTGTACCTGCCATTATATTATTTGGTTTTTTCATTTTTTTAGTCTTCACCTATAATATGAAAGAAGTAGAACATCCAATCTCAGAAGCTCGTAGAATTTCTAAGGGGAATGTATGGAAAATATTTGGGATATTTATTTTTAACTTTGCCTTTATTTTCATTATTAGATTTATTTTCGGACTGATTCTCGACATATTTTTGAATCCAATCCCAGACTCATGGTTAGCGCCTAACACAAGGAGTTATGGGATGATTATCCTTCACCAAATTCTGGTAAATTTAGTTGATATTATACTTGCTCCATTATTTATCTGCCTATTAACTGTTTTATTCGCTTCTCTCAAGGCTAAAAAAGATTTCGGTTTTGACTACCAAACACCGCATATAATTCCAGAGGACCGTACACAGCAGCCACAATTAGAAGATAATTTTTATTGCCCCTTTTGCGGATACGCAATGAAAGTTCCTAAGAGATTTTGTCCAAATTGCGGAGAAAAATTTTCATTTATTGATGAATAATTATTGAGGAATTCATGAAAAATGTACTTACATATTGAAAAAAAATTTGACATTGAAATAGAAAACTTAAAAAATCCCATCGTGCTCATCGGGTGGCCTGGAATTGCCCTTGTTGCTAAATTAGCTATAACATCCATTAAGGATTCTATCTGTGCTAAGGAGTTTTTAAATATCCAATATTTTGACTTCCCGGCAAAATCTGTCGTTGAGGGTGGTGATTTACAAATACCTTCAGCACAAGTTTATTATAAACCAACCGAAAAAGAGGATGGAAACGACTTCTTTATTCTAACAGCAACATATCAACCCCAAACTCCAGAAGGTGTTTATGAGTTTTCTAAAATATTTTGCGAAGAAATGGACAAAATAACCGGGGGAAAAATCAAAATGTACTTAAGTACGGGGGCAATGATAACCGACGTAGTTCAAGATTCTCCTCTAGTATATATATGTGGGACAGATAAAACCCTTGTTGACTCTTTCCTTGAATTTGATAATACAAAATTATATGATGGGGGATATATTTCTGGAGCAAATGGAATAATACCTGCTTATGCGGGAGCAAATAATTTTGCGCCAGGAGTATGTTTGTTAGCAGAAACGCTTCCACTACCTATGATGACATTAGATCCCCGTTCATCAAAAGCTTTAGTTTCGTTATTGAAAGAATATTTCTTGATAGAGATGGATTTCAGCACACTAAATGAAAAAATTAAAGAAATGGAAAGCGTCTTTGAATCATTCAAACAACAAGCTGACCAATTCATGAAGTCACCCCGAGATGATAAAGGTACGGATTCTTACTTTCGTTAAACCAACTCATTTTACACTTGATACAATTTTCTTTTTCGATTTTTATTATAATAAGGCATTTTCAACTCATAAACTAGCTACAAACTAAATTTTATCATTTTTATTTTTTATTAAAAGATTTAAAACACATTAAAAATTCAAAACTAGTAATATCTAATAAATATAAAAGTGAATGTGAAAAATTTGAAACTCATAAAATTATTTGAACCTTTAAAAATTCAGGATTTGGAAATAAAAAATCGAATTGTTATGCCAGCTCTGGGTTTGGGTTACACACCTAAAGGAGAAGTAACTGATGTTTTCAGTAATTTTTACGAAAAACGAGCGAAGGGTGGAGCAGGATTAATTATTATTGGGGGATTAGGAATTAATCCAAACAGCGGAGGTACACCATATATCGGAGACGATAAAGTCATTCCTGGATACACAACATTTGCAGAAAAAATGCATAAACATGGTGCCAAAGTCATGGCACAATTAATGCATCAAGGTGCTTATTTTCCCAGTCCAAATGCGGTATCCGCTTCTGCAGTGAGATCAAACCTTACACGATTGGTACCTAAAGAATTAACAATTGAACAAATAAAACAAATACAAGAAGATCATGCCGTAGCCGCGGAACGCCTACTAGAAGCAGGTTTCGATGGTGTGGAATTACTCGGAAGCGCAGGTTACCTTATTACTCAATTTTTAAGCCCAATTATTAATAAAAGAACCGACGAATATGGTGGGTCTTTAGAAAATCGTCTAAGATATCCAATCGAGTTAATAAAACTTATGAAAGAGAGAGTCGGGGGTAAAATGATAGTGGGAATGCGTGTTGCTGGTGATGATTTCGTTCCAGGCTCTAACGATTGGACAAAAAGCCCAATATTTTCTAAACATTATGAAGAAGCAGGAATAGAATTTTTAAATGTAACGGGAGGATGGCACGAGACCAGAATTCCGCAAATTCCTATGATGGTACCACAAGCTGCATATGTATATCTCGGTGAGAACATTAAAAAGGAAGTGAATGTCCCTGTTTTTATGGCAAATCGGATAAATGATCCAATAATAGCAGAGCAGATATTAAGAGATGAAAGAGTGGATGCAATTAGTATGGGAAGAGGGCTAATAGCTGACCCAGAATTACCCAATAAAGCGAAGGATAACCGACTCTGGGATATAATGAAATGCGTAGCTTGTAATCAGGGTTGCTTTGACACAATCTTTTCTGGCCGGTCTGTCGTATGTATGAGAAATTATATGACTGCAAAAGAAGGAGATATTGACCTAAGCAAGATAACTGATAACCCTCAAAAGGTATTGGTTGTTGGGAGCGGTCCCGGTGGACTTGAAGCGGCTCGAATTGCTGCAGTACTAGGTCATGATGTAACAATAGTAGAAAAAAGCGAATCTATAGGTGGACAGATGAAAACAGCTGCTGTTCCACATAGCAGGAGAAACATCTCGGAGATGTTAAGTTACTATGAAGCGCAAATTCGTCATCGTCATATAAAATTAAGACTCGCAGCCGAAGCCACTCCAGAATTTATCAATGATTTTAATCCGGATGCTGTTATATTTGCAACTGGGGTAAAGTTATCCGTTCCAGATATTCCAGGAATTGACGGTTCAAAAGGGAGCGATATATGTTTTGCAGATGAAGCTTTAGCCGGAGATCATGTTGTTGGGAAAAATGTCGTTGTTGTTGGTGGGGGAGCAACCGGATTAGAAACAGCGATTTGGGCTGCTGAGTTAGGAGCCATTAATTCCGATATTGCACACTTCCTTAGTTTTTATGAATTGATACCCCAGGAAGAAATTATCAAACGATGGCTGAAAGGAAATCGAAATGTTACCATAATAGACGTATTACCGAAACTAGCTACAAACGTGGGGCGAACTACAAGGGGATATTTGATTGGCATTTCAAGGAAATTGCAGATAAACTCTATTATGGGCGCAGAAATCACAAATTTCGAGGGGAATTCGCTGGAGTATAAGATTAAGATCTCCGATCAGGAAGAAGAAACCCATACAATTGATAATGTCGATACATTTATCCTGGCAACTGGAGTGAGGAGTAATACCGATCTTTATGAAAAAGTAAAAGCCACGAATCCATCATACAAAACGTTTAATATTGGGGACAGTAAAGAACCGAGAACGATGATGGAAGCAATACATGAAGGATTTCAGACAGCGTATAATCTAGACAAATAATCAACAACTTAAAAAAAATAATTTTTCCATTTTTATTATATTTAAATATCTTAATTGATACTATTACAGAGAAACTCTTGAAAATAATTTTAACCTTCCTTTATTGATTTAAATTGCATGAGTCCTATACCATAGAAAGCACTAGAAAAATTGAAGATAATATTTCAAGTAATCTAGAAGCAATAAACGAGCAATCACGCAATTATGTTAAGGATATATTAATTCTTATTAAAAAGGAAGTTGGAATCAACAAAGTTCTGTCAATCCTATTATTTGGTAGTCAAAGGGCAAAAAGTGAGGCTACAGCTGTATCTGATTGTGATTTGCTCATAATTTTTAAGAATAGAGTATCTAATCATCATATCAAAGAAATAGAAAAATATTTCATTGCCTTAGAAATTAAGCATAAATTTAGAAGTTTTGATACAAAATTACCCAACAAGATTCTAGGAGTAATTCAGCAAACTACAGGAATATTTGTTAGTCACTTTCTAACAAAAGTTAAATATTGGGAAAAAGCAAATTTCCATAAAATCTTTAGAGTAAATAAAGTATTTTCTGCAGTATTTGCTCCCAGAAATATTGTTTTAGGAAATGTAGTCTCCAATAGTACTATTTTATATGGTGATAATGTGATAGAAAAGATAAAACCTAAGATTCAAATTACTTTTTTCGAGATGATAAAGAGTATAATTATGAATCTGATGATTTCATTTTTTTCAATTCTTATCTCTGTATTTAAAAACCTTGAACCAACCAGGTACCAATTGGAAGCAATCAAATGGGCATTAAAAGCTTCAAATTTCTATTGTTTTAGAGATACTGAATCACTTGAAGCTATATCTGAGCGCTTCATTTCATTTGAAAGAGTTAGAGGACAAAAATCTGCCAGAAGGTTCTTCAATACGTTCTTAAATCTAAGAAAATCTCCTCAAAATGATATGAACTTCATGATTCGATGTCCTATTCGTATCATAAAAATCCACCTAAGAGCAATACTTTACAAGAAATTAGTAATAAGAAGAAAGAAAACTCGAATTTTAACTAAGATAATCGAACCGATTATTCAAGATCGTACTTTCCCATTAAGAATCTAAGATAATAGAAAGTAAAAGTACTTTAAAAAGAAATTCAATTTTTATATATACAATCTTTAAATATAAAAATATAAATATTTTAAAATTAATTTAGAATTGTACTCATAAAAATATATTTTTAACTTTAGGAGATTAACCAAAAGGGTGAAAAGATGGCTGAGCAGGTTGATATACGCGAACTCTTCTTCGACATATTAGATATTGTCAAATTCGAATTAAAATTTTACCAGGATAGGGAGTCTCCGATGTTTGAGCGCATAGTTAAAACTCGGGTGTTCCAAACCAAACTTCAAAGACTAAAAGACTTCATCATGACTTATTTTGATATTCTATATAAAGATGAACAAAGCCCGATAAACAAATTAGCGCTCCGTTCACAATTGGATAATATAGCCAGATTAACAAATTACTACGATGATCTATCAGATTTTTACAAAGATCATACCAAGATTATGATTACTAAAGATAAATTATTAAGTCTAGTCGAGTACTCCCATATCGAGATTTTATTTTTAATATTCACTAATATCTTGGATTGGGAACACTATAAAAGTAGTTTATTGTTTCCTACTGATAAAAATAAAGAAAAGTTATTAAAAGAATTTCTTGGAAAGCTAGCTTCAAGTGATATAAAGGAAGTTGAAGATATAATAGATTTGGAACAGACTATTGAAAATTTTGTTCAAAATTTAGAAGCTAGTTCCTAGGTATAATTTTTCGGCTAATGAATTCTGAATCAATTAATTTTAGCTATAAAAGGTATTGTTTTGGTCAATAAAGAAAACATTTATATGAAGACTAAAACAATCTCTCTATAAAAGCAGTGCCTTTCCATTTACTCTTAAATTTTAACCAATTAAAAACCACCAAATTGTACGAGCACGTTTTATAAAATGCCGTTATCAATTAAATTGTATGGGGATTTGGGAGATAAGCATCCTCATAAAAAAAAAGGAGTAGGAATCCCTAATACTTTATTCATAGAAATAAGTGGATTGAAAACTGTAATAGACATCCTTAAACAATTAGACATAGATGAGAATGATATAAGTCACGTTTTTATCAATGGGATATATAGTGGGGCAGGTAAAATTGTTGAGGATGGAGATCGTATAGGAATTTTCCCTAAGAAGATGGCTATCATGTTCTTAGAGATTACAACAATAAAATCTATTTTTACTCAAGTTATACTACATGAAGAATTAAGAGAATTTGGTCCTGCTGAAGCAATAGTGGAATTGCCCGAAGGCTCTACCCTTAATGCAGTACTAAAAAAATATAATTTGACAAATCAAAAAGAGAAGCTAGAAATCATTGTTACTGGAAAGCCAATTCATGATTTGGATTATATTCTAAAAGATTGGGATAATGTAGCCTTGTTTCCTCTGTAATAAATGCTGCAAATGTCTTAGAATTTGAATTTATATATATATATTTATATTTCTTGAAGAAGGTAATTTATTTTATAAAAAGAAAAGAATATATTCCTTTTATCTCGTGAAAAAAATGAATATAGATACCTTTAAATTAATGATTCCTCATGTTAAGACGTAGAGAATGCTTTAAGTTGAATTTGGAATTTAAGTACTATTATTAAAAATGGATGATTGTTTCGATAAAATCTTAAAGGGAAGCAGTAATTCCGACGTAACGAAATATAAGGTTATTATCAAGTTAATGAAAGATCTTGAGAAAGGAATATCAGATGCATTAAGAGTTAGAAATTGCTTGATATTCCTAATTAATACATGTTTTGAACAAGATTATGGAGATTATACAGACCGGATAGGAAAACAATCCCATGATCTCTCTGCAGAAGAGAAGATTCACATGCTTGATGTCTTAAAAATGGAATTTTATAATTAAATAGCATTAAAAAACAGTAAGATCTGCTTCTTTCCAGTTATCATATTGGTTAAATATATCATCTATTTTCTCTAGTGTATCTATAAGAGCATTTTTTGTTTCTATATCTTCTTTGAATGTGTCAACGATTACATCATACAAATCTACTTCATATTCTTGAGTTAGATCCGAGATTTTTGTTAAGTCTTCTTGTTGGATCCCCTTTTGCTTTAATTGAATTAAGGCTTTATTTATCTCATCTTTTAATTTTATAGTTGCATTTAAAGATTGATTACACTTATCAAATAATTCTTGTTCCTTATCTCGTATGATTGCTTCTTCCTCTGATAATACTTGATTTTCTTCCACGATCTCAAGTCTTTCTTTTAATAAATGCCTTATACGCTCGTATATCAAAATAGCTTCAGTAATTTTTCTCAATCCTTTAACTAAATGTTTCTTACGATTAAGTCGTGCTTCAAGAATCTTTAAACCTGCATCTTCATAATAAGTTTGGATTTCCCCAAAAGTACTCTTTTCCCATTCACTAATTTTGATAGATTTTTTACTTAATTCTTTTTTCAAGTTATTTTTTTCATCATCAGTAAGATTTGGTCGATTAAGTTTCTTGAATATTTTATTAGCTTCATGTTTAATTAAAAGGACTCTTAAATAGATTATGTGAGCCTTTTTCTCAATATTAGTAATACTTCTTGTTTCACCTTCATGTTCACAGAATTTAAAAATCTTTAATGCATCTTCTAGGAGCTTGTTAAATTTCGTTTGATTTGTGTGAATGTAATATTTAGAATCTTGTACTTTTTGAATTGCTCTATCCATTTGGATTTCCACCTCAAAAATGTAATCAATTAAACTCACTTGTTTTCTTTCAGATAATAATCTCGATTTATATGTCATATCTTTTTCTACGTTTTTACTCGCAAGAAACCATAATACCGCTGCGGGGAGCCAAAAAAATATTGTTAAAAATAACATATTAAATACACTCCCGAGGATAGAGATGAGAGTAAATGAAATTAGCAACGTAACTCCTTTACTTATCTGTTCTGAAAGTTTAAAGAAAGAGGCAGCAGTACCTTTGTGTTCGGGCATATTTACATCAATCATTACTGCATTTCTATTTGCAACTGGCCCTGCGCCTAACATTGAAGCCATTAAAGCAAATATAAAAAACACAATATAAGTTGGATAAGCAACGAAAATAGCTCCAATTGTCCTAAATATATAAGTCAATATCTGACTTGTTGGTATTGGTGTTGGATAAACAATACCCAACCTGGCTGCGCTTATTGGTTGTAATGAAAGAAGCAAAATTATCGCAAAAGGAATTGAAAAAATTAAACATAGAGTAGCTAACCTAGCCCTATTCTTTTTGTTTTTTCGAAATAATATGTCTCCTAAACGAGCAAACACAGCATTACCTAAAATATATCCGACACCAATCATGCCGGCAAAGATTGTAGCAGTTTGAAGTTGTATTTCAGGTGGAATGTCATTAAAGAAGTCAGTTATTAGCATTGATGTAGTAAAATATACAAGAACAGTACCGGGGATAATAGAAAAGAAACCTTGGAGTATTAGATATAAATTTGATTTTTTTCTTATTATTACGCCTAAATCCTCTTTAGAAATTCGATAACTATATTCTAAATTGAGTTCAACTAAATCTAATAGTTCATCCTCTCCTGCCCCCCTTTGAGGGATTTTCACAAAGAAAAGGACAATAATAACGATTACACTTATAAAAGCAAGTAAAAGAAAAGGGAATCTCCAACCAAAGATTGGACCTAAGAATGAAGAAAGCCCCTGACCAGCTCCATTAGATACTGAGCTTAAAATCGCCAGAGTTCCAAACCAACCAGACCTTTCTTCAGCAGGGATAGCATCTGAGATAATTGAATAACCAACAGGTAAAACGCAACCCAAACCCGCCCCACTTGAGACCCGCGAAATTACCAACATTAAATATGAAGGTGAAAATGCTGTTAAAATCATCCCTAGTGTCCATAAAAATGCTCCCGCCACTAACACTTTTCCCCTATCAATCCTGTCTGCCCAATATCCCCAGAGTAAAGCGAAAAATGCGCTAATTAACACAAAGAAAGCATCCGGAATAGCAATTAATGCCTCTGGTATATTAAATTCTTCTTTAATAACAGCATAACTAGGTATAAGCATATTAGCGCATGCTATTGAAACAAATAATAATAGCATTACCAAGATAATTGGAGCTAGATCTTTGAATTTAACAGTTGTGAATCGTCCAATAAGGAATTACCATATTAATTTAATAATTATTAATAGCATTTGAAAGTTAAAAATACTTACAAAGGAATTATTATCGTAAAGATTACGTTTTCGTTAAATTTATAGGAGAAGAAATAAAAAATAACCTTACATATGTCTTTTGTTAGTAAAGAAAGATATGGGCAAAAGGAATCTAAGAAAGGAAATTCAATATCCTTATATCCGTTAAAGGAGGTATTCATTTGGCTCGGTCACTATCTTTTCGGCCCGAGTATTAATAACAAAGAAAAGATGGTAATTGTTCCTGAAAGTTACATATTGAATGAAATTTCTCCAGAATATACTCTAACGTTCATTGGAGATATAATGGATTTGGATTTTAAAGATTTAATTATTGACGAGAGTGTTAAATGCTTCATTAAAGGATCAGATTATTTAATTGGTAATTTTGAAGGAACAATTACAACAGAGAATAAAGAAATTATGGATAAACGTCATAAACCTCAAATATTAGATGCTCTCAAAACAATGTTCCCACCTAATAAAACATATTTATCGATAGCAAACAACCATGGAGGTGATTTTGGACCGAATCACTTCATAAATTCGTTAAATCAATTAAAAGATAGTGGATTCAATGTGTTTGGCACTAGGAAGAATCCATTTATTGATATCAATAAAAAAATCAGAATATTGGGGGGTACTCAATGGTCAAACCACCCATGTGATTATTTATATGATTTAGTAGAGCCTAAAGCATATTTAAAAGTAAATTCCTTTAACATTATTTATCCTCATTGGGGTTATGAATTGGAATTGGACCCCCGCTTAACGACAATCAATAATGGTAAATTACTATTGGATAGATTTGATGTTGTTATTGGGCAACACTCTCACTGCCCACAACCAATATCGTATTATTCCAATGGTAGTGCTAATAAATTAATTGCTTATTCTTTAGGTGATTTTTGTTTTGGATGGGATATGAAAAAGTTGAAATATGAAATGTTTCATTATGGAATAGCAATAAGGGTTGAAATAGGTCCTAATAAAGACAAAGAATTACAAATCGGTAAAATTAATTGGACTTTCCTTAAAAGTAGACCTTTAAATGAGAAAGCATTTATCGTAGAAACTGTTGATTCCATTCCTAATTTGATTAGATTGAGATCTAAACTTCCTTTCGATCATATGAAAAACGCAATATCTGCATTAAAAGATCCTAACCACAAGAGAAATTACTCTTGGAAGATATTTACCGCAAAAAATAGATTGAAATATTAAAATTTGAGTATCTTTCACAGTTTAAAATGAGTATATAAAAAAAAGATATTAAGGTTAGCTTGGATTAATTTGAATTAGTTGCGGGGGAGGGATAAACACTTCTCTGAGCCCTGTTCTTTCTAAACTCCTAGCTTTCTCGGGGCAATGATGAGCACAAAGTCCACAACCTATACATCTATCAAGAATAGTCATAGAATGAGGGCCCATTAATTCAATTGCTTCTATTGGGCATTTTTCAAGACAAATTCCACACCCTGTGCACTTTTTTTCGTCTACTCTTGCTATATAATAAGTTAAAGTATGAAAAGGGAAAATACCTCGCTTATAAAGTTGAAAAAACTGACAACAACAATTACAGCAGTTGCAAAAAGCGTCTTCTTCTTTTCCAGGGTTCTTCAGATGAATAGCTTTGTGTACAAGACCATCGTCTTCGGCTTCTTTCAATATTTTTATCGCTTCTTCTTTTGATATTGGCTTACCAAAATTGTGATCTATAAGAAAACGAGCATACCTCCCGAATTGAAAGCAACTTAATTTCGGGCTTTTTAATTTACATTGATCTTGTAAGTTGTCTTTCCAATTTCTACAATAGCAATAATTAATGCTTATAATCTCATTTCTTTCTATAATAGCTTTAACGTTTTCATAAGGTAACACTACATCTAGATTTGTTTCAAATTCTTTGTTAACAGGAACAACTCTATCCATTGGATTGCCACCCTTAAATTGTTCCATAATTACATTGTAATTACTTTGAGTCAAGTAGCTCAACTCATCAAATAATTTATCCATCAATTTAGCTACTTCCTTCTGCTTTTTGCCTTTTTCACCTCTCATAAAAGGATATTCAATAAGACCGGGAAGGATAGACACTAATGAATAAACCATAATTCCAGTACTCCTACTAGGAAGTCCGATTATTATTCCATTATCCATTAATTCGTTGAGCATATTTTCTAATGTTATATCATCTAATTCGGTTTTAGCTTTAATCTGATCAATATTTAATGAACGCTTCCTAAAAATTAGAAGAAATTTTGCTTGATCCTCTTTCATTAGAATCTGAAGTAGCTCAATTAATGTATTGCTTATAGGAATAGGTGCACCTCCAGCACTTACAAAATTCCTTGCTACTCTTTGCCACAATTTTTCTGAAATTTTAACCCAACATCTTTAACTATTTGATTAATTATAACTTATTCCTAGCAAATAGATATACTTATTTGTTAAAAAATATTTTCGTGAAATCATCGTTACTTACTTAATATTAGCCAAGCTATGGAAATTTATGGAAAAAGTAATAACAAATGATTTATTAGGAAATTAATATAAATTAAAATTTTTCTATTTATTAAAATTGACTGGGAGGTGAATGGAGTTAAAAAAATAAAATTTAATATATCTATTCCGATAAAAGGTTTGCAAAATGGAAAGGAATATAATATCAAAATAAAGGATGATGCAGATTTTATTGAAGTATTGGCATTAGTTGATAAAGAAGAGATGGAAAGTATGAATAAAAAGATATTTCCTCTCTATGAGGGGTATATTCATAATTATCTTCAATTATTCGTAAATATAGAAGACGAAGTTATTTATGATGATGTCGGCTTATCTCCATATGCTCCTGACGAAGAAGGTCTTTATCGAAAATTCAACCCTATAAGGGAAAATATCCATTTCAATTTATATCCTGATACGATTATTGATTTACAACAAGATGTAGGATGTTGATGAGAAAAAGTGAAAAATAGATTAGATATTGGAACATTTAAGAGGATAATTATGAAGAAATACGGAAAAGAAAATAAGACATTTGCCCATTATTTTAA
>JAGXNO010000049.1 GCA_019894975.1 Promethearchaeota archaeon | reverse complement strand
CAGTAAGATATTCCTTAATTTCTTTGAAGCTTGAAAAAATCATTAATGCTTCTTCATCATGATACATATTTCGGATTAATTTATATGTGAGTTCATGTTTTGGTAAGGGTGTTGCATATCCAGAACTAAATAACTTACGAATATGCTCATAACTCTTATCTACTTCTGTCATTTCTATATCCTCTACTTTATTTCCTAATTTCATTATATGAATTGTTTTAATTTTTAAAGGTTTATTCTTTAAATCTATGGCTTATTAAAACTAGGAAATTACCAAGAAGGATTAGATTTTTGAATAAAGTAATCTTTAATTTAAAGAGTTTTAAAAGGTATGAAGATCATGGTAGATTTTAATCCAAAAATAATAAGTAAAGAAGAATTAAGCAGTATTTCGGCAGGAGTTAATGAGGAAGATTTACTACTTTTTGAAGAGCACTGTCTAAATGTTCACTATGAATCTAATGTATTTATCGAAGCAAAAGAACCGGGATCTCCTTGGGTTGTAGTGAAGAATCTCAAGAGTGGAGAGTTTTCTGAAATGCTTGATTGTACCTCACAAAATTGGGTACTAGCTTTAGGTTTTGCTAATCCTGATATTAATTATGCTGTTTCAGAACAAATGAAAAGACTAACTCATGTTAAATCAAGTGGAACTTCACCAGCTAGAATAAAATTTGTAAATAAATTAGCGGAGTTAGCACCGGGAAGATTAAAGGATGGAAGAGTACACGTGAATAATTCTGGGGGAGGTGCCGCCATCGAAGCTGCTATAAAACTCTCATTAATAGCCTCAAAAGAAGGTGAGCAAATACTAACATTTCAAGGAGCGTATCATGGAAATAGTTTAGCAATGATAACCGCTTCACATCCCATACACTCAGTTACACGATTCCGTCCATTTGGACTTGATGTGTTCCCAAGAGTTCCCCAACCATATTGTTATCGATGCCTGTGGAACTATAAGGAGGGATTGTATGGCCATAAGGATCCCCAATGTAGTATGGAATGTTTTGAATTAGTAAATAAATATTTAACAGGTTTAACCTCAAGGAGATTAGCGGCTGTCTTACTTGAACCTTATCAAGGTCCTGGAGGTCACATACCCTTCCCACCGGAATATTTAGAGAAATTAAAAGAGATCTGTGATGACGAAAAAATATTTAGGATATATGATGAGTGTCAAACAGGAGTATGGAGAACTGGAAAATATTTTACCCTCACTGAGAGATACGAGAAGGAATTAAATATCGATGTGTCACCAGATATGATGTGCTTTACGAAAGCTATTGGTGGTGGATTTCCACTCGGAGCTATGATTGCATCAAAAAAGATACGGAAGCGCTTCTCTCCTTCCGAAGACCATACAACCTTTTGTAATACACCAATAAGTTTAACAGCGGGGCTAGCATCCATAAAAGTGATAGAGAAAGCTAAATACGGAGAGAATTGTGAGGAACGAGGTAAACAAATAACAAAACGATTGAAAGAACTTCAAGAAAATTATGAAGTCATAGGAGATATTCGAGGACCAGGATTATTTATTGGTATCGAAATGGTTAAGGATCAAACAAGTAGAGAACCACACTCAGAATTAATGAATGAAATGCTTGCTGAGGGAATGAGACAAAACATACTATTTGGTCCAAGCATGCCGTACATGACTACAACTGGAAAAATTTTGATGCACAATCTAATTAAAATCAAGCCTCCTATCGTAATAAGCAAAGAGGATGCTGAATATATCTGTGATAAATTTGAGGATGTCTTAAAAGCATCATTAAATAAAATTAAATAAAAAAAATCAAATTTAAAATGGTAGGTAGGATTTTTTCATCCATATGAACAATAAGAATAGAATTAAAGAATTTGCTGAGCAGCAGTACAAAACACATCAAAACTTGAATGCTCGAATTAATCTTTGGTCCTATGGATCAAATCCAGAATCATTACAGGAGTGGATTTTTTCAAAAATTCAAATTCAAGAATATGAACGAGTATTAGAATTGGGGTGTGGAACAGGAAAGTTATGGTTTGAAAATTTTAATAATATACCTTCAACTTGCTCAATTACTATATCAGATTTTTCAGAAGAAATGCTCAATAAAGCTAAAGAAAACCTGGAACCACTCAATCTTCCCATAGAATTTGAAATCATTAATGCTGAAAAAATTCCATACCCAAATCAGACTTTTGATGTGGTAATAGGATGCCATATGTTATATCACATTCCAGATATCCAAAAAGCTCTTACATCAGTAAATCGAATATTGAAGCCAGGCGGCAGATTTATCACTACCACAGTTAGTAAAAAGCATATACAAGAACTAAAAGAATTTCTTTCTGACTTTGGATTATATTCAGAAATGAAGATCAAATTCTTCTGTGAATTTAGAAATGAAACTGGAAATGAAGTCCTAACGCCATTTTTCTCAGAAATTAAGTTTTATGAGTATATCAATGAAGTAAATATTAGCTCCGTTGATCCATTAATGAACTACATCGAATCAATGTTTTCAATTGAAGAAAAACCTGATTTTCAAGAAAATAAGGTTGAAGTTGAGAAAGCTATTGAAAAAATTCTTGAAAAACGGTCAAGATTCAAAATTACGGGAATTAGTGGATTGTTTGAAGCAAAAAAACCAAAAGGAACATAATCAAATCAAATTGGTGAAGATAAAGATGGAACTAAAAACGCTTTTTAGCCCACAAAAAATTGGAAATGTAGAGATTAAGAACAGAATTGTCAGATCGGCTACTTTTGAGCATAGAGCTGAAAAATACGGCTATGTTGGTCAAAAAATACTTGATATGTATGATGAATTAGCACGTGGTGGAACAGGTTTAATTATCACGGGATTTACCGGAATAGATCCGAGTGGCACGGGAAGTCCATATCAACTCCGATTAGATAATGACTCTTATATTCCAGGACATAAAAAATTAGTTGAAATAGTTCATGATCAACCAGATGTTAAGCTGGCTATCCAGATTGTTCATTTGGGACGGCAATGTGAGCATCCAAAGTTCCCTCCTATTGCACCTTCTCCAATTCCAGAAAAAACCACCGGTTTAACACCAAAAGAACTAAGTATTGAAGAAATTTATCAATTAATTAAAAAATTTAAAGAAACAGCTATTCGATCTTATGAATGCGGATATGACATGGTCCAACTCCACGCGTCTCATGGTTATCTTCTAAGTAATTTTGTTTCACCTTATACAAACAGACGTAGAGATGAGTTTGGGGGAAGTTTTGAAAATAAAGCTAAAATTCTTATAGAGATCTTCAATCAGATCAGAGATGAGCTTGGAAAAAAATTCCCTATTACAATCAAACTCCAAACTGACGATTCAGTACCTGGGGGGCTTACATTAGAAACGAGTTCAAAAATAGCAAAGATTCTTGCTGATACGGGTTATGATGCGATTGAACCTAGTGGGGGGATTTATGAAAGCCAATTATTTCATAAAAATCCATATCCCTCCAAAATGATTAAATCATCTGAGGATGAAAACTATTTCTTATCCACAGCAAAGATAATAAAACCACTAATGAATAAAACAAAATTGATTCTGGTGGGAGGTATTAAAAATCCCCTCTCTACTGAAAAAATACTTAATGAAAAGCACGCAGATTTCATTGCGATGTGTCGTCCTTTGATATATGAACCTGATTTACCCAATCGGTGGAAAAATGGCGATATTTCGCCAGCAAAATGCACAAGTTGTAACTCTTGCTTAGTAGTAATGAGAAGTGGCCCAGTATATTGCGTTACCAAAAAAAATTTAGAAAAAAAATTATCGAATTAAAAAAGAAAAAAAGAAAAAAAATTTAAAATATAAATTTTTGTGCCTTTTACCTATTTAGAAGTATTTAATAGCTAAAAGGATATCATTCCGAGTAATCTTTTTACGTTTTGAGTGTTTTGTTAATGTTAACGCTGTTTTTGTCAGTTTCTCAGCAGATGAACCCAACCAATCAACCAATTCATTTACAGCATCACGAGCAACAATAAGAGCCCCATTATGTCTCATTAATCTTCTAATAGGACTCCAACTTATATATTCTGAACCTGCCATTTTTAATTCCTCCACTTTTTCAATTATTTAATTAAATTTTTATTAAATTATATTATTTCTTAAGAGTATGTTATATTGATATACTGCTTTTAGATATTTAAAGATGTTTGTTCAAACTTAATTTTATAGAAACAAAAATAAAAAAAATTATACTATAAAATTCGAAATTATGAAGTTGATCAATCTCGTGAAAGTTAGGAATTTTTTATTGATTTAGCGAGTTTAAATTTCTGCGATATCTCTGATTTTAAAATCGTTAGAATCCTTCGTTACATAACTCACAAACACTAGTACATCCTTAACTTCGCTAACTTTTGTAATATCTTTTAATTCAATAAGAGTTGAAATAGTATCCTTAGAGACTTTTCTTAAATCCTGAGTTTTTAGCAATACTTCTCGGTAATATTGAAAGTATTTGATATTCTATTTTATATTTTGTCATATCTGATACGATTTCAACTTCAGAACTCAATGCTGCAGCAAGGTATTGAACATTATTAATTTCCTCTGAGATTCTACGCGCTTTTTCTGAAATTTCTCTGCCCTTTCTCGTAACCTCTAGAACCTCTTCTAGTTCACTACAGTAAATTTAGAAAAAAAAAACATAGATTTGTAGGCGATTAGTTTATCTCACTTTCATATAGACACTTTAGAGCGCTTCTACCCTTATTAGTAGATTTTATGTCTCTGAATATTTAGGATTTTTATAACGATACAAATTCGAAAAAGCTTTAGCTGCCCTTGAAAAGCTGGAGAAAGCAGGAATTTCCAATTCAATTAGCTTTTTTCTGAAATCTTCATCGCTCGTACTAGGAACAGTTAGCATAAAAGGTTTATTCAATTTAGTGCATATTTCTTTGTATCTCATTAAATCGGCATAGAATTTATCTATTACTTCTTTATCTGGATCTTTTCCCATAGTTCTAGGCCCCCCAGTAAGCCGAATAGCTCCAGATATATATTCTTCACTAACCGCTAATTTGAACAATTCAATTCGGACATTTTCGTCTCTCACATCCGGAAGATCCAAAGGATTTGTAATTGATCCTACTCTGATTAATTCTTTCATCTTGGAATGAGTGGGTTCTCGAATTGCAGGAACATCTATTCCGGCATTCAATCGAGCAATTGAGTCTACACCTAACACTGAAGATCCTCCACTATAAGTTATCATTAATATACTATTATGTTTTGGTTCACAATTAGAGCAGAATCTAAACAATACAGCAGTATCTACTAACTCTTCTAATGATACTATTGGGATTGCATTTGTCTGCTTGAATATAGAATTCCAAATTGCGTCTTGTGATGCTAATGAACCTGTATGACTGCTTGCTGCTCTTTTTCCTAACTCTGACATTCCACCTTTCAATAAAAGTAATGGTTTCTTATTCTTCTTCAATGATTCGAAAAAGATTCTCCCCTCAAATTCATTCTTTCGAAATTGAGAAAAACCCTCCATATAGGATAATATAGCATCGGTATTTTCGTCCCTATTATAGAAGTCTATCAAATCTGAAGATCTAAGTGAAATTGAGTTTCCTACACTCGCCGCAAAAGAGAAATAAACACCTTTAGAATTTAGATCATAAACAATCCGATTAGTAAGATCTCCACTTTGTGAAACTAATGCAAAATTACCTGCTTGTTCACTAAACCCTCCGCTATATGAGAATTTTCCTCTTGGACTGTAAAGTCCCATACAGTTTGGTCCAACAAGTCGACTATTTTTGTTGTTCTTGAATAATTCATATAATTCTGATTCAATTTCAAATCCTTTCTCATCGAATTCACCAGTTCCTGCTGAAAATACATGGATAGTATAAAATCTTTTTTCTAAACAGGTCTTTATTGTTTCTAGTAGTCTATTTCTGCTGACCGATATAACAGTGTGGTCTATTTCATCAGGAATCTCTGAAATATCTGCGTAAATATTCACACCTTTTATAAATTCTTCATGTTTTTCTTTAAGTTCATCAATATAATTCGAAACTATATACAGAGAATCTTTTGGAAATCTGTTTATGTATCCAGCTAAATGCCATATTCTTCTTGGATTGGCCCCTATAAAAGCGAGCGTTTTTGGGTAAAATAATTTCTCGAAAAAGTCGATTTGAGTCAATATACCACCTTACAAAGTCAAATTATTTATTCAATTAAAACATTATTTTGCTCTTTAAGCAGAACCAATGATTAAATTTCTAAAACTAGAAGAGACAATTAGTAGACATATTTGTCGGTATTAACCGATTTATTTTTCTATTATAGTGGAATAAATAATTAGTAACCACAAATTTCAACAATTGAATTTCAATGCAAAAACTAAAAATGAAAGTTTTAAGAATACTAGTTGTATTCATTATTTTTTTAATGTTTTATCCAAGCCTAGTTAATTTAAGAAATCCAACCAATGATTTAGACGCCATTACTCCGAAAAATTCCTCAATTTACTACCGTAATACGAGTGGAACTACTTATGGCGTTGTTGTAAGTGGGAATTATGCCTACATCGCTGATGATGACTCCGGATTAGCCGTTATTGACGTTACCAACATAGCAACTCCTGGATCACCTATTTACGAGGATACGACTGGAAATGCGAGGGATGTCTATGTAAGTGGTAATTACGCCTATGTGGCAGATAGCAACTCAGGTTTAGCTGTTATTGATATTTCTGATCCATCAAATCCGGGAACTCCTGTGTATGAAGATACAACGCAACAAGCTCTCGGTGTATTTATTAGTGGAAATTATGCTTATCTTGCTACGGGTACTTCTGGATTAGCAGTGATCGATATTTCTAACCCTTCAAATCCAGGAACACCTGTATATGAAGACACTGGAGGAAACTCAGGTGATGTTTTTATAAGCGGTAATTATGCTTATGTTGCTGATGGTACTACAGGACTAGCAATTATTGATATCTCAGATCCTACAAATCCCGGAACCCCTGTGTATGAAGATACAGCAGATTGGGCGGTAGGTGTATTTATTAGTGGAAATTATGCTTACGTGGCAGATAGGGATTCTGGGTTAGCAGTTATTGATATTTCAGATCCCACAAGCCCGGGAATCCCTGTGTATGAAGATACAACAGGTGCTGCCAGGGGGATTTTGGTAGAAGGAGATTTTGCCTATGTGGGAGATTATAGTTCTGGATTAGCAATTATAAACATCTCTGATCCTACAAATCCGGGAATTCCGGTATATGATAGTACTATTGGAACATCAACTGATGTTTTTATTACTGGTAATTATGCCTTTGTTGCTGATGGCACAACAGGATTAGCAATCATTGATATTGCAGAAAATATAGATCCTACCACCCCCGTATATGAAGCGACTACTGGAAATGCTATGGATGTTCAAGTAAGTGGAGATTATGCTTATGTAGCCGTTAGCGACGCGGGATTAGCGGTCATCGATATCTCTGATCCCACAAGTCCAGGTACACCGGTGTATGAAAATACAGCCGGAAACTGTTTTGAAGTAGATGTGCAAGGTGATTATGCCTACGTGGCATCCAGTGCAGCAGGATTAGTTGTTATTGATATTTCGAATCCAACGAATCCTGGAACACCTGTCTATGAGGACACAAGTGGTAATTCACTTGGTATTCATGTAAGGGGAGACTATGCGTTTATAGCAGATGCAGCTTCAGGATTAGCAATTATAAACATCTTTGATCCTACAAATCCAGGAACACCTGTCTATGAAAATACAGCAGATTGGGCAGGGGATGTATTTATAAGTGGGGATTATGCTTATGTTGCCGATGGTGATTCGGGTTTAGCTGTTATTGACATTTCAGATCCAACCAATCCAGGAACCCCTGTCTATGAGGATACAAATGGATATGCTGCAGGGGTTTGGGTCGAGGGAGATTATGCTTTCGTGGCAGACTTCAATGAGGGATTAGCCATTATCGATGTTTCTAATCCATCAAATCCAGGAACTCCATATTATGCCATTACAACTGCAGATGCATATGGTGTCTTCCTTAGTGGTAATTATGCGTATTTAGCAGACGGTTCTGCGGGGCTTGTTCATATAAATGTTAGATATCCACATAATCCTGGAGCATCGGTTTACGAAGACACTACGGGCTCTGCGCGTAATGTCCACGTAGTCGGAGATTATGCCTACGTAGCGGATTATAGCTCAGGTTTGGCTATCATCCAAGTTAAGCAAAGAATCGACAAGGAAGAACCGCTGATTGTCGGCTTTCCTAGCGATTTCTCTATTGAATCCGACTATAGCGGCTATACTTTGGACTGGACTGCGACCGATGCAAATCCTGACACGTATACGATATTTGAACAACTCACAGGCTCTGTTGTGAATGCTACACCTTGGACCAGCGGAAATACCATTACTTATAATATTCCAGATGGGCTTGATGCGAGATTATATCAATATACAATTAGATTTTGGGATGATTATGGGAATTATATCCAAGATGATGTACTTGTAACTATTGAGGATACAATCGATCCATTCTTTACACTCATCCCTAATGATATATCTATAGAAGCTGGGTACACAGGTAGAAGCATTTCATGGACGCTGACTGACGCAACCCCAGATACCTTTACGGTTGAACTTATAGGTATCGGAATTGTTGCAGGACCTACTACCTGGGAGTCTGGCATAAATGCTTATTATAACATTCCCGATGGACTCGGGCTAAGCCCTTATACATATCGAGCTAACTTTACTGATCAAGGAGGTAATACGATTAGTGATTCAGTTACTATTACGATAGAAGATACCACTGATCCCATTATAACTTTTAGTTCTGGTAACGTCACTATTGCAGTCGGATATAGTGACTTGGATCTCTCATGGACAGCAACAGATGCAACTCCAGATACTTATACGATCGAACTAGTAGGTACGGGAATTGTCGTTGGTCCGATAAGTTGGACAAGTGGAGACCCAATTAATTATGACTTACCTTTAGATTTAACCCCTGGAGATTATACCTTTAATATTATCTTAACTGATGAAGGTGGGAATTCTGCATCTGCTATAATAACTGTTACCATAACTAGTTCATCAGATGGAGCAATCCCGTTTGGTAATCTTTTCTGGTTATTTACCGGATTAATGGTTATAAGTCTTGTTATTTTAAGAAAAAGGAAGTTACGTCCTAGTTCCCGTTTTAAAATGAATAATTGATGATATACTAAATCTAATCTTTTTTTTTATTATTTTTTTAGCATTTTAATCTGATTCTTAATAATTGCGAAAATAAAGGGTATATTAACGAATTTGATTACTTTTCTTTGTTGTTCACTCTTCTTATAGAAGGAAATGGACTGTTTTGTCAATTTTACAAAGATACTCATAAATACAATTATGTTTTATCTTAATATTAAAAGAAATCTTTAAAAAAAATTAATAAAATGGTGAATTCAATGCAAAATTTAAGAGCAAATTTAATAAAGACAAATATTTTACTCATAATTCTGATTACTTCTTTATCAGTAGTTAATTACGTTCCTGAACGTAGTTCTAACAGTATATACTCAGAAGAATTACCCCTAAATTCTTCTATTTATTATGAAAACTTAACTGGAGATGCTCGTGGTATTTACGTGAGTGGAGATTACGCTTATGTAGCCGATAATAGCGATGGTTTAGCAATCATCGATATCTCTAACCCGACAAACCCTGGAACTCCCGTATACGAAGACACCTCAGGATCAGCTCGTGATGTTTATGTGAGTGGGGATTATGCTTATGTAGCCGCTTATAGCAATGGTTTACAAGTCATTGATATTTCAGATCCAACAAACCCCGGAACACCCATTCAGGAAGATACAAGCGGATTTTCATTTGACATTTTTGTGAGTGGAGATTACGCTTATCTGGCTGATTTAAATGGTTTAGCGGTCATTGACATTTCGGATCCAACTAATCCAGGGACACCTGTGTATGAATCTACAACTGGGGGTGCTCGTGGTATTTATATTGAAGGGGATTATGCTTACCTCGGATGTGGTACCTCGGGGCTGGCTGTCATTGACATTTCTGACCCCACTAATCCAGGACCACCCGTGTATGAAGATACAGCAGATTGGGCAGAAGGTGTTTATGTAAGTGGAGATTACGCGTATATCGCAGATGGTGGTGGGGGATTAGCTGTCATTGACATTTCCGATCCTACAAATCCGCTAACCCCAGTCTACGAGGATACAAATGGATATGCTAAAGAAGTTTACGTGGATGGAGATTATGTCTATGTAACAGCTTATGAAGAGGGATTAGCGATTATCGATGTTTCTAACCCAACAAATCCCAAACTATTTCTTTATGAAGATACGAATGGGAATGCGGTTGATGTCTATTTGAGTGGAAATTATGCCTATGTAGCGGATTATGAAGAGGGCTTAGCGGTTATTGATATTTCGGAAAATATAATTCCGTCAACACCAATTTATGAAGATCTAACTGGAGATGCACAAGGTGTTTTTGTAAGTGGAGATTATGCTTATATTGCAGCTAGGACATCGGGATTAGGAGTTATAGACATTTCCGATCCTATTAATCCTGGAACTCCGGTTTATGAGGATACAGCTAGCTATGCATTTGATGTTTTTATTAGCGGTGATTATGCTTACATCGCTAACGGGTTTGATGGTTTAGCGGTCATAGACATTTCTAACCCAACAAATCCAGGAGCCCCTGTTTACGAAGCCACAACAGAATCTGCGAATGATGTATTTGTAAGTGGAGATTATGCGTATGTAGCGGTAGGTGATAATGGTTTAGCTGTTATTGATATTTCCGATCCTACAAATCCAGGGACTCCTGTGTTTGAAGATATCCCTGGATCAGCTGAGGGTATTTATGTAGAGGGGAATTATGCTTACTTAGCTGTTGGAGGTCAAGGTTTAGCAGTCTTCGATATCTCAGATCCCACAAATCCAGGTTCACCAGTATACGAAGATACTACTGGAAGTTCACATGATGTATATATAAGTGGTGATTATGCTTATATTGCAGACTACGATTCGGGTTTGGCTGTCATTGACATTTCTAATCCCACAAATCCAGGTTCACCAGTATACGAAGATACTTCGGGATTAGCACTTGGTGTTTTTGTAAGTGGCGATACCGCATTTGTAGCTGATCAATCTTCAGGATTAGCAATTATCGATGTTTCAGACCCAACTAATCCAGGAAGTCCAACATATCGAGATACAGATAGATTTTCATTTGATGTTTTTGTAACAGGAGATTACGCGTATGTTGCTGATTTTGATCCCGGGCTAGCTGTCATTCAAGTAAGACAGAGATATGGAGCAGATATCCCGATAATAATAAGTTCTACTGGTGATTACTCAGTAGAGTTTGGATATACCGGGCAGAGTATATCATGGACTGCAACTGATACCAACCCCAATATTTACACTATAATTTTACAGGGATCTGGAACTGTAGCAGGTCCAAGCAGTTGGACAAGCGGATTTTCAGTTGCATACGACATTCCTGATGGATTTAGCATAGGATCTTATACCTATGAAATAAATTTTACAGATACTCTTGGAAATTCAATAGCAGACACAGTCACTTTTACAGTTCAGGATTCTACCCCCCCAGTATTCACGTTTAATCCTACCAGTATCTTTGTAGAAGAAGGATATACTGGCGCCTCTATTTCATGGAATGCAACTGATCTTCATCCAGATACTTATACCATCGAATTTTCAGGATCTGGATTAGTAGCAGGACCAACGAGTTGGACATCTGGAAATCCAATTACCTACAATATTCCTGATGCTATTGCTGTAGGTTATTATTATTACCTAGTTAACTTTACCGATGACTATGACAACTATGCAACAGATGGTGTTAATTTTACGGTTCAAGCAAACAATCCGCCAGTTATCACTAACAGTCCAGGAAGTTTTAATGTAGAATTCGGATATACTGGACAAAGTTTATCGTGGACAGCGACTGACACAGATCCAAACATTTATACAATTGAACTGCAAGGATCAGGTATAATAGTTGGACCTTCAGCTTGGACAAGCGGAAATGCCATAACTTATAACATCCCCAATGGATTTAGCTTAGGCACATATACCTACATCGTTAATTTCACAGATGATATTGGTAATTCCACTAGTGAGAGTATTATTTTTACTGTCGAAGATACTACTGATCCAGTTATTACATTTAGTTCAAATGATATTATGATTGAGATTGGATACAGTAATTTAAATATTTCATGGAGCGCAACAGATATCTTCCCCGGGACATACACCATTGAATTAAACGGGACAGGAATCGTCATAGGTCCATTAACATGGACGAGTGGAGGCACAATTACCTATGATATTACTGAAGGACTTGAACCTGGCGTGTATGAATTTACAATTACAATAACCGATGATAACGGAAATTTTGGTTCTGGTACAATAAAAGTAACGATTACTGGGTCTTCCTCCTCTGGGGAATCTATTCCATTCAGTAATGCATTTCTTATAATTACAACCTTAAGTATAATTAGCTTAATTCTTATAAAAAAGAGAAAAAGCTTTTTAATTAAGGGCAATAAATAAGGAGTTTTAACAATAATTTTTTTTTTTTTACTTAATCAATATGAGTCAATATGCACCTTAATAAATCTGATTTGCTATTCAGTTAAATCGTTATCCTGCTCTCTTAATCAGAAGTAAACAGTATTAAAAAAGATGGACGTATATCAGAAAGCAAAATTCTTAATAATAATAAAAAAGAAATAGGTTATCTAATTCTTTTCTAGCCAAAAAACACATTCTAGTAAGGATTATATAGAAAGCATTCTAATTAGGATTATATTAAATATACTGAATCAAAGTGATCTTAGAGGAATACTCATGAAAGCAATTGTATACACAGAATACGGGTCACCAGAAGTTCTTCAGCTTCAAGAAGTGGAAAAACCGACTCCCAAGGAAAATGAGGTACTGGTAAAGATTCATGCTGCATCCTTAAATGCAGCTGATTTGGATTTAATGAGAGGTAGATATCAACCACCCTTTTCTCGAAAACCGAGATATGAGATACTTGGATCTGACATCGCGGGGCGGATTGAAGCGGCTGGTAGAAGCATAAAGCAGTTTCAGATAGGTGATGAGATATTAGCGGATTTAACCAAACCTGGTTTTGGGGCTTTTGCTGAGTATGTATGCGTTCCTGAAAAAGAATTAAGGCTGAAACCAGTCAGTATGACATTCGAACAAGCAGCAACCATACCTCAATCAGCAGTAGTCGCCATTCAAGGTCTAAAAAAAAAAAAAAAAAGACAGATCCAACCAGGACAAAAGGTTTTGATTAATGGTGCGGGTGGTGGTATGGGAACGTTTGCAGTGCAGATTGCAAAATCATTTGGGGCTGAAGTAACTGGCGTGGACAGCACGGAGAAATTGGATATGCTACGCTCCATTGGTGCAGACCATGTCATTGATTACACTCAAGAAGATTTCACCAAAAGTGGACAGCGTTATGACCGGATTCTTGATGTTGCAGGACATCATTCGATATTTGATTACAAGCGTGCTTTGAATCCCAAGGGAATCTTTGGTCTGGTCGGAGGTTCCAAGGGTACGATTCTCCAAACTATTTTCCTAGGACCATTGATATCAATATTTGGAAGTAAGAAAATGGGTCTCGTGGTTTGGAAACCAAACAATAAAGACGATATGGATTCTATCAAAGAGCTTTTTGAAGCCGGTAAAATAGTTCCTGTTATAGATAAACGTTATCCGTTAAGTGAGGTTGCTGAAGCTATGCGGTATCTTGAAGAAGGACACGTTAGAGGAAAATTAGTAATAACTATGGAACATTAAAACAAAATCCGTCAAAATGCTCTATAATAATAAAAAAAAAAAGATTTAGAGTTTCCATACTAGCCAAAGTATTCCGGCAACTAAAACCAATACTCCTCCTACCCAAGAGTTAAAAAAAGTCAATAAAACTCCAAATAGAATTAACAACCAAGCTTTGTAAGGAATTGGATCACCCGGTCGAAATACGCTTAAGAGTACTAGGATAGCTATTATTATCCCAACTATTGATGAAAAAATATTAACAGCAGCCATTGGGCCCCAAAAACCTAGACCCCAATTACCAAAGCTAAGGATGGCTTGAAAAATACCGATTATCCCACCAATAATTACTAAAAATCTTACTATTTCTTTATTTTCCATAAGAAAAACTTCTTAAATTATTGTTATGCCTAAACAAATCTCAATATATTTTAAATTAATGCTTTTAAAATATTATCATTTTAGTAAAGTCTACTCTAAATACTATTAACATAAGAGGAAGTATGGCTAAAAAGTATGAACCAAGATTAGAGAATTGATTACGTAACTGTTAACAATCAGAAAAACTGATAATTGATCCTCAAATGTTTTAATCCAAAAAGACCAAGTTAAAATAACTAAATAAATATGGGATCTTATATGGAAATAATCGCATCGGGAGAATTAGGCGAGTACCTTAAAACAAATCTACCCAAATTCGAGGATCCTGTCATTTTCATTAGTTCTAAATTTATTCCAGGATGCCCTAGATGCAATAGCAGTACAAGCGTATATTATATAACACTAACCGAAAGAAATTTGATTCCACAGGAAGAAAATCTGGAGAAAGCCATAATACATAAGTTTCCTGTCGATATCTATGTCCAATCTCCCGTTCAAAAACCTAAACCTCGAAAATTTCTCATAGGCACGAAAAGATCAAATGGAACTCTTGAGATGATACTCCGACGAATTATTGACTAAATATTGTTGCCGTGCTCTATACCTTAAACATGTCCTATTATTTGATGTGGTACATAAGGTTCTTCTAATTTCTTAATATCATCGTTTGAAAGTTTTATATCTAAAGCTTCAACCGCTTGTTCAACGTGCTCTACTTTTGTAACTCCCAATATCGGAGATGAGACATAATCCTTTGAAAACATCCATGCGAGAGCAATTTGAGCAGGAGAGACACCCTTGTCCTGAGCAAGTTCTACTACAGCTTCCAAAACATCATAATCTAAGGGATGGAAATATCTTCTCTTCAAATTCGGATCCGATCTTACTCGAGGAGAATCAGGTTCATCTGAACGGGAATATCTTCCACTAAGAAATCCTCGTGCTAATGGTGACCAACAAATTATACCTATTCCTTGATCTTTACACAATGGAATCATTTCCCTTTCTTCTTCTCTGTATATAAGATTATAATGATTCTGCATAGTTCTGAATGGCTCCAGACCATATCTTTCAGCAATCCATAAACTTTTAGCAAATTGCCATGCAAACATGGAACTTGCACCTATATGGAGTACTTTTCCTTCATTAATTAAATGATTTAAACTTCTTAGGATTACTTCAAGAGGTAAATTCGAATCCAGTCGGTGAATTTGATATAAATCAATGTAATCTAAATCAAGTCTTTTTAAAGATCCATTTATTTCTCTTCGTATTAGTTTTCGTGACAATCCTATTTGATTTGGTTTCTCTCTTGGATCTCTAATCCCTGATGCAGATAAATAAACTTTTGTAGCAATTATAACATCCTCTCTTGATTCTTTAAGTAACTCACCAGTAATTTCTTCTGACCTACCTGCTGAGTATACATTCGCTGTATCGAAGAAATTTATTCCTAAATCCAATGCTTTATTCACAATGGGCCTTGCTTGGTCAATTTCAAGTTCCCACTCTCGGCTATTCCCAAAGGACATCATGCCCAAACATATTCGGGAAACTTCAATCCCAGTTTTCCCTAATCTAACATACTTCATATCGTGGACCTAAATTCCTTTTAATATTATCTTATTATTTTTTGCGATTTTTATAATTGTCTTAAGTTTAAATTAAATATTATGACTATGAATGAAAAATTGTACAACAATATTTTGTGCCATTTGCGGAGAAAAAAACGGCAAAACCGGTAAATTTTGTATCTCTTGTGGAGTTCAATTAGATAATTAAGGCTGTAACTAAAGAATATACGATGTTCTGGCTATAACGGTATCTTGAAGTTCTTTGTGTAAAGCCACGAAACGTGCAATATAAGTTTGGATTTCTAGTTATATGGTATTCAGATTTAGTCAATCTAGTACCTTTTTCACACTATTTGAATTTTCGCATTATATTCTCTATTTATTTTGTCTACAATTGTTTTCGATAACTCGACTTCTGGAAGGAAAAACAAAGGACATTCTTGAAGGATGGATAAGGAAATTGAGAAACAATCTGAAATTGCGAGAGGATATCTACATTTAATATTTGCTGCCTTTTTGAACAACCATGTATCACTTATGATGTTCATAATGCCTTCTATTTTTTTTAAAACCATCTCAGCTTCAGTGACACCTTTTTCGCGACATATTACATAAAAAAGTTCTGTTTTAATTAGATTATGCCCATAAAGTATTATCTTTGATTCTTGGGTAAAAATATACTCCTCTAATAATGAATTAATATCTTTTGCCTCATTCATGAAATAACCAAGTAAAACACTTGTATCCAAAACAAGATTAGGGGTATCAATTAAGATTTCTTTAATGTTCATTGAATCACTTCTTTTTATTCTTTAAAAGGGGCAAGGTTTTCTTCTTTGTCTAAATCCCTTCTTCTTTCTTCTAAATATGTCTTCTTTCCAGATTTTAATAATATACCTTTCAAGCTTCTGAATTTCTGTAAATTTGATTTTCTAATCAGGTTCGATGGTTGGCTTTCTATTAGATATTCAATGAGATCGTTATATGTTACAGCTTCCCCCTTTTGCTCTTCTAATCTTAGCTTGATCCTAAATAACTTTTTCTTGGTTTCATCATCAATTTGGATTGTTGTAGGCATGTATTTTTTCCTCTATAGAGTTATAATAAATATAATTCTATAGAATATTTAACTTTTTCCCTCAATTCCTTAAGAAGAATTAAAATAATAAACATAAAAGAGTTAAAAATCCATTTTAGTCAATACTCTCTAGTTCCTTAATTATACTTAATTGGGATATTTCTTGTACTTTCTTCTTAGCAACCTTCGAATTTATTGATAGAAAAACTAAAAGAACTATAATAATACCTATGGACCATGGATTAACTTTAGGCACAATTAAAGGTCTAGAAGATATTGCAGATTCCAAATACTAAAACATTCTATAGTGATATAGTAGCTCCCTACGTTATAGAAGATTTGGTAATAGATGTTGAAGGCCCAGCAAGTGGTATCAAGATTGAATACTCGGATGTATTTTTTATAATTGAAAGTCCTATCCCCCTAAAATTTTAAACGCTTTCACTTTTTTCTCTCTAAATACCTCAATTTAACCCAATTACACTAAAAATAACCAAGATATTTTCTAACACAATTTTGAAGCGTAATTTTCATAATACCAAGGTTTATTATATTTAAAAATATATCTTACATGTTTGAACAGAGATATTTCATAGGTTCAAGTATAAAATTAAAATTTGGTGAAAGTATGTCTAATAGAAATTATGGCAATAGAACGATGCACAAAGCCACATGTGCCGACTGCGGAAACGAGTGCGAAGTTCCATTTGAGCCTAAAGAAGGCAGACCTGTCTATTGTCGAGATTGTTATAGAAAGCATAAAAAATAATTAATTCTATTTTTTCTAAGTTTTGGTTACGACCAAAAACTTATTTTCCAACCTATCGAGTAATGATTTTTTTTTATTGTTTTTTTTTTCTTTTTTTATTTCTCTAAAATCTTTTTCAAATTTTGTCCTTCTTCAATCATGTGTTGGGATATTTGTTGCACTTTCTTCTTAATAAATTTCGAAAGTAGTTTGCCCATGTGAAAGTCTAGAGTTGTTGTGAAAATACTCCCTTTTTCGGAGGGTTCTATTTCAAAAGAACCACCAGCTAGTATGAGTTTTAAAGACCCTACAGTCTTAAATCTATACAGCTTGTTTGGGATAAGTCTAGTCAACTTAGAACTCATCTTTAAAAATTCTCCACTAATATCTTCTTCAGCATACAAAATAGAGCCAACCTCACTAGCTATTTCTGTTTCCCAATTAGCTTTAATGTGAGAAGGATGCCATTCAAGGTAATTTTCTGCAATATGTAAGATCCAATCCCAAATGATTTCGGGAGAGACATTTATTTCAATAGATTCCCTAAGGGTTTTCATTTTATTTCACTTTTTAAGATGTAATAATAAGCTTTTAGTTATAAATTGAATGGAGATCCTAATATTTACAATGTAAAACTATTCACATTTTTTAATGTTGGTTACTTGATTAGATTAATGTCTGAAGGGCTTGATCGGCTAAATATACAGTTCTTATGAAATCTGTTAATCCTTTTTTGGTGTGTTATTTATTTAAGGGTCAATCATTTCTCCCAAAACAAAAATTAGCTTATTTTGCTGATTAAATGCAAGATCATGGGTGTTAATTAATATAATCGTAATCACCAAAACTTAATAATGAAGTTACAGAAATATGAATTAGTTAGATCTATTTGATTTAATTGAGGATAAGCCTAAGATGGATGAGATAGTATCAATTATTACTTCAGCTGTCCTATTTCTAGCGATAATGGTAATTTTTACAAAGGAACGGTTAGATTATATTTCTTTTACATTACTATCAGCAGTTATTGCGTGTTTTATTGCAGGTATTACCTTTGATGTTGGGTTTACAGAATTTATAGCCTATATCGAATTTGAACCGATATTTTTTATAATCTGTATGCAAATTATAGTTGCCATTATGGAAGAACAAAACATATTTAGGTGGATCGTCTTAAAAACCATTCATTGGACGAAAGCTGATCATAGAAAATTCTTCTTTTTGATCTGTTTTATGGCAAGTATGACATCAGCAATTATCTCTGATATTACAGTAATAATTATTTTTGTACCCGTCGTCATCCAAGCTTGTAAAATCCTGAAAATAAATCCAGCACCTTATCTTTTTGGTCTTAGTTTTACAATTAATATTGGGTCTGTTTATACTCCTTTTAGTTCAGCTGAGAATATTCTTATAGCAAATGCTTTTTCACTTAATTTTAATTACTTTCTATTAAACTTTTCTCTGGTAGTTATTCCAACTCTAATTTACACCCTTTTCCTTATAGATTTTACCATGCTTAGAAAACAAAAAGCCCCTCCTGAAAGTTATAAGAAAATTCTTCTTGATATCATGAATCCTAGCATAACTATTGTTAATAAAAAGAAATTTGTTTTCAATTCAATATATTTTGTGGGTATAATTTTTGCATTAATCATTATCCCTGAAGCTTATTTAGTCGCTGTTGTTGGTGCGGTTATAATGTGTCTTTTAAATCGAAAAAACTTTACAGACATTCTTCTTAAAACTGATCTAAAGGTTATTACATTCTTTATAGGAATATTCCTCCTTATGGGTACAATGCAAATAAATGGAACTTTTATAATTCTTGGTGATTTAATAGATAACTTTATCTCGGATAATGCTCTTATTGCGGCTATAACAATTTTACTGATGATAAGTGTGTTGTCTGGCTTTTTAGCCCAAGTTCCAACTGCTCTCGTATTTATCACATTAATGCAAAATATTTATGGTATAGAGCAAGTCCCTAACATTGTTATTATGGCAATCATCCTTGGGATAAATATTGGCTCTAATTTTTTACCACAAGGAGCTGCAAGTGATTTAATAACCTTAAATCTAGCAGAAAAAAATGACGTATCAGATTTTAACTATAAATCATTATTAAAATATGGTTCTATGATGACTTTAATACATATTGGAGTTAGTATAATCTACTTAACTTTATATTCATTAATTATTCCCTAGTTTGCTACAGTTTAAGATATGCAGGTCAGAGGAACTTTTTTAACTTAGACATTCTTAATATCTATACAGGGAAAGAGTTTCACAGCACAACCTATCCTGACACTATAACACCCTACATCGTTTGGGGAATGCAGACAACACTCGGGACCTATGATCATTTGACAATCGATGAGTATCAATATTTTTGACCGATTTGGCTACTTCGGCAGAAAAAGGCTTCCTTTATTAGTCCTCTTTTTCCATATCAACCTGATCAACACTGTGGAGTTCGCAATTCATTGAATCCAAGATTCCAATTATTTCATTAAGAGTAAGGTTAGTCCCTTCAACGTTTATATAGAGAGAAGCTGTTTCTTGATCTAATTCATCAACTTTAATGCAAACTTTTGTTGCTCCATTAATTTTCAAAAGATTACGAGCTACTAAATCAACTCCGGGTTGGTGGGCTTTTAAAACGTCGAGATAATACCTTACTTTCATTATTTTATAAAACTTTTAAGTTTAATTACACAATAATAGTTTTAGTTGATATTTTATTATCTTTTTTTTAGTTAATAAAGGTTTCATAAAAATAATACCCCCAATAATGAGGAGATTTACCCCTTTAATTTTTTGATCTTTTTTCAACAATATACTCCCAACTAAAAATAAAATAAAAGAGATAAGCGCAATTATATCCGGTATGAATGGTTCCCGAAAATGAAAACTGACTGTAAAAATCATAGTAAAGAATGAATAATCCTAAATTTATTAATTTTACGAGCGGGTCCTAATGCAGTATTAACAGTCTCTACAACAAAGGATGTAAGACTCGGATTAATCTTTTTAGATTGTAAGCGAACATGTGAAAAAATTGGTAAAATTTTTTCTGGTGATTTTGATGATAAGGACGATAAAAATGGATCTAAATAATTTTTCCTAATTTTGAAAAAAAGAGTGGATAATGCGAAATGTATTCACGATCTTGCATCATTGTTAAAATTTCACGTTTTAGAGATTCTAACTTCTGTAATCTCTCTTTAAAAATCTCAAAATTTGTTTGATCATATAATTCCTGATTAGAAGAAATTTGTTTATCAATTTCGTGAATAAAAGTTTTTATCATACTTAGGAATTTACTTTAGTGAATTTAAAGAAAAGGGTATAAAAATCCCCATTTGACATGTTTGTTAATATGAACTAAGCATAGATTAGCTCATTATTGCTTCGTTCTCTCTTTACTTTATTATTGATTTGATATTTGAAGTGAAAGTCTAGCAAGCAAATAAGAAACTGATGATTCAGCCCCTTGATTCATGTTTAGAGAATACTCTCCAATACCATCGTGGCAACCACCCGTTAAATTGTTATAAACTTCTTGATTCAGAGAATTTTTTCCAAGGAACCAATAAAATGTTTCGATTGCAAGTTTCATATACCTATTCTCTTTAGTGATATCATAAGCAACGCTCAATGTTTGTACCATTGAAGCAGCATCAACTGGCTGTTGGTCATAACTAGCATTATGGCCATTTTTGTGATACCATCCGTTCTGACCAATAGGAGCAAATTTTCCGTCTTTAAATGAAATAAAAATAAGAAAGTCTAAAGATTCTTTGGCAATTATTAAATATTTGTCATCTTTAGTTGTTTTATAGCAAAAAAAAAGAGCCTCAGGCAATTTACTATTTGAATAAGTAAGATAATTTTCGAACCAGTTCCATTTCTCACTATTACAATCCTTATAGAGCTGGGCTAGAT
>JAGXNO010000048.1 GCA_019894975.1 Promethearchaeota archaeon | reverse complement strand
ATAAGAGATTCATTCTCAACAGTTTGGTTGGTCTCTACCGGAATTTCATTGAGAGTTAACTTCGGTTCTTTTGGAATTTCTTGTAATTCAACCTTTTGATTAGAGGATTTTGTATTGTCTTGTTGTTCTACAACAATTCTTGGTTTCCGAGTTTTTTTTGATTTTGAAGAGATTGGAAGTAAAGCACCACATGTTCTACAAGTGCGATTTACTTTTTCGTTATTTGTTGTACCACAATTTTGACAAATGATAATTGTATTATCTCTCCTCCATGAATTTAAAATCTTAAAAAACTGTTATAGCCAATAATCCTTATAGAAATATAAGAAAGTCTTGATTTTTAGTTTTTTGTTGTATAATTTATTAGTAAAAATTTGATTTTATTAATTTTAGCTACGATAAATTAGACAAATATTATACAACATAATTTTTTACTTCTACTTGTACAAAATCTCCTTCATTATATTTGCAAAGAAGAAAAAATCTTCTTTTTGAAATACAGGATCTTCCTTGAGAAGCAGTAAATAATATGGTGTTGAATCCTTTTTTAAGCTAATTTGCTTAAAGATAAAGTTCTTTCCAAATCTTTGAACAATCATTTTATCTTCATATTTGTTTTCCAGCACACCAGTGTACTGAATGTTATCATTTAATGTAAGAAAATACGGAGTTGAGGCCGTTAGTAGGTGTTTAGTTTCATCATCTTTATAATAAGAACCGATTACAAGGGAATTATCATCAATTACAACCACTCCTTGGGAGTCAATCTTTTTTGCGAATTCGGTAATGGTCTTTTCTATCAATTCAGATTTTGGGTATAAACTAAGCATAATTTCAGACATTGCTCGTATAATGGTACTAAAATCGTAAATCGAAGTTTCATAGAAGTATAATTCTTTATAATCTGTAGCCTTTTTTACTTGTTCTTTTAAGTCTATTGTAAGATTTTGCATTTCATTTGCAGCACCTCTTCTTAAAGCAGGATCTAATTTATGAAGGAATATATAGATTGGGGGTTCGATTTCTAATTGGTTAAATTGCACTACTACATCCTTAAAATAACTTATTGCTTCAGGTATTCTTGGTTTATTTTGAATATCGATAACATAAATTGCAATCTCAGTTCCATCAAAAAACTTACTCGGGTTCTTTAAGTATGAAATTCTATAACTAATTTGTCCCCCAAGATCCCATTCTGCGATTTCTTTTCCTAAAAAATCAAAGACTCTTCTCTGTGCGCCTCTAGTAGGAGAGAGTACTGCGATTTTTGAAAATTCTCTCTGAAGAGCAAGGATAATACTTGTTTTGCCTGCATCGTCGAGCCCCGTGAATAAGATTTTGGTAGCAGCCACTTGGGCTTCAGGTTCTTCTTTTTTCAGATATAAGATTGATTGTTTTAGATCCTTCTCCAAAGTTAAATTTCACCTTTTTACGTATAGGAAGATATTAATTAATATATTCTTTTGTAAGATAAAAATAATATTATCATTTATTTAAATTACGCATTACATCTTATTTTGGACAAAAGATTTGAAATCTTCATACTTAGTAATTTCAACAGGATTTGGATTTTCTTCTTTATTCTGAATGTTCTCTAACGATTTTGGTAATTTTGGTTCGACTTTTATTAAGGAGATAATTTCATTAGGAAATTTTGCAGGATCAGCAGTTTCAAAAGTAATTGATTTGATTCCAGTTTGATGGGAATTTTTCTTATGATACTTCTGAAGAGCTGCCCATCCAACTGCACCATGGGGTTCAATTATTCTATTATATTGTTTATAAAAATCTACTATTGTTTCTTTAGTTAAACTGTCAGATATAGAATAGGAAGTAATAATTGATCTTAGATCATTTAAAGCCGGATTTTTAATGATAATTCCATTTTCATCAATTTGTCCCCCATATAAATCAAAAATACGTGCTAGATTACTAGGGTTACCAACATTCATAGCTGATGATAAACAATTTCTTGAAGGTACGATTGAATGGTAACTTCCAGATTCTAAGAATTTTGGGAATTCATCATTTTCATTTACGGCTGAAACAAATCTTTCAACAGGCAATCCCATTTTATATGCGATAATTCCCGCTGTAAGGTTTCCAAAATTACCTGATGGGACTGAGAATATTACTTTTTCATCCATAGTTTTAACGATACGTGAATAACTCCAGAAATAATAAATTGATTGCGGAAGTAGACGACCGATATTGATAGAATTTGCTGACGAAAGGTTATAGTCCTCTAATTCTTCGTCCGCAAATGCTGTTTTCACTAGTTTTTGACAGTCATCAAATTTTCCATTAATTCCTATTGCGATAACGTTTTTTCCTAATGTTGTCATCTGTTTTCTTTGAAGATCACTTACTTCATTTTTTGGATAAAGTATAATAACCTTTATTCTTGACATAGAATACATCGCTTGGGCTACGGCACCCCCAGTGTCACCAGATGTTGCGGTTAAAATAATTATGTTTTTTTTATCGATTGATAGAAAATATTCCATTAGTCTTGCTAAGATTCTAGCTCCAAAATCCTTAAAACTGCAAGTAGGACCTTTAGTTAAATGGCATAAGTAGTCATTTTGTGTAATTTTTTCTAATCCAATTTCGAAATTCAGAGCATTTTTTATAATCTTTTTCAGATCTTTCTCAGGGATTTGCTGATCTAAAATTATTTTTAAGACCTGAAACGCTATTTCCTGTAAATTTAAGTCCTTAAAATTAAAAATAACTTCCTGATTTATTTTCGGAATCTGGTTTAACATATATAAACCCTTATCTAGGGCTTGTCCTTTTAGAACAGCTGTTTTAAAATTGACATCTGGAGTACTGTGATTTGTTGAGTGGAATTTTATCATTAGAGATCACTCATGTTTATTTTAGCAATTCATTAATTTTGGTGATTACTTCTGAGGGATTATCTACTCCATGTATCATATCACTTCTCCTATCATCTAACCTTTGATTAGCAATATTAGAAGACCATCCTTCAACACTAGATAAGGCTATAATCGGTTTATTATATATCCATGCAAAACAAATCTCAGATAATGTTCCGGCTTTACCACTAATAGCTAAACATATATCTCCAGCTAGTACAACTACAATATTTCTAGCTTGAGAGAAAGGACAGGGGATAACAACATCAACATATTTATTTGCCATACTTTTTTCTGTATAAGGAATTATTCCTATTGTAAAACCCCCCTCTTCTTTAGCACCTTTGCATATTGCTTCCATTACGCCCGTAAGTCCTCCACATGCCACCGCGTAGTTATTAATTGCGAGTAATCTTCCAATTTCAATTGTTTTTTCTTCTATTTCTTTATTAATTTCACTTGCTCCAATTACAGAAACGACTGCTTTAAAATCCCTTTTCAAGTAATATATCCTCTCCTTTTTGAAATATAAATTAAATCATTTAGAATGGCAGATGCCGCCTCAAATCCTCCAGCACCTCTTCCTATTAACAATATTGGGCCTGCATATTTGGTTTGTAGTTCCATAGCGTTTAGGTTTCCACTAATATTTAGGGGAGAATGTTTTTCAATTAAACGAGGGGTTACGATTAGTTTGTTATTCTCAGCAATCGCTAAATGTTTAATAACATAACCATCAGTATTAGCTAATTCTATTGTATGTGATGAAACTTTTGAAATACCCTCTACTTGTACATCAGTTATCTTCTTAGACCATCCTAGTAGTTCATTTGCCAAAATTACCAACTTCCCTGCAGCGTCATAGCCTTCGACATCCAATGTAGGATCTGATTCAGCATATCCTAATTCCTGTGCTTCTTTTAAAGCTAAATCGAAATTTATACCCTCAGTAGTCATTCTACTCAAAATAAAATTAGAAGTGCCATTTAATATAGCTTTAATACTGATAATTTCATTCGCAATTAAAGCTTCTTTAATTCCCAAAGTGGGAACACAACTTGCTACAGTTGCCTCATATTTTAAATAACAATTATTTAATTTAGCTAACTTTCTTAATTTTTCATACTCAAGATAAAGCGGTCCTTTATTAGACGAAACGGCGTCTATTTTATTATCTAGGGCATGGATTATGTGAGATAGCCCTGGTTCCCCAGTCTTCGGATTAGTGGGTGTAGTTTCTATACAGATAGCTATATTTAGTTTCGATGTTATATCTTCAAACTTTGCATCCTTCTCCCAATAGGGTAAACGTCTAAAATTTTCTTTGATATCTATAACTTCCTTTAAATCAATTCCTTGTGAATTAATAAGAGCACCATCAATTTCTATTATTGAATTCACTACAAAATTAATATTAAATTTTCGTTCAAAAAACTCTTTTTTATTTAATAAAATCTGAATTAGGCTAGTTCCAACTATCCCCTTTCCGATTAGACAAATGTTAACATTCATTTTTTCAATCAGGTCTTATTTAGTTGATATTTAATATAAATTAATAATTTAGTCGCTAGGGTAGCATTCCACATTTTATATATAAGAAATTAATTTCTTTTAACTAGTAATTAATAATAGATTTTTTTTATCACAAATCTCCCTGAGAGTGTCAATAAGCTCATTTTTACTCATTTCTTCAGGGAATTCGATCTTAAGCTTGACATTACTCACTTCTTCTAACTCTGTAAATTTAGCTTGCAACTCCAACACACTTATATTTTTAGATGCTAATTTTTTTATAGTATCCATTACATCTGTATCAAATACATGTCCAGTGAGAAGAACTGTTATTAATTTTTTTTCAATCCCATAAGCTATATTCTCTATTTGAATATTTCTTTCTTTTAACTCACTTTTTATTTTCTTTAAACTTACTTCTTGAATCGATTCGCTTAATTCGAAAGAAATATTTACAGGGATCATATTATTTGTTTTTCTGTCATGAAAATGGAGTATACCATAAACATTTCCCCCATTATTTGATATTGGTTTTATCAATTCAATTAAACTACCGGGAGTATCTGGGATTTTTACTTCTAAATTTATCATAATTCAATTTATTAGTTATGTAATTTACTTCTATTATGACGTGGTAATAATTTTCAAAGGATTTAAGGATCTCGCTTTATTCTTATGAAGATTAGTTGCCATCGCTTGTATTGCTAAAATCGGAGTACGTCAATAGATTCTTCTTTTCCATTATTTATTCTCAAAAGATTCGGATCTTTAATAATATTACCAATAATATTAGCATTTAATCCATATTCTTGAAATATAGCTATAATTTCCGTGCAATTTTTTTCTGGTGCAGTAAGTAAGAAAGAGGTTGTTAAGTACATTCTAATATAAGTTTCTAAATCATATCCTTGATTAATCAATGTGGGAGGTATTTCAATTTGTGAAATATTTACATCCGCGCCAACCTTTGAATAATTAATAAGTTGTAATAAAGTTCCAAAAATACCTCCATTAGAAATATCTTTTGAAGCGTTTACAATATGTTTTGTTGCTATAATATTCATGGATCTTCTTTTCCAAAGCACTTCTTCTGAACTTTTGAACATTGTAGTGTCATAAAAAAGTTTACTTGCTTTTCCAATTCTTCCATCAAAATCTACAACCAGTATTATATTATCTTCAACTTGTGCATTACCTGCTGAAATATAATCTTGTTTATTAATTTCTCCGATCATAGTAGAACTTAGTTCGTAACATTTTCCTTGGGTATTTGTATGTCCTCGGATTATTGGAACTTTAAACTTCATAGAACCTTCACAAATTCCTGCTAATAGATCCTCATAGATATTAGGATCTCTTAAGGAAATAATAATACTTGCTGCGAGTGGAATACCTCCACAGGCATAAATATCATCGATACTAACTAAAATTGATGAATAGCCAGCACCTCGAGGGAAATTCTCGATAAATGAGGTTTTTATTCTATCTGTTGTGATTAAAATATATTTATCGTCATTTTCTACAGCAGCAGCGTCTTCCCCAATATCTCTAAAGATTTTGGTACTCTTGAAAGAATTTTTTTCGATGTATTGAACTATCGGATTGATTTCTTTCTTTTCGATAATATATTGATTATTTCTTATGCTGTTTGCAATCTTTTCGAGTATCATCTATGAAATTAATATAAAGTAATAAATAATTAATTTTGCTTAATTATTGTAAGATATTTTAAAATTTAAAATAAAACAAAAATTACTTAAAAAAAATGGAAGAACTATTTAAGACATCGATAGTCAAAGGTTTAATTTTCAGCTCTTATGGAGATTTGGGTCCAAGTCCAATTTACGTATGGCCGCAATATTATTCTGAAAAGGAATTAGAAAATATCAAAGAAGAGAGGGAAAAACAAAATCTCCTCACATTATCAACTAGAGATGTAACACAAATATCAATTAAAAACCTTAGTTTGTTTATTAGTGATAGGGCATTTACCCCTGATTTAAACATTGATAATTTACAATACTTTGCCATCTTACCTTATCCTGATTTTAATGTGACTTCTTTAACTTACTTTCATTACATCAATACAAATTCTTCCGATTCTCAGATTCCTACAGCATTCTCAATATTAGTTGATGAAAATCGTAGAAGTTTCTTATATAATAACATAAATAGAATAAAACCGATTGTTATCGATTTTTTTAAATCTTTTGATAAAGAACTAATGGATAATTATCCGCCTCAAGAGAAAATAGAATCATTGTTTTATGGTTTATTCAAAAAACTGATTGACATCGAAAGAAATCCATCAACTCCAATTACTTCTCACCGAAAGATGAAAATTCTGTTTGCAGGTCTTGATGATAGTGGAAAAACTAGTTTTCTACTTTCGGTTGATCGAAAATTTAGTAAACTAATTGGATTAAAACCTACTACAGGAGCTAGTATCAATTCAATAGTAGCATTAGGAGCGACAATCTTTCTATGGGATTTGGGTGGTCAACTACTTTTTAGAAAGAAATACACTAATAAAGCTGAAATATATTTATATGAAGCGGATTTATTATTTTACTTTATAGATATAAGAAATAAACCCAGATTTGAAGAAAGCATTGAATACCTTTTAGATTTGAAAAAAGTATTGAAGAAATTTAATCAAAATACCCCGATCATCTATATTTTATCAAAAGGGGATCCTGACATTCTAAAATCAAGAGAAATTATAGAAAATATTGAAACTGTGAGACAAAAATTAGCCGAAGTCTCTCCTGAAGAATCCTGCGAATTATATGTGACAAGTATTTTCCAAATTTTTACTATTCTAAGAGCATTTTCTTCGGGAATATCAAAGTTAAGTCCAAATAGGAATCTAATTAACCACAATCTCAGAAATTTTTCTTTAAAAACTAATACATACTTAACATTATTGTTGAGCGTAGATGGGTTAGTTTTAGCCGATTTTTACTCACCAAAAGCAAAAAAACTTACAAAAATAACTAATTCCGAAGAAATTGTAAATATTTTTGAAATAACTGCACCTCAATTTGCTATGTTATTCAAAATATTTTCTAGATTCAAAGCATTAAAGGAAGAGGATGCCATCTTTAAAGTTGCTGACTCAGTAATACTTTTCAGAAAAATTAAAATAGCTGATAATGACATGTTCATATTATTCTTGGTTGAAAATGAAAAAAGAAAAGAAAAAATAAATGAAGAATTACAAGATTTTCTAAATCAAACTCAAGATTTACTATTAAGATATATAGCTTAAAATCTAAACGTTTTCAAACTAAAAGATTACATTTAAGGGAGTATCCTCTGAAATTTTTTTCCGGAGAATTCTTTTTCTATAATAAGCATTAACACCAGAAATTAAGGACACTGAAGGTACAACACATTTAGCAAATTTAATAGGACCAAATAATATAAAGTCACTAGGTGCACTCGCACAATAAGTCATAATAGAAGCAATAGCTCCACATCTTGGAGATTCTCCATATTTTTTAACAAAGTTCCATCCATAAATTGCATTTGCTGGAGCAAATCCTGTGGGCAAACCTAATTGACTTTTAACCAAATGTCCAGTTTCAAAGTTTATTGAAATTGATGGTAAATCTAGCACAGCAGTATCAATCATAATATTTTCTATATTTGCTTTTTGAGCCTTGGGAATCAATATTTCTTCTAATAATTTTAGTTTTTGATGAGGAAAAATATATTTGCTCCCAAATGTCAATAAGACCGCATTTTTAACTCCAATCTCTTTTAGTTTTTCAAGATTCTCTTCACTAGTAGCCTCATCAATACTATTTAGAATAGCTCGATCAATTAATCCTACTTCCTTCAGGCCTTCCATTGCGGGAATTCGTGATGAGTCATTTAATCCATCAACTAAGAATGGATACTCAACTAAATCTGCCACAAGTTCACACTCTTTTAATAATGCTTCTGGATATGCCCCAACTACATCTACTATTCCCTGCATTTTTGTATCTTCTATAACTTCGGTAAATTCGTTAAGCTCATTTTCAATTAAAGATTTATCGATCTCACCAGTTTTCTCATTTAATAAAGCAGCATGTTTAGCGTAAAAAACTGTACCAATCATAACAATTGGGTTTTCTCCCGGCTGTCCTCCTATACGGGTACCACATATTTCTACAACTTTTTGTTTTTTCTCAAATTCTAACATATTTTATCAGATACGTTTTATTAATATATCATTATTTGAAATACTAAATAGAATTAATGTCTTTTAGATATGAAATTTCGATATCTGCTTAATTTCCTAAAAAAATGTATTATTAAGATTGCATGACTTAAGTAAATGAGTTTTAAACATGTGATTTTTTATCTCATATAAGTAAGCAGATTAAACTATTCAAAATTAAATATTAGGAAATGGATTAATCACAATAGAATATTTAATCTTATTCTAAATTAGAATGTAAAAAAGTCAAAATGTTATTGTATATAAATCTAATTAAGAGTTTTTAGGTAGTTCTTAAAAGTTTGAGTTAATTTTCCACTATAATATGGATTTTTTCCTATTTCTTTCTTATATTTGTTTTTAGTTTTTGCTTTCCAATTTTGAAAAGTTTTTGTCTCCGTTCCATTCCATATAGCATTCTTGCCTGTTAATGTCTCAAAGATGAATTGTTCTGAAACTTCTTTATCATCTTTTTTTGAACTTATTATTTTTTTATCTAGGTTTTTTTTTGGCTTTTTGGTTTTATTATTTATGTTCTTATAAAGATTTTCTAAATATTGTGAAAATTTTTTTGTAGGCTTTCCTTTATAGTAAGCAATATTCCCCGATTCTATCCGATATTTGTTTTTAGTTTTTGCTTTCCAATTTTGAAAGGTTTTTGTCTCAGTTCCATTCCAAATAGCGTTTTTATCAGTCAGTTTTTCAAATACAAACACTTCTATATTTTGAATTTTTGTATCTTTTACTTGCTTTGATTCTTTCTTTGTTGTCTCTTTTTTAGTTTTTGCTATTAGTTCTGCTCTTTTATTAATAATTTTTAAAATTCCAGTACAACTTATTTTCATTCCATTACCAATTGTAAAAAAGGGTTCAGTTAATGCATTTAAATGAACAGAAAAATCGAAAATTTGATAATTATTTAGACTTGGGCCTAAATATTTTGCTAAAACAGTAATCGTGCCATTATTTTGAGAAATTTCAATAAGATTATTCGAATTATGGGTGGCTTGATATAGAGAGAGGTGGTTAAAATCAAGTATTTTATCAATATCGTTAATTTCTCCTTTGTTTTTAATAAGTAGGTTATATTTTGGGGTTTTTTTCCCATTAACTGAAACATCAAGAGCCGTTAAGCTATATCCTGCATCTTTCTTCAATGTATTTTGAATAATAAATTTAATAAATTTCTTTATTTGATTCCATTTTGATTTTTTAGCTATTCCTAATATTTCTCTTAAATCCTCTTCAGCCATGTCTAACACATTTAATAAACGAAATACTCCAACCGATTTTACAATTTTTTACAAAAGATACATAAAAAGAGTTCCTAATATATTTTTATTTTTTTTAGCAATGAAACGATCACTTGGATCTATTAGAAATCTTAACATGAATTACATCTTAAAAAAAAAAGGATTTGATTATTTGTTTATTAGTTTATATTTCCGGAGTTATCATGCCAATCGCTTTATAGGCTTCAGTCATATCCAGAAGAGTCTCAACTTGCCACTTAAACCCTTCAATGGAAGGATATTCTTGATATTGTGTGGCTAAAGCAGTAAGAACTTTTACCAAAATATAAACTCTAGTATCCATCTCTACAGCCTTAGGTTTTAGCAGTATCTTTTACAAATGGTTTTTGTTGCATGAGTAATTCAATAAAATTAGAAACTTCTTTATCTGGAATAACTAAAAAATCATCTTCAATCGTGTATCCAAAATCTTTTGACCAAGTTTCGACATCTTGAGAAAAAGTTTTTTTATCCATTCTAAGTATCTTTCTCATTAAACTTAATTTAACCTTTTTCGAGATTTTTACAATCTCACCAACCCTTTCCTTTCTATTGTATTTTACTGGCTCACTGATTAATGTTCCTATATATATAATGGAGATTATAAACTCAGGAATCCATTTGTGTAGTAATAGGACAATTATTGCTGCGATGAAAGAACTAGCGGCACTTATTGAGAAGTGTATATCTTCCCAAGCATAACCTATGTCATATAATCCTATTTGTATTAACATTCTAATTATATTGACTACATAAAAGATTACAGATGAAATAATCAGAGACTTGGTTTTTCTCCAGATTATATCCCTTTTAGTATCAGGATCCTGGCTGTGTGGTGTGAAAATAATTACTCCTGCAAATACGCATATCGCTTGAATTCCAGTACAAAAAGTTTCAAAGGAAATGGGGGATCTTCCCGGAATTTCAAAGCTCCAATGATTAACAGCTCCTGGATCGTAATCAGCAGTGGCCCCCATATTAAAAAATAGATTTAAGAAGTATACAGTTTGTTTTACTACAATCTCGTGAAGCCAATAATTTAATTCAAGGTCAAAAAATAGATAGATAAGATAAGCTGAAACTGGTGCTCCAATCGCAAATAAAATTAATGATCTAATAGAGAATACGTATCTTTTCTCATTATATTCAATTATCGGTTTTTTAATTTTCTGGAATAGTGTTAACGTCTTTAACTTCCCTAGCAGATGTCTTCTCCTCTTTATGATATACTTTTTTAGTATAAAAATGAAATCTATCTAATATGATATAATTAAGAATGATCAGCAACGGGATCATCACAAAACCAAAGATATAGCCACTTGTTGTCTCCAATTGTGGAACACTTAAGCCAATAATATAGGCAAATAATAAATTAATAGATAACAAAATCCATATGAATAATTTTTTTAAACTAATTTGTTCCATGGTATTCAAAACATCGTTTTTAATATAAAAATAACAAATTAAGCATCTATAAAAAATATTTACGAGAATGTGAAAATGACGTTTCTATTTATTTTTATGTCTTATAATTATTTGGTAAATTGCTCAAGAACTACACTTCTCATAGAATTTTAAAAAATTTATAATATTAAGCATCCAAATTAAGAATTAGATCTGGTCCATTTACTCCTGATCAACTATTTAAATAGCAAATAGCTTATTCTTTGAATGATGAGAAAGGTTTTTCCAATACTGCTTTAAAAGCTGTCTGCAAGCTCTCGAAGTAAATCTTAATAAATTTCTTTCCAAGCTTTCCTATTTTTAATTTTTTTCCTTCTTCATAATCGGTAAGCAATTTTGAACCATTAGAACCACTTTCAATTTTGAAAATTGCTTTATACTGCATTTTTGCCGGAACTGGAACTAAAGATTTTCTATTTTTTCCACAGACACCTTCGAATTCGTTCGGGCTGGTTTCTGAAAGAGTTATCTCTCCATACATATTATAACCAGCAATAATTGATTTGAAAACTTGTTTTATATTATCATTCTCCCAATCAGGGGGAATATTAACTGTTAATATCATGTATATGCAGATTACAAGATCTAATTTAAATTTACTGCAAATTTTCCCTCTATAAACTTTAATTACAAATTTCCCTGTAACTACTCGTCTCTTTTTACGCAAAACAGATATTGCTATTCCAATTCATACTACACTGGTTATTGCCACAACAATAATTACGATCATTATGACATTATCAGAAATAGGCGGTTTCTCTTCAACAGTCATTTTTATTTAGGAAGTTAAAATCTCATTTTAAGCAGATCTTAAGCAAAATAGTATAGTTAAATAGTATGCTACCTTAATATGTTATTAGAGTTTTGTGGTTACTTTACGTTTTGGAGTCCAATAATGGTTCTTGAACCTAAATCAAGAGGAAACACGAGTAGTTTAACCTATACTATTCAAAATATTGTGGTTAAATCACGTTTGGATATAGAGGAAAATCTAGATTTATTATTACTATCTGAAAATTTAAAAAACGCTCAGTATGACAAAGATCGCTTTCCAGGGCTTTTTACAAGATTTAACCACCCTAAAAGTGCTATTATAATTTTTAGAAATGGAAAACTAATATTGACAGGATTAAAATCTTTTTCACATGTTGATTTAATAATTGAACGACTTATATTAAGACTAAATGAAATTAATAGCATTAGTCTAAAAAAGGGAGCTATTGATACTCAAGTTGTAAATATAGTAGTAACCGCAGATTTTGCTAGAATTATTAATTTAGATTCAGCATCAATCATATTGAATAATGCGATATACGAACCAGAGGTTTTTCCAGGATTATCATATAAAATATCTGCTCCTGTAAAAGCAGTTTTTCTAATATTTAGTACGGGTAAGATAGTTCTTACAGGGATTAGAATGGAAAAAGATATTGAACCCGTTCTGGCTAAGCTTGGAAGATTATTAGAAGATCAAAAGTTATTTAGAAATGGATAAAATCCTATTTTAATAATTATTATAATTACTAAAACTAATATTTTTTTTCAAAGAAATATTGTAATCATTGAAAATATTAGATAATCATCATATTGGTAGAATAAATATGTCAGAAAATAATCCAGAAAATCAAAATTCAGAAGAAAAAGAAGAATCAAATGTACAAGAATCGGAAACGACAGAATCCCCCGAAAAGGAACAAGAAGTTAAAACTAAATTTACCTTCAAGTGTACTCGTTGTGATTCATGTTGTTTAAGTAGAGGACCAATCCCGATAACATTTTGGGATTTAGAAATGTGGGCAAAAAATGGGGTTGTTGCTAATTTTATGCCATACCTAGATATTTATCAAAAACCAGATGGCAGTATTGATTTAATACTAAAACCCTTACCTCCACCTAAAGAAGAAGAAGGAGCTAATCTACAACAAGATCCATTTGCTACTAAGCCAATCGAAGAATTACTAGAGGTTAAATGTTCTTTATACAATAAAGAAGACAAGAAGTGCTTAATATATGATAACCGTCCATTGAGTTGTAGGACATATCCTCTCGAATTTGATGGAAAAAACTTCATAGTAGTTGATGCCGACTGCCCTGGTATAGGTGAAGAAGGTATGTCGAAAGAAGATTTAATCCAAATGAGAGAAACTGCGAAAACTATGCATTATGAATTAACTCGGATGAGAATAGCTTTACCTGTTCTTAACCAGATTGTATCAAGTAATTTCATGCAAATGTTGATGAGACAACAAATGGAAGCAATGAGTAAGATGTCAGATGACGATAAATCGAAATTGGATGAGATATTTAAAAAGCAAGAACCAGAACATGATCATGAGCACGACCATGATCAGGAACCTTAATTTTTTTTCTTTCTTTCTATAATACTTTTTAAAAATTGTGTCTTCTATTATTATACTTGAAATTAATGATTGAATTGAGTCTTTATGAAAGAAATTACTATAAAAAATTCAAAAATTAGGCTTGTACAAGGTGATATAACCGAGTTAGAAACTGAAGCGATTGTCAATGCAGCAAATGCTCAGCTTATTCTTGGAGGGGGCGTAGCGGGTGCAATTAGGAAAAAAGGTGGACCTACTATTCAAGAAGAATGTTCCAAAATCGGTGGCACATATGTAGGTGGTGCAGTTATTACAACAGGAGGAAATTTGAAAGCAAAATATGTTATACATGCTGTAGGACCTAGAATGGGTGAAGGAAGTGAAGATGAGAAGCTGAAAAATGCTACTTTAAATACTTTAAAATTAATGGACGAAAAAGAATTAAAATCCGTTGCATTCCCAGCAATAAGCACGGGAATTTTTGGATATCCTGTTAATAGATGTGCGAAAATAATGATTTCTGCAGTAAAGGAATATTTAAGTGCAGAGACTAAGATTGAGGAAGTTATCTTATGTCTATTTACTGATTCTGATTTTGGACAATTTAATAAAGAGTTAAATTAAGTAATTTTTGACGTTACTTTTTTTATTAACGTTTAATTTATAATTAGGAGAATAATAATAATTAATTAAGAAATTTCTCGTTACCAGAATCGCTTAAGGGTTCTCTTTAAGATGAGTGATTATAGATATATAAAATTCTTTGAAGATGTACGAGTTAATGATGTACCTCTTGTAGGTGGTAAAAATGCATCACTTGGAGAATTATTAAGCTTTGGGATTTCTGTACCACTAGGATTTGCGGTAACTTCGAAAGCTTTTGATTATGTTTTAGATACAAATTTCTTTACTATTCAAGAGAAGGAAGTTTCTCTCCGAGAGTTAATTGCAAGAGATATAAATAAAATATCTGATGAATTAAAATCAGAGGATATTAAAGCAGTAGAAAAAGTGGATAAGATTTGTGCGAATATCCGATATGTGATCGAACAATCTAAAATACCGGATTCCCTCGCTGATGAGATCTTAGATGCTTATTCAAAATTAATTTTAAAAATTGGGGAAGAATCTACATTTGCTGTGAGAAGTTCAGCTACAGCTGAAGATCTACCCGATGCTTCATTTGCGGGACAACAGGATACACATTTGAATATATCAGGAGAAAAGGAGATCTTAGAATATATTTTAAGGGATATGTCATCAGTTTTTACGACAAGAGCGACAATGTACCGTGAACGAGCGGGATTTGATCATTTTTCTGTGAAACTATCTGTGGGAATTCAGGAGATGGCAGGGGGATTGGGAGGTGTCAAGGCATCTGGTGTCATGTTTACAGAAGACCCTGATTCAGGTAACCCTAACGTGATTGTAATCAGAGGAACTTGGGGTTTGGGGGAACTAATTGTACAGGGTGTGGAAAAAGGTGATGAGTTCATAGTTTTTAAACATGATCCTAATGAGCTCAGAATCATTAGTCGAGAACTCGTTAAAAAAGAAAAAATTATGATTTTTTCTGAAGGAACCGACAAGATCGGCACCGAAGTGGTTCCCGTTCCTGAAGATCAGCAACTGATATATTGTTTAAAAGATGAGGAAGTCTTAATATTAGCAGATTTTGCCCAAAAAATTAGGAAACATTATGAGAGAAGAATGGATATAGAATGGGCTGTAGGAAACAATGGAAAAGTTTATATTGTTCAAGCTCGCCCTGAAACTGTTCACAGTATAAAGGGAGACGTCGAAGAGATCTTTTATCTTCTAGAAGATCCCGAAGAATTAACAAAAAACAAATTATTAATCGAAAATTCTGGTATTGCTATAGGAAGAAGAATTGGTTTTGGAAAAGTAAAAATAATTGAATCAATAAATAATGCTCATCTTCTAAAAGACGGAGATATCCTTATTACAGAAGAAACTAATCCCGATTGGACATCTTATATGCAAAATCTAGGCGGAGTAATTACTGAAAGAGGAGGACCGACTTGTCATGCTGCCATAGTATCGAGAGAATTGAATATTGCTTCTATAGTTGGGGCAGATGATATAATCCAAGTTATGAAAGAAAAACAACGGGAAGGTATTGAGTATGTTACCATTGATTGCAGTGAAGGAGAACCAAGAATATGGTTAAAAGATGTCGAGTATGATTTTGATACAATTGAATTTGCAAAACTTCCTAAAACAAAAACCAAAGTTTTAGTAAATTTAGGAATCCCCAAGGGAGCACTCTCTTCGGGGAAGCACCCAGATGGGACTGGGTTAGCAAGATTAGAATTTATAATTAACGATGAGATTCAAATTCACCCAAATGCATTAATTGATTTTGAAGCTTTAATAATGAGATATGATATTCTTTTAGATCAAAGAAATAAGATAGAAACGATTAAAAAATCAGACCTCTATCACAAAGATCCTTTCAATCGAGAAATTTTTCAATTAAAGCAGACTTTAGATAAGATAAGAGAATTAACAGTCGGTTATGACGATAAAGAAGAGTTTTATGTAGATAAATTGGCTGAAGGGATAGCAACCATTGCAGCAGGTGTATGGAAAACATTAAATGATGGTAGTTTAGCTGAATGTGTAGTCAGATTATCAGATTTTAAAACTAATGAATATGCGAATCTTATTGGAGGTTGGATTTATGAAGGAGAAGAAAATAATCCAATGCTAGGCTTTCGAGGTTGTTCACGATATGTACATGATGAATTTCAGCAAGCTTTTATATTAGAATTACGAGCAATTAAAAGGGCTAGAGATTGGGGTTTGGTAAATATTATACCTATGCTACCATTCTGTAGGAGCCCTGAAGAAGCTCGAAAGATAATAGAAATTATGGAATCCGAAGGTTTAATTCGAGGTCAAAATAATCTGAAAGTTTATGTAATGGCTGAAATTCCGTCAAATATTATCTGTGCTGACATATTTAGCGAAGTCTTTGACGGGTTTTCAATAGGGAGCAATGATCTCACGCAATTAACCTACGGAGTTGGTCGAGATAATGAAAAAATGATTCCTTTGATGAATAATTATAATTATAATACTAATAGTGAATCAATAAGAAGATCAGTAAGTCATCTAATTAAAACAGCTCACGAATTTGATAGAAAAGTAGGTATATGTGGGCAAGCACCTAGTGATGACCCTGATTTTCTACGTTTCTTAGTAAGGGAAGGAATTGATTCTATTTCCCTTAATTTTGATACATTCGCTCGAGGTCGTATAAACTGTAACAGAACTGAAATAATTGAAGCTAAGCTTAGTGAGGAGAACAAGAAAAAATCTTACGATTTTCTAAATGAATGTGATAGTCTAATAGAAAAGATTAGAATCCCTAGAGGCAAACTTCGGAACATGGTAAGGAAACAAGGTAAAAAAGTAAATCAGAACTTACTAGATTCCACTAACAAATTCGATGATATTTTCAATAAAATTCAAAATGTATCCTATGATTTTGTGAAAGAAATAGATAACGGTAAAATTGACAAATTTGATAAGTATTACGAGAAATTTAATAGTGATATAAGAAGCTTTAAAGAGAAAATACCCTTGCTAAAACGTGAAATTCGTGAGTTTGGTATTTACTAGAAATTTACTAAAATCCAAAAAATTATATTTCAAAAAATATTCCATAACCTACGTTTCTCACTAATTATAAACTCTAATTTTGGTGATTCTGTTCTATGGCCATGGATTTTAGTGATGATGTAAAAAAGGCTTTTGAAAGTGTTGAGGAACTTTTGAATGGAATGTTAGGGGATCGTAGTGTCCCCCGAAACATAAAAAGAGTAGCTCAAAAAAGCATTGATGAATTGCATAAAGAAGATGAGACTCAAGGAGTTATTTCTAGCAATATAATGTATATGGTTGACGATGTTTCCACTGACCCAAATATACCCTTCCATTGCCGCACAACAGTTTACCGAATCATCTCTATCTTAGAAAACATTAAAGATTAAATCAATCAGGTTAAAAATAGGGAGATTTAAAAACAAATTATTATTCTATTCTCATTCCAATCATTTATTAAACTGAAAGATCATATAATAAGTTAAGATTGTATCTTATTCTTGTACATCATTTATATTAGGATGGTGAATTCTACAGTTGGCATTAAAAATTAATGGTTGGATCGATGGAATTACCGCCTCAGGGGTGGTACTTCTAGGTATTATATTTGGTCTTTTCTTCATCTACAAATCAAGAAAAACAGGAGCAAAACTTCTTTTATATTTAGGTTTAGCAAATATGCTTGCAGGTTTAATGTTTTTAGGAGTTTTTATGGATTTTCTATTAGTTTTAACGCTAGAACAGAATATAGAAAACAACGGAATTGTTGCTATAATCTCTTATATTTGGTTTGCTCCAGTGATAATAACATCAATGTATATTGGTGCTTGGCTTCTAACTCCAAAGATTAAACGTCACATCGTTCTCATCTTCTTGATCATTTCAATAGCTTTTGAAATAATAATTTTTATGGATCCCTTAAATTCGTTTAATTTCATCCCTGAACCCCCCACTCCCCCAGATGGCCTCTTAATTGATTATAATGTCAATTTAACTACATTAGCAGGAATTTTGATGGGTGGTCTTTTACTCCCAGTTCTAATTTTTCTTGGTTTTGGGTTCATGATTAAAGGGTTAAAAACATCAGGGGATATACGAAGAAATTTCTTGTTTTTATCAGCAGGATCTATATGTTTTTGCATATTTGGATTATTAGAAGGATTAACAGTACCAGGATTTCTTGTGATTTTAGTAAGGGTAGGTTACCTTAGCTCATTTTGGCTTATGTATCTAGGATTAAAAACTTAATTTTTTTTTTTTTATTAATTTTTTTATAGTATGAATATTTATAATTTGTTAAATCCAAATAATTATCTAATAAGATTTTTTATCATTCTTTAGTCATCATGGAAAGAGATATAATCAAAGCTATTATGTACAACAATTTAGATGAACAAGTTGGTCCCAACCCAAAAGCATTTTTCCCAGAGGATTTTTCTCAATTAAATTTGCTTCACATTAGCGTCAAATCGTTTGCGGTTCTTACTGGCGAGAAAGGTCATATTCCAGAATCTCTGGTGATTTTACCATTTCCATCCTTACAACTGAAAGGTTTGATTAAATATATTCAGTGGGATGATCCTGATAAGCGAGGGGGTGTTGGACAATCAAATATAACTGTATTATTTCAGGAAATGGACGATGTAATTTTCTATAAGTACTTGAAAGAGATATCAAACCCGTTCAATGATATCGCACAAAATATTGCTTTCCTAGAACAATCGAATGAGGATGAAGATAAATTTTTACAGGAATTAAGGAATCTTGAAAATGCAATTGTAGAACTTCTAGAGAAATTTAGAAAAAAAGAATTAGAAGAATCTAAAATTGAAGCAGTAACAGAGCAAATTACTGATCGAAGTATGATCGATTATCAATTTAAGATAGTTGTAGTAGGTGACCCGACGGTGGGAAAAACAAGCTTAATCTTAAGATACACGAATAATGCTTTTAGAAGATCTTATGTTTCAACAATGGGGGTTCATGTTTCGAATAAAATTTTTAAAACTGAAGATTCTACTATTATCCAACTTGTTTTATGGGACGTGGGGGGTCAGGAAAGATTTAAGATCATGAGAAGACAGTTTTATCAAGGATCTGACGCGGTTTTTCTAGTTTTTGACTTAACTAATCCTGATTCTTTTGGAAATATCCCCATCTGGTTTTCAGATATTAAAAAAGATATTAGTCTACCTGAAGCGGAAATTACAGGTTTTATTATTGGGAACAAAAAAGATTTGAAAAATAAAAAAATAACTTCTGAAAGTGCTCGAAAATTAGCTGAAAAGTTTAACCTCAAGTATCTAGAGACCTCTGCCTTTTCAGGCGATAATGTAGACAATGCGTTCACAACTCTTGCTAAAGAGCTTTATGAGTCGCGAAAATAATTAAAAAGGTAATTTTCGTGAAAGGATGGTTTCACGATCAATTTATAAAATGGTATTAGACAAACAAGGACAAATAGTTTTTTTAAACCCAATAATTATACTCTATATAAAAAACTCAACTGAACTAGAAAGTTCTATTATACCATTTTGACGCGTTCCTAAACTATGTCTGAAGATATTATCAAAGCAATCGTATATACATCACTAGACGAGACTATTGGTCCTAATCCCCTTTTATGGATTCCACTTGATTTGTCAGAAAAGATTCGAATGGGTGTAAGTATTAAGACTATTACTATGCTTACAACAGATCAAGGAATTGTTCCTAATTCATTAGTAATTATGCCCTTCCCGGCATTTAAATTAAAAGGAATTATCAAATATATTGAGAGAGAAGACGACTCTCGACGAGGGGGTATTGCATTGTCATCAATGGCTTTGTTGTTTAACGAGGCTGATGATCTTATTTTTTATAAGTATATGGATTACCTTGAACCCGTTTTTTCTGAGAGTGCTAAGAAGCTTATTGATTTAGAAAATAGAGACGCAAAAAGCGATGAGATCTTTATTGAGATAGATAATTTCCGACTAAAATTAACAGAAATCTTAGATGACTTATACCAAAAAGAAAAATCAACATCCGAATTGGAAGCCTTTCCTGAAGAAGAACTCAAAAAAGATCTATTAGAATCTAATTTCAAGATCGTTGTATGCGGTGATCCGGGAGTAGGAAAAACTAGTACCGTTTTGCGATTAACGGATAATGCTTTTATGCGAACCTATGTTCCAACCCTAGGTGTAAGTATTTCTGAAAGGCTTATGGAAATAGGTGATAAACATGTTAATCTAATTCTCTGGGATATTGCAGGGCAATCGAAATTCGAATTAATGAGAAGACATTTTTACAAAGGGACCGATGCTGTGATTCTAATATTCGATCTTACCAATCGCAAATCATTTGAAGGTGTTTCAAATTGGATTAATGATATAAAAAAGTATGAGAAAGATTTAATTGGTATAATTTTTGGAAATAAAGAAGATTTGCTTGATGAACGACAAATCCTAAGTGAAGAAGCTTTAAAGATTGCTGAAACACTAAACCTTGACTATGTTGAAACATCGGCATTAACAGGTAAAAATATAGAACAGAGTTTTTATAAAGTAGCAGAAACTTTATTTAAATCGAAATAATAGTAAATAGTTGATGAAAAATGGATTTAGAAGAAAGTGTATATAAGAGGAGAACAATAAGAAGATTCAAACAAGACCCAATATCCTTAGAAACACTAAAAAAATTAGTGGATTATGCTCGTGTTGCCCCTGTAGCAAGGAATATTCAAGCACTTGAGTTTATAATTGTTAATGGCGCTGAAATGAAACAAAAATTATTCCCATTAGTAAGATGGGCAAATTCGCTTCCCGAAGATCAAAGAACTCCTGAAAAGGGAAGAGAGCCTACTGCTTATATCGTGGTTTTAGTAAATAAGAAAATTAAAAATGCCTTTGTGGATTTTGATGTAGGAGCTGCTGTTGAGAATATATTACTCGGTGCAATTAGTTTCGGAATTGGGACTTGTTGGATGGCTGCAATCGACTACAAAAGAATTAGAGAATTATTTGATTATGCTCGATTATATGAATGGGAATTACAATATGGAAGGAACAATTACAAGCAAACGAAAGCAAAGAAAGGTAAAGAATTATTTATTTCCAATTATGATGTTGAAGAAATAAAAAATAAACATTTTGTATTTTTCATTTCTTCCCATCCATTAGTTTTTAAAAAAGCTATTATATTTTTTATTATATCATCCATTTTATTCTCCTTATTTATTTTTATCTTTTCTCATATAAAGAATCAATGAACTTATCCGATTCAATTTCACCTATTTTATTTTTTTTTATTACCATCATAAAAAACAAA
>JAGXNO010000047.1 GCA_019894975.1 Promethearchaeota archaeon | reverse complement strand
ATGTAAGGCAACAGAAGTAATTGAATATCCCGATTCAATCGAGTGCCCTAAATGTTTATTAGAGTTTGATAAAAGGCACATTGGTGTAATCCCTGACGATGAGATTTTAACCTTTGGAGAGACAGGTGCATTTATAGACGGCTTCGAAGAGCTAAAAGATCCTAAGACTGCCAAGCGATTTTTCGATTCGATAATGGATGACTTAGAAGATGATTGCTAATTTTTTTATTTAAATATTGGAGACAGATCTAAAGTTCACCTATAATTATGAAGGTGAATTATGAAGATAAAGATTTTTTCGAGGTTATGCTGGTTATACCATCTGGTTAAAGGATGGTAGCTACTATTTTAAGATTTTTGTTGGATCGATTAGTTTAATAATAGGAATAATTTTTATCCAGTTAGAATTTAAACGCTATTTAAAAAAAACTACACTTGACTAGAAGTGAAATTATTAAATTAATCAAAAACTTTATTATCTAATAAGAAACTCTTAAAAAATTATCCAACGTTTTAGATTTCATGAATGCTCTTAAATACAGAAAGTTAATAATGTTATTTTTTATTTATATCATTTTTTGGATAGTAATAATAAGTATTCTAGAAATATTATTTAGACCAGTCATTCCAATAACGTTAACTCGATTTGTACCTTTAAATGATGTGCTTTTGGAACTTGGAATTATATTCATTATTATACTCCCTCTTTCTGCATTAGTGGGATTATTTATTGGAGGTTATCTAATAAGTCCGATTATTTTATACTTACACAAAAAATTTTATGGTTCAAAGATGCATTATGGCATTCAACAGGAACAACGAACAGAAAAACTATTTTCTCAAAGCTTTTTTCCAGTACTAATGGCTATTAATCTTTCTTCTATTTTTTTAACACCTACCGTAGTTCAATTTATCTTATCTGCAGATGTAACAAATACTTTTGACAATGTTTCTAAAATCCCTATGTTAACAAGATTTTTCGCCGATGCAATTTTATTAATGTTAACTTTTGGATTAGCTTCAATTTTATTTTCTTCAGTTTGGTTTTTAAGAGACTCTGGAATAATCTATTCAAATAAGAAGAAAGTAGAGAATTCTTCAGAACCAATTGTACTACGTTCCGTAGGAGATTGGTTTCAGACAATTCTTAGAAGCTATGCTGGTATTGGGGCTATTATTACTTATATTTTAGTTGTAAGCGATTTTATTAATAGGTTTGTTGCTAATTATGGATTACCTGGAAATATTTTTAACATTCCAAGCTTAATCCTATGGTCGGGAATGCCGCTTTATTTGATAGTAGCTTTTGTGCCTACCGTTATCATTAATGATTTATTAAAGAAAAAAAGGATAAATTACCTTAGAAAGATAAGTAAGAAGTTAGGGATTCAAGATACTGCTGTTATCACTTTTGAATTCAAAAAAGAAACAGAGGTTTAAACTAACATTTTTGTTTTCTTAATATACACTATCATAAAATAGTTCAGAGCTCGGAATATCGATATTGTCTGCCACAATCTCAAAGATATAAAAGGGAAACTAGGTATATGAACTGGATATTTCTTGTAACATTCTTTTAAACTTACTTGTCGAGTTATTATTATCTTGAATACCATCACGATTATAATATATTCTTTTTTATGATATTCTTTTTCTTTTTAATAAATCAGTTTTTCAATTACTTAGTATGGGAGTTAAACTTCAAAATATCATTGAACGGGAAGTTATTGGCTTCAGTGATTTATCGGGTAAGATTATTGCTGTCGACGCTCCTAATATTATTATGGGGCTGTTTAATTTCGCACGGAAGGATCACGATGGAAATTATGCCGGTTTGATATTAGACAGAACCCAAAGACCGATTTCACATCTCTATGGTCTATTATATCGGGTGAAATTATATTATACCAAAAGAATATTTCCCATTTTTTGCTTTGATGGAAGGGATTCTGAACTAAAAAAATTGATTACTAAGGATCGACTCAATGATTTTCGGTTTACTCAGCAATTGTATGAGCAGGCAATTTCAAGTGGAGACAAAGAGAGTGCGCGACAAATAGCCTTAAGTAAAGAATATCTATGGCAAAACATAATCAAAGAATCGAAAGAACTGCTTAGTGCGTTAGGAGTACCCTGCATAGACTCTCCTGCCTCGGCAGAATCGCAATGTGCCTATTTAGTGAGACAAAAAATTGCTCGTTATTCCAATTCCCAAGATTTTGATTCATTGTTGTTCGGTTGCCCTCGAATAATACAGAATCTTTCTAAATCGCTTCGGAGGAAAGTGCAGGGAAAATGGAGTTACACCAAGATAACTCCTTTTCGTATTAACTTGCGAAAAAACCTAAAGAGATTAGGAATCAGTCAATTTCAACTGGTCGATATGGGGTTAATGATCGGAACTGATTATTTTTCAGGGATAAAAGGAATTGGGCCTAAAAAAGCTTTAACCTATATACAAAAATACAAACAGATAGAAAAAGTTCTTATCCAAGAGAAAAAAAAATATGATTTTAATAAACTTACTCCTGAACTTATTAAAAAAATTAGGAGAATATTTTTATTTCCAGATGTAAATACCTCAGATCAAGATTTTTATTGGAACTTTCCCTTAAAACCTCGTGTAATGGATTTATTATGTAATGACCACCATCTCAATAAAGAACGAGTGGAAAATAATCTTGAAAAGGTAGTGTATAATTACAAACAGTGTAGGGCTTACTTTCTCAGGTTGCCACAAAACCCTAAACGGGTTCAGAAAGCCATACTCAAATTCTAAAAAAATATAATGTTACACCGTTATACTATTTTTTATTTAAATAGAATGAGTTGTAAAGATATTTAGATTTAATTATATTTTTCCCAATTGTTATGACGCAAATAATAAAAAAAGACCATACGTGGATTACTCCAATATCTGAGTTACATACAACTCGGAGAGAAGTGGAAAGCGCCGTCCTTAATTGCCTTTGTCGTGAGATTTGTTTTGTTGAGGATTTTGAAAAGATTAGGGCGGTTCCTGAATCCGAAATGAGGCGGGTAGCCTCTATAGTGAGACTTCCGTATAACCTGGTTCGTACTATAATTACCAGATTTTTGGTTAATTTTGTCTATTTTAGAAGGTTCCTTCGCTCCCACAAATTTACTTATGATTATACGAAAAGCCTTAGAAAATTAAGGATCTACCTTCATAGGCTTCATCGACTGGTACCTGTGTTCAGTTTTTCTCGAGCCAGAGAGAATGCAAGAATTTTGAAAAATATTCTTGATAAACGATGTTTCTTACCTCAATTTACCACCCAGCTTGCGGTCGTACTGTTTGTGACAGATATTAATGATCAATCCACCGAGAAAAATATTATTCAGGCTAACTTACGATTGCTTTGTAATTGTAGTGCCTATGCGTTTCATAGGACTCGAAATAAAATTGGGATCGGAAGTAAAAATTTTTATCCTTAACTTGTGCAATTCACCTTTTTTTCTTTATATATTCTTGCCTTCTATCATATCTAATTATAAGAAGAATTGATCATAATGTCATTAGAGTGCCCTACATGTAGAAAAGAAGTTCCATCAGGAAGAAATCATGTCTTCATATGTACTCACGCATCAATGCCTTTTGGGGTAGTATTTTCTCCTGATAGAAGCCGTTATGAGTGGAACTGTGTCAATCCTTTAGCTGAAAGGAAAGGCAACTGTTCACCTAGTGTAAATTTTAAGCTTTTTGAATTCTTTAAGAAACCAGTATGTCCTATTGTTTTTGAATAAGGTGTTTTACATGAAATCTCAAAAAAATACCACCTTTCAACTCATCCTTTCTTTTTACTTTTGCATCTACTTTTGCTTGGGGACGATTCCTGCCAATATCGATACCTTAATGACCGATTTTAATGATCTTGCTCAATTCGGGATCGGAATTGTGTTAGTAAGTGCCTTAATTACGAGTACTATCAGTATGCTTGTCTTTGGGTATTTTAGTGAGTATCTTTCAGAAAAATTTACCCGTAAGAAACTGTTCTTGGCCACTAATTTACTTTGGATAATCCCTTATGGTTTTATAGGATTTGCTCCCACCTATACAATATTTTTGCTTTTCATTATCATAGGGGCGACGGGGAATGGGGCATTTCTTCCCATAGGATTTTCAATTATAGGAGACTTATACGAACCGGAACAAAGAGGTGTAAAGTTTGGAAGTATGATGGTTGGTCAATTCTTAGGAAATGGTGTAGGTATTATTCTCGGAGGGGTATTAGGATGGAGAATAAGTTTTGCAATCGGCTCAATCTTAGGGATACTTACTTTATTTAGGTTTATGTATTTTAGTACTAAACCGTTACGGAAAGAAAGACACGTGAACTCCTCGGAAAAAAATAGGTATAAAATATCATATAATGATATCCGCGAGTTAGTGAAAACTAAAACAGTAGTAGGCATTCTTTTGTTTGTATTCTGTTCGGGGATTGCAACTTCAGTAATTTCTTATTGGGCAATCTTTCATCTATCCCTTCGATTAGGAAGTAAATCATCTGCTATTTTACTCTATACAATTGCAGGGGTAGGCGCACTTCTAGGCGCTGTCATGGGTGGGATGCTGGGAGACATTCTTAGTAAACGCTCTAAAGAAGGAAGGATCTATGTCTCAATTATAGGCGTTATTCTCGGTGCATCCTTATTACTCCTATTCTACAGTTATCCTTTTATCTTATTTGGGATGTTCGGATACTTTTTTGTCTTCTTCAGTACCGGTAATCAATTTGCGCTCTGTGTGGATGTTGTTTCTCCTAATCTTAAAAGTACAGTAAACGGACTTAATGGAATCATGATTAATCTCGGAGGGATTGTAGGCAATACCCTAATATCTTCTCTTATTCACGGAAATATTGGTATGATCTCGATTTCGATCACTGTGGTCTTGTCGATTTGGTTAGCCGGCTCAGTCTTTTGGATTTTACCTTACTTTTATTATAAAAAAGAAAAGGTAGCACAAGAAGCAGTTGTAAAAATTCCGATAATTAACATAGTGGTATGATCTTTTCCCATTTTTTCTTTATATAGTACTAGCTAGAAAAAGTATAATAAAAAATACTAACTTGAGATTGAATAAACAATGGTTCAAACCGTTCAAGAAATACAAAAGAACTATATTAAAATAAGTGATATTCAGGACTTAGAAGAGATAAAGGAAGTGTTAGGAGAATTACTCCAGCAACATAATTCCCACATAAAAGACAATATCATTAAAAGCCTTTTGGTCTATTTGAAGAGTAAATTTCAAACTTCAAGTTATAGAATTAAGGTATTTATCGCTTATTACAATGATATGCCTTGTGGCATGGTAATATCTGATCTAAATCCTGAATATAAGAGTTATGGAAGAAAATGTGGAACCTTTGGTTGGTTAATTGCTCAAAGTCAGGAAATATGTGAGATTCTTCTGACTCAATGTGAACTATTTGTAAAAGAAAATAGGCTACGTAAGATTCGCGGACCAATTAATTTTCCTAAAAACGAAATGGGATTTGGATTACAAGTTACAGGTAATGAGGAACAAAAATTGTATGGCGTCGCTCCCAGTAATGAAAATGCTGAGATTTACGAATATCTTGTAAATTTAGGATATGAACCTGAATCTGAATATACCTGCATGAGTGTGGTAGAGGAATCATGGAAAAAAGGAAACTCGTTGGACAAGAACCTTAAACTGTGCTGTCTTCCCGTGGACGAGGTTGAGGAAAAATTAGATGAAATAGTAGAACTTGCAGGAGATTCCTTTAGCTCTTTACTTCCAGATACGTCGGGAGGAGGTAGAGAAAACGTGGAAGAGTTATTACATCTTGCCACGCATGTACCAAAACAGTTTTTCAGATACGAGCAAGTCTATGATCCTTTCGATGCATATAAAGATGTTCCTGAATTTATCGAGGCATGGAAGGATGCGGATCTGGAAAATATGGTCACGATGTTTCCAATGGTTCTGGAACGAAAGACAAATAGACTTATTGGGATCTTAATCGGAGTACTCGATTATTACGAATGTTGGAATTCTGAGTACGTCACCCGAGTGAATGTGCATACCGCAATGGTAAGAACAGGATATAATGGAAAAGGAGTGTTTTCTTCACTAAACAATTTTGGTCAGGCCACCAATCGCTCCATGTGGGGAATAAAATATTTCGAAGGAACTGCCATCTGGACGAAAAATTCCAAAGGAGTAAATAACGAGGAAGCGGTAAATTCTATATTTCCTCATTGTCGCCCAAACAGGACTCATGTGGTATTTGAGAGACGAGTTAAATAATTTTTTTTAATTTTTTTTCTCTTAGATTAATTTCTGCTCAACAATGTTATTATCGATGGTTATTTAGAAGCCATAGACTATATCGTTGATAAAGAAGAATTTGATATTATTACCGGTGAGAAGATTTTTGGAGCTTTTCACACTCTTTCAGAATTAAGAAATAATTTCCTAAGTGATCTAGGCAAAATGAAGACTTTAAAATATTTCAGATTGCACAAAAAAGAAGTTCAATATTCTAAAGAAGAAACCGCAAGATGGCTATCAGTTATTCAGAGTAATGTCTTCTGGGAGAAGTTTGTTAAAAATGTGTCAAATAAGAAGGAGAGAGTTTATTTTGATTTTAAAAGAACTTATAATTGGTGGACTCCAAATAGGAGAAATATTAAGCAAAGCAAGCTAGAGGTATGCAAGGACGTTTGCTCTTTTGCCAACGAAAGAGGTGGAGTACTGATGATCGGAATAACAGATATTTTACCTAGGAAGATTGTAGGACTTGAGGATGTTGAGAATAAAAAAAAAGAATTACATGAGATTCTTCGGACAAATATTCGAAAATACAACAAAGTTTTTGAAATAGTTGATGTGAATTTAACGGATGAAAAAGGGATTAACCGCACTTGCATTTTTATAGTTATTCAACAAACCAAAGATGTTAAATCATTTGTTAAAAGAGATGGGGTTCTTTGTTATCCAAAGAGAGAATCAGCAGGAACCATTTTTCTTCCTAAAGAAAATATTAGACAAGAGAAGAGCAGAATTACTCAAGACAATTATTTTTTCTTAAGAATTATTAAAAGCCTAAGAATTCTTAATTAATTTTTTCTTTAAATATCTTCCACCCTATCTTCTCATAAAAATTAAAGTAGAAGCAAAAAAATGATAAATCACATACCAAAAATTTTGTATAAAAATAGCATAACCGATGTGTTGGATGAGATACGGTATAACCACGGGCAACTGGTTCGTAAAGGGTATATCTATGGTATCATTGCAATTGATCAAGACGCTAAAATTATTGCGGTCGATTCTCGTTTTGATCGCAAGTTAAATTATTGGGATCTAAGTTCAATTGGTGCTGCCCTCTATGGAGTTGCACGGCAAGGACAAGATTTCTTCGAATCGGAATCATTAGAAAGGGCGACATTAATCTATAATGACATGCGGTTATTCGTGAAGTCAGTCGGAAAAGTAGAGCTCCAAAAGAAGGGGAAACGAGACATCTTAATCGTAATGTTAACTGATAACGATGTCAATTTAGGCGTCATCTTTCTCCAGTTAAGCAATTTTGCGATAAAAATCAGAAAAGAAATCGAGAACAATCAAGCAGCCCAAAGAACCATGAAAATGACGGAAAAAGAGATCAAAGACCACATTAAAGAGTTAAAGAAAGAAATTTTTTCGGATAAACTCGGGCAGATTAGTTAATTCGCCAGGTGGTGAAACCAAAGTGGAATTACACAATAAAGAAGGGGAAAGTCAGTTAGAAATCAGCGGTGAGTTCGATTTCAACGACGCTGAAAATATGCTTCAGTTTAAAATTGTCTACTGGGGACCTGGGGAAAGTGGAAAGACAACCAACTTTTTTCGTTTGAAGGAAAAATTCGATCTCCTAAAATTATCGAACGGATATTCCATCGAAACCACAGAAGGAAGAACCTTATGGGAAGACTCTCTCTATCTTTTGTTTAAGTTTGCAATAAAGGATCTTAAATTCAATATTATAGCCCATGTGGTGACCTGTACAGGACAAGAACGCTTCCTATCAACACGAGAATATGTACTCGACGGTGCTGACGGGATCGTATTCGTTGGGGATTCGAATCCTGAAAAATTAGAACAAAATAAAAGAAGCTTTCGGGAACTGGTAAGTTTTGCCTCTCCTAAGAAAATCCCATACATTGTTCAGTTGAACAAAAGAGATTTGGAAAACGCGATTAAATTGAGTAAATTTAAGATAGCTTTAGGACTGCCTTTGCTTGATACCTATCCGGACGGTTCTAAGGTGGTATATGACGCAGAAGCAATACAAGGAGTAAATATCGTGAAATGTTTTAAGCAGATAATCTTGCAGGTAATTTTTAACTATTTTAGTGAATAGAGGTTCCTATCAAAAATGGATTCAGGAGAAGATTTTTTCACACCGGAATTTTTAAACATTGTATTTTTTCAGCAAAAAAACCTAGTGATATTTCCTTATGTTGATCTTAAGCACCTACATGCCCTTGAAATCTTTACCGCAGGATATACGGTAGTTGATCTGGAATCTACCGTCTTACATGATCTCAAAAATATTTTAGAGTTTGAATCTTCTAATTCATATTCCCAATCTCCCAGCCTTTATTTCATCTATAACTTAGATAAGCCTAAAATACAAGAAATAATGAGTTTAGAGGGAGTTCGCTGCATATTAAACAGCAATGAAAATATTACCGAATTAGTAAATGGGACAGATTTTATATTCTATAATAAGAAAAGTGGAACATTTTTAAACTTCCCAGAGACTTCAACTGATCTTGAGTTTGAAAGATTGCTTATCTCCTCGGCTACGAGTACCACGATCCTACAAGACTCTATTCAAAGTATAAAAAATACCTCTTCAAAAATTTTTGAACAAGTAAATCACAATAATTCTCCTGAGAAGATTGCCATCCATCTCAAAGATTATAATGCAACGTATTGGCAAAAAATTTTAGATTTCACTAGCCAATATTATCAGGTAGAGCTTCCAAACGCTTCTGAGTTGCTCAAATATTCCTCTGATGCCTCTTCTGTAAAATCTCGAGAGAAAGATCTCCATGATTTTTCCGATGAATATGAGCTGATAGTTTCAAAAAACAAGGCACTAGGCAAAGAATTTATCCAACTCATCCATGATTATAGAAGTGCAAAAGTGAACGCTTCACATTTACAGTTAGAAGAACTGTATAGCCCTCTAAAATTGTATAATTATTTACGAAATCGGCATTGGAAGGAGGGAATCCCTGAAACATTTATTAAGAATTGGTCTGAGATGAAGCTTTCAAGCTATGAACTTTCTGAAGAAGATATTGTCGATTTCGAAGATATTTGTAGCACATTAGGGATTTCTCGAGATATCGTAGAATTTTCGACTCCCGAACCAATCAGTGTGAATACTAAACCTAAACTTGCTGATGAACTTTTTATGAGGAATGAAAAACCTTCTTTACATAAAAACTGGAAGGAATATAAACGATGGCTTCTGGATCGATTGGATTCCTTATCGCGTGTAATAGACAAAGCTATTAAAAACCAAATATTTATTCAGAACAAGGAACTATACTCATATCTACTTCAGGAGATATCACGGTTAAATCAACTCGTAACACCACCAAAACTCCCTCAAACCCACCAATTAGGAGATCGTGTAAGAAAGGAAATCGATACAAACCTAGAACAGGTCAGAATAAAAGAGTGGGTTGACTTGTTTGGTATCCAAGATAAGTATAGAATGGTAAGTATTTTTAGGAAATATGTAGAAAGACTCTATAATGATATATTTGGTAGAGATCAGTTTAATGAGAAAATAGTTCCGAAAATAAAGGCCTTGGTAACATATTTTCATCTATCCACAAAAATGGAAAGTAATCTCCTCTGGTTAAATAATTTCAGGAATAAACTTACACATGATGATAGATATAGCGATTCGGAAGTTGATGTAATGCTGGGAATCAACATAAAGAAGATAAACAATATAATTATGCGGTTTATCACAGGGCTTATCACTTCTCAGCTAAATAGCCTTATTAAAAATAATAGGAACTTATCTGATAATATTTATGCCTATATTCGGGATAGCTACTTTGACGCTGAATATATCTCAACGCTACCGTTAAACCTTTTATATGAGAAGATGCTTGTTCTGTAGAATTTAGCTATGTGAAGACTCTATAACATTTATAATAAATTCGGGTTCATTTTCTATTCCTACGAAATCTTGGATTTTCGGTCTTGTGTTGATGGGGGGCTGTTGGTTATATGTAGCTATATTGTATTTCTCTAGAAAGCTCAAGATAATCTCATTCTCAAATTCTAGCCAGCATACTTTTCTCATTACATCCCGTAGTTTTATTTGGGAGTGTAGTTTTCTTTTTATTCTATTTAAAACAAATCTTAAATTCATTTTTTTATCACAATTTTATTTTTGTTAATGTACAAAAATGAAAGTATTTAAAGAAAAATTTAGTGAGTTTTTATCTTTGAATAAATGAACATATTCAAAATCTTTCAAAACCAAATCTCATTATAGTTTCACTCATTTAGAAAATTTTATTATCAGAATCAAACATAAATGCTCGTTGTTTTTAAAGGAAAAACGCAAGGGTTTAGTATTAATTTTTATTTAAAAAGGTTTAGATTATTTTAGTCGTATGAGTGTAATGAAAATCCTCGCAACCCATTGTTTTATATGTGTGTTGAACTTATTTTTAGTTAGCATATACTTGTTTAATGGATTTGGACGAGTTATGGTTAAAAAGTTTTATTGCCCGCGATGCAAGACAAAAAAGGTTATTGAATACACAAATTCAATTGAATGTCCTGAATGCTTATTAGAATTTGACAAAAAGCAAATTGGAGTCATACCCGATAAAGATATTTTAGCAGTTACAGAAATGAACAGCTTTATCGGGACTTTTGATGAATTAAAAGACCCAGAAAAAGCTAAAAAGTTTTTTGACTCAATAATGAAAGATTTAAATGATCAAAATTAGAAATTTAATTATTTTTAGATTACACCCCATATCTTTTTGTTTAAATAAATTGACTTTGAAAAATCATAATTAGAATTATATAAATCTGATATTCATGGTAATTGTTTACGGAAAAATTAAAGATGTTGACCATGTTAAAAAAACGGTTGAGAGAGTTGTTAGATGTCCTAAATGTAATAAGAAAGTAAAAATTGGTGTTGAATTAGAAGTAGTCAGGAAACATAAATCATTAACCAATGTGTATTTTCCACACATTCATCTTCATGGGAATCCCCTACATGCCCTATTGTGTTATGTTAATTCGGAAATCAAGTTAAGAAATATTGGAATTATTGAGAGTATTGAAATTTCAAGAGATTCAAATACCTTAGGGCAATTTTTAGAAAAATGGACTAATCCATATTAGTATTCTAAGTTCTAACGTATCGTAATTTTTCGTATTATATTTTACTATAATTATTTTCGAGTACTTTAAATAGTTGCCACTGAATGATACTATGTTTTTTGATCACTATTTTCACTCAATTCTAAAAAGAGAGAAGACTTTTATTCTTCTCTTATTTTCAGTACTTTTATTAGTTATCATGAATTTAGGCTTGGGTAACTGTTTTAATGGGTTTTAACACTACACATATCCTTTCAACAGTTTCGATATCAGTTCGGGAACGAAACATCTCCAAAATTGCATCTAATTCATTGGTATCAGGCACATTTACTTTTATTAATATACCACATCTACCATCTAGTTTAAATACTTCTTCACATTGTGGAAGTAAAACGGTCTCTCTTAATAAATCTTTTATTTCCGATTCATTTTTAGGTATAAGCGTAAGGAAAGCATATATACATCTCTCATCTTCACGGCAGATCTTAATGGTGAATTTTTCTATTATCCCCCCTTCCTGTAATTTAATTACTCTTTTTCTGACAGTAGATTCAGATAAATTTACGTCTTTATCTGCTGCAATTTCATGGTATGGTCTTCTTGAATCCTCAAGAAGCATTTCAAGAATTCTTTTATCTTTACTATCCAAATTTTTCATTTTTAACCTCCTTTTCCTTTTACTAACAAATTGTAAAAAATTGTAAAATTAAATACTAATGTGTTTTTCCAATCTAAAATCTTCTTTTTAGAAATCCTTCAGGAGTGGGTCGAATAATCTTTCATAATGTACTGCCATGCAATGAATTCCTGCGGCTTTCGTAGTTTTCTTGATTTCTTTGATAAATGGCTCGAAAAAGTCTAGATTAATTTTATCTATTGCAGCATATTTTTCTGCTTTATCTTTTATTTTTTTAGTCTTCTTTAGGGCATCAAGAAAATCTTGAGGAACCGAAACACCAGGTATATATTCATTAAAATACCACGCAATTCCATAGTTTTTTATTGGGAATAAGCCTAGTAAAACAGGAATATTATACCTTTCCAGTTCTTTTAAGAATTCCTTAGCATCATCAATATCAAATGAAGTTTGAGTTTGAACAAAATCTGCCCCTACTTCTACCTTTCTACCGACTTTTAAGATTTCTGGTTCTCTTGGATTTGAATTTGGATTTGCGGCACAACCTACATTTATTTGAGGTTTTCCCCCTCTTATTTCATTTCCTTCTAAGTCAACTCCTTCATCAACCATTTTTGAGACTAATGCAATCAATTGAGTGGAATCTAAATCATACACAGCTCTTGCACCTTTATGATCTCCAAGAGCAGAATGATCTCCTGTTAAAGCAAGTAAGTTTTTTAGACCCAATATCGCTCCACCCAGTATATCCCCAAATAAAGCAATTCGATTTCTATCTCTGACAGTCATTTGCCAAACCGCTTCTAATCCAACTTTTTCTTGAACTAAGTAACAAGGTACCATGGAGCATGTATATGCATCTCCTTGAGGGCCATCAGTAACATTCGCTGCAATTATTTTTCCAGTGTTTTTCATTTCTTCGGCAGAATGTAGAACATGGGTTAAATCAAAATCTTTTTCTGGTTCTAATTCCCCCGTGAATACGAATTTTCCTTCTTTGATCGTTTTTACTAAATTACTAAAAGCTGGTCTGTTTGTCATTTATGTTTTCTCCTCCTTTTTTTGTTCTTCCTCATTTGAAGCAGGTTCGTATATATGCATAAATCTTGGGCTTGACCATAGATTGTAGTTTCGAGGAGGTCTGTAGACTGTAAATAGATCGAGTCTGTTAAATTGTTTTAAGCGAGTAAATATCTTTACCCATGCGCACTCATGTATATATCCTCCTACCTCACATTTTCCTTCAACTTGTCCGCCACAGGGACCATTGCTTAAGTTTTTTGCACATCCGGCCATAGGGCATATGCCTCCTGTAACTCCTAATAAACATTCACCGCATGTCTCGCAATATTCTACAAAATAATTTTCACCGTTATTTTCTGCTCCGCCAAACATACTATCTTGTGCCGGAAAAGTAAGAATTGAGGGGACAATTCTATTTAACATGCCAACTCCTAGACCGCACGCTAATGAGACTATGGCATCATATTCTTCACTAAAGGGTCTAAGGGTTGTAGCAGCAATCCTATCATCACACTGCCTTAACACAGTGATAGCCTTCCATTGTAGTTCTTTTCCTTCACTCCTTGCCTTCAATTCGAGCATTTGTGCAAGTAATTTTGCTTCGTTTATTGAGCGTGGAGGTTGACAGCAACCGTCACACCCAGTTACCAAGATTTTTGAATATGGTTTGATCATATCATATATTTCTTCAATATCCTTCTGTTTAGTTATTATCATATTACCAAACTCCTAATTTTATGAACTTGAATTTATTTTATTTTGTTATTAGAACTTCTTCTTTTTTATAATCATTTTCAATAGGACCGAGTTTTTTTAACCTATCGGTAAATTCTGTAATGGTTTCCGCAAAGATTTTTCCTTCACTTGCAGAAACCCACTTTCGCATGAATCTTTCTGGATTTATTCCTAGCGATCCTATAATTTTTACAATCTCATCAGTTCTTCTTAAAGTATCTTGATTTCCCGCTATATAGTGACAATCACCTAGATGACAACCCCCTACAAAGACGCCATCAGCACCTTCTAAAAATGCTTGTAATATAAAACTCTTAGGAATGCCCCCTGAGCACATAACTCTTATCGTTCTTATATTCGGGGGGTATTGATAGCGACTCACACCAGCGAGATCGGCACCTGCGTAGCTACACCAGTTACAGAGAAACGCAACAATTCGGGGCTGCCCATCTGTGTCTGTGACTTTAGCAGCTTCGGTTATCATTGGTTCAATTTGAATACGTCCAAAATGACTCATTGTTATAGCTTCTGCGGGACATTCAGCAGCACAATCCCCACAACCTTTACAAAGTAAAGGATTAACTTCAGAAATCATTAAACCATCTTCATATTTTACGCCAACTGCCCCATAACTACAAACTTCAGCACATCTATTACATCCAATACACAAGGCAGGATCAACCTTGGAAATAACACCTTCAGTTATGTAAATATCTTTAGATAATATTGTGGTGGCTCTGGAGGCAGCTGACATTGCCTGTGCAATACTTTCTCTAATTGTTGCTGTTCCCCGAGCAGTACCACATAAAAAGATACCATCAGTTGCAAAATCAGAAGGTCGAAGCTTTACATGAGCTTCTAAGAAGAAATTATCATCATTTGTAGGAACTTTCAACATTTTTGCTAAATTTTCGTTTGCTATACCATCGGCGACTATTCCTGCGCTTAGGGCAACTAAGTCAGCATTTATCTTGATATTCCCAATATCTGGTTTATTAACATAAACATTTAATTTTCCATTTTCTAATTTAATTTCTGGAGGTTTATCATCTTTAAATCTTAGAAAAATAACTCCTTTTTCTCTCGCTAAATTGTAATACTTTTCCTTAAACCCGTAGGTTCTAATATCCCTATATAAAACAGTGATGTTAAGTTTCGGATTAATTTCTTTGGCTTTTAATGCGTTCTTAATAGCTTCACTGCAACACATCCTACTGCAATAAGGGTTTTCATCGTTTCTTGAGCCTACGCACTGTATCATTACTATTGATTTCAATTCATTAATTTTATTTTCTTCTGTAAACAGAATTTTCTCTAAATCTGATTGTAATATGACTCTACCATCTTTATCAAAAAGAAATTCACCCTCTTTTGGCTGATATTCGTGAGCTCCAGTAGCAACAATAATAATGCCGTGCTGAAATTCTTTAACTTGTTTATCTTCACCAAAGGAGATGTTAGTTGTGAAGTTACAAACATATCCGCCAATTGAGTTAATTTTAGCATAAAGAAATACATTAATTAGCTTATGATTAGTAACTTTATCTATTAAATCTTTTAGAAATTCTTGTACATCATGATTTTCTATCGTTTGATATATATTATTAGAAAATCCTCCTAATTTTTCACTTTTCTCCACGAGGAATACTTCAAATCCTTGATTTGCAAGATTCAATGCTGCTGTCATACCTGCAATGCCCCCTCCAATTACCATTCCTTCATGAATAACCTCTATTTGCTGTTCTTGAAGAGGGACTAATTTACGAGCTTTGGCAATAGCCATTCTCACTAAATCTTTTGCTTTCTCTGTTGCTTTCTCTGGTTCATGCATATGTACCCATGAACATTGATCTCGAATATTTGCTAAATCGAATAGATACTTATTTAATCCTGCTTCCCTAATGGTTGCTTGGAATAAGGGCTCATGAGTTCTTGGTGTACATGATGCAACAATTACCCTATTTAAGTTATGTTCTTTTATTTGTTCTTTAATATTCGTTTGGGTATCGGCGGAGCATGTATACAAATTTCTTTCTGCATAGATTACATCAGGTAATTTACTTGCATATTCAACAACTTCAGGAACGTCTACCACCCCTCCAATGTTAATACCACAATGACATATAAAAACGCCTATACGAGGAGGTTCTCCACTTACATCGATCTCTTTTGGTAGTTCTTTTTCAGTAACTAGTGTGTTTCTAGCTTCAGATAAAAGGAGATTTACAGCACCTGCGGCAGCACTCGCTTCTACAACTGTTTCTGGAATGTCTTTGGGTTCTGAAATCATGCCACATACATATATTCCTTCTCTAGATGTCTCAACCGGTGAAAATGGTTTTGTCTTGCAGAAGTCATACTCATTCAATTCAATGTTTAGTTTCTTTGCTATTTCTGCTGTGCTACGATTTGGCAAAGCACCTACCGCTAAAACAACCAGATTAAAGATTTCACTAACTACCTTTCCATCTTCATTTTCATAATGAAGAACTAAGTCTTTTGTGTTTGATAATTCCTTGATATCTGATATTCTGCTTCTAACATATCTTATCCCATATTCATCTTGTGCACGCTCAATGTATTTATCGAAATCTTTGCCAACAGCCCTTATATCCATTGAGAAGATCGTTGGGTTAACAATATCCATATGTTCTTTCGCAATTACTGCTTCTTTAGCAGTGTACATACAACAAACTGAAGAACAATACTCTGCCCCATGTTTTTTATCTCTTGATCCAACACACTGTAGGAATGCTATTTTTTTAGGAATTATTCCATCAGATGGTCTAAGAATAAGTCCCGAATGTGGTCCACTTGCGCTTAATACACGTTCAAATTCAATACTAGTAACCACATTCAAATATTTGCTATATCCATAATGTTGGGTAAGGCTAGGATCGTATTCATCAAACCCAAGGGCTAAAACAATAGCTCCAACATTCAGAGAGGTAAATTTATCTTCAAGAGTGTAATCTATTGCCTTAGCTTTACACACTCCTTTACAAAATCCACAACCTATACAGAGATCTTGATCAATTGAAAAAACTAATGGAACTGCTTGTGGAAACTTTACTGATATTGCGGCTCTATTTGATAATCCCTCATTAAAGAAGTCAATTGCTTCTACAGGGCATTCTTGAGCACAAACGCCACAACCTGTACAGTTTTCTTGATCTAATAACAAAGAGGTTTGTTTCAACTCAACTGTGAAGTTACCAGGAACACCATCAATTTTTTCTAAATTCGTATTAATCAGAAGTGTGATATTTTCATGACGTCCTGCCGCAACCAATTTTGGAGCAAGTATGCATATAGAACAATCATTTGTAGGAAAAGTTTTGTCTAATTGAGACATCACTCCTCCTATACTCATGGATGATTCAGCTAAATAAACTTTATATCCTGAATCTGCTAAGTCCATTGAAGCTTGAATGCCGGCTATTCCTCCACCTACTACTAATACTGAACCAATTTTTTCCATATCTAAACCTCTTTAATAGAAATAAAAGTGGGAATTTCTTCATTTATTTTGTCAACATCAACCAAACCTCGAGCTCGAAGAGTCACAATATGTCGTAACACCTTATAAGGTTCTATTTCAATCTCCTTTGCAATATCAGGAACGGATTTACCTTCTTTTTTAATTTTTTCTAATATTTTGTGACGAATTGTCTCATTTTCAATAGCATTATCAAGTATTTCCTCAAATTCTTCAGTTGGTATTATTTCCCCATATACATTCCCCTCTGTTGTTAGCTCCCTTTGCCTCGCAACTAAAGCTCTTAATCTTTTATCGCTTAAAGTAAATTTAACAGCATTAAGATTATCAATTATTAGGTCTTTTACTTTTTTATTTTTTACGGGAGAAGGTCCCAATTTGCGGATATGTTCTGTAAAATCACCCACTATTTGAGCAAATCTAGCTCCTTCAGCAGCAGAAACCCAATCAAGGCGAATTCGTTCAGCAAAATCTATGGTTGATAATGCCTTGCTTAACATCTTCATTTTCAATTCTGCTTCATAATTACCGCTAATATAATGACAATCTCCTAAATGGCATCCTAAAATAAGTACTCCATCAATACCATTCATGAAAGCTTCAGCTATAAATACAGGATCAACTCTTCCAGAACACATAACACGAATAACTCTTACATTAGTTGGATACTGGATTCGACTTGTTCCTGCTAAGTCTGCTCCTGCATAGGAGCACCAATTACATAAGAATCCTAAAATTTTTGGTTCAAATACCATTTATTCCCCACCTCCATAAGTTGCAATTTCAGCTAGTATCTGATCGTTAGTAAAGTGGTGTATAATAATTGCATTGTGCGGACAACTAGCACCACATACTCCACATCCTTTACAAACAACTTTATTAACTATAACAGTATCGGTATCCTCATCTTTAGATATTGCACTATAGGGACAGATCTTAATACAAGCTTCACATCCCACACATAAATTTTCATTAACTTCGGCGGTAGAACCTTCTACTTCTATCATTTCTTTTGAGATTATCGTACTAGCTCTCGAAGCTGCTGCATTTGATTGTGATATACTTTCTGCAATATCTGCGGGCCAATGAGCTGAGCCACATACAAATACACCATCTGTAGCAAAATCTACAGGTCTTAACTTCACATGAGCTTCTAAAAAGAAACCATTTTTCTCTAATGGAACTTTCAATAATTTTGCTAATTGCTCTGAATCTTCATTAGCAATAAGTGGCATAGATAATACCACAAGATCATAGGGAAATCCAATAACTTGATTCAAAAAATCATTATAAACTTCAATATGATTTTTCTTAATAATTGGAGGTTTCTCTGGCAAATATTTTATAAATATTATTCCCATTTCTCTTGCTCTTCTATAATATTCTTCATAAGTAACACCTTGAGTTTGGATATCTCTAAAAATTATAGTAATATTAGTGTCTGGTTTTTGCTCTTTAATCAGGATTGCATTTTTAAGGGCAGTCATACAACATATATTTGAACAATATTTTCTTTCCTCATTTCTGCAACCAACGCATTGGATCATCGTAATATTGTGTGCATTAATTGTATTATCTTTTAATAATCCCTCTAACTCTAATTGACTAATGATGGTTTTTCCATTATAATTGTAATATCCTTCTGGAGATAAAGCATTCGCACCTGTAGCAACTATTATAGCACCCACTTTGATTTCATTTCTTTTTTTATCTTGGAGAACAATTACATTAAAGTTCCCTACGTATCCTTCAATTTTTTCTATTAGAGCTGACTTATAAATATCTATTTTTTTGTGATTTTCTACCAATTCTCTTGTTTCTAATAAATTTGAAGCATCTTCATTGGTAGGATAAACTTTATTTAGTTGTCGGAGCAATCCACCTAACTCCGATTCCTTTTCTATTAAACTTACTTTAAAATTTTGATTTGCTAAATTTAATGCAGCATTCATCCCTGCAATCCCTCCACCGATTACAATAGCAGAAGGCGTCACTCCAACCTTTATTTTTTCTAATGATTCTAATAAAGCAGCCTTATAAACACCCATTCTAATAAGATCTTTAGCCTTTTCGGTGCCTTTTTCAGGTTCTTTCATATGAACCCAAGAATCTTGGTCTCTAATGTTTACCATTTCAAATAAATAGGGATTTAAACCTACTTCTTGACAAGTTGATCTAAATAACGGTTCATGAGTTCGAGGAGAACATGATGCTACAATGACTCGATTTAAATTATGTTCCTTAATATTATCTCTGATTTCAGTTAATCCAACTTCCGAACATGTATATAAGTTAGCGCCGCTATATACGACATTTGGTAAAGTTTTGGCATATTTCTCTAACTCAGGAATATCCAAAACACCACCGATATTAGTACCACAATGACAAATAAAAACACCAATTCTAGTTTCTTCTTCAGACATCTTTTTCATCCCCTCATTATTATTTCAGCAGCTTTAGCAGCTGCCCCACTTGCATCAATTACAGAATTTGGAATATCCATAGGTTCTCTACAAGCACCACAGAGAAAAATTCCTTCTTTAGAGGATTTTTGTGGTTGGTAGCTATTTGCTTTGTAAAAGTTAAAATCATTCATTTTGATTCCTAAAGTTTGGGCTAGTTCTTCAGCACCTTTTTTAGGTATCATAGTAGTAGCTAAAATTACAAGGTCAAATTTAATTTGTTTAACTTGCAAAGTATCAATATCCTCATATACGATTAATGGATTTTTTTGATCATCTTCTAATATCTTTGCTACCTTTCCTTTTATGTACTTAATTGAATATTCATCTCTTCCTCTCTGAATATATTCTCGAAAACCTTTTCCAGCCGCTCTTAGATCGATATAAAATATTGAAGTCTCAATTTCATTATCATGCTCGTAAGCAATCATTGCTTCTTTAGTGGTATACATACAGCAACAAGATGAACAAAATGGATTGTTTTTTACATCCCTTGAACCTACACAATTAACAAATGCAAGTTTTTTAGGGTCCTTTTTGTCTGAGGGTCTCTCTAGATGTCCACCCAAAGGTCCAGAAGCACAAATCAGTCTTTCAAATTCTAAAGCAGTAACAACATTGGGATATCGTCCATATCCTAAAGTTGTAAGTGAGCTAGGATCAAATATATCATATCCCGTCGCTACGATAATTGATCCTACGTTTAATTCAAATTCTTCATCTTTTTGGTCGAAATCAATTGCTTCTCTCTCACATACTTTTTCACAGATCCTGCAAGAATCTTTGGTGAAAAGTAAACAGTTTTCTTTATCAATCCTCATTATTGAGGGCACTCCTTGAACATAATCAATATAGATTGCTCTACGCTTCCTTAATTTCATATCAAATTCGTCGTCTACTCTCATTGGGCATTTTTCTACACATTGTCCACAATTAATGCATTCATCTTCTTTTACATATCTTGCTTTCTTGTAAATTTTCACTTTGAAATTTCCTGGTTGACCTGACAATTTTTTTACTTCTGAGAGTGTGTGTAAAGTAATATTTGGATGCCGAGAACATTCTGAGAGCTTAGGAGCTAAAATACATATAGAACAGTCATTAGTAGGAAATGTTTTATCTAGTTGAGCCATCCGACCACCAATACAGGAATTTTTTTCAATTAGTTCTACTTCTATACCTCTTTCAGCTAAATCTAAGGAGGCTTGAATTCCTGCAATACCTCCACCAATAATCATAACTTTTTTTATATTTTGACCCAAAATACATCGTCTCCTATACCTTTATTACATTCTGTAAAATATCATTCACCTTAATCCTATGGAAGTTTAATCCGAGATCCTCTTTATTTAATCCTAGAGCTAAGGCAATTAATTCGGTTATATAAAAAACAGGAAAATTATACTCTGTATTATGAATTTTATTTATTTCTCTCTGATTGAAATCAAATTGTTGATAACAGGCAGGGCAAACACAAACGATACAATCTGTCCCCGATTCTTTCATGCTTCTTAGTTTGGCCTCTAACATGCTTAATGATATATCCTTATCAGATTTTTCTAATGGATTCCCACAACAATCGTTCTTCATTTCATAATCAACGGGATCTGCTCCAATTGCTTCAATTAATTCATCTAGTGTTTTAGGATTGAGGGGATCATCCCAATTTATTATTTCAGAGGGACGTAAATAATGGCATCCAGGATGACCTGCAATTTTTAAATTTTTTAATGGATTTTTAACCATTCCTTTTATTTTTTCAATATTTTCATATAATACTTCAGCAAAATGTTTTATATCACTAGTACCTTCATAAGATTTTCCTATTACCTTGAGCTTTAGATTAATTTCTTTTTTCATCTCATCATCATTATCTAAAATATGTTTAACTGTTTTGAGAGATTCAGTGCATCCAGAACAAAGACTCAAAATATGATTGTTACTTTCTTCATAAAGGCATAGATTTCTTGCACCTAAAGCTAAGAAAGTTTCATGATCCATTTGAGCAACACCAGTAGGATCTGGACAACATGAACATTTAGCCTGATCCCCCACTTTTACACCAATTTTTTCAAAAGTTTTTCGAGCTGAGGCTTCTAAAAATGGCAACCTTCCAGGAATTACACAGCCGAGGAAGAAATTATATGTCATTTTATTTCTCCTCCTTTAATATTTTTATTTTTTTTTCAAACCCAGTGGCATCTAGTAATTTCTTTATCTCATCCGTACTAGCAGATTCTACTTTTGGAAGTCCCAATTGATCTCTTCTACGAATGATTGGAGGTGTTAGTGGAATTGCCACCCCATTTTCTATTACACTCTTAGCTTGCACTTTAAAACTCTCAGGGTAAGATTCTCCTTGGGATATTATTTTATTTTTAATTTTCTCAAAAATTTCAGTTAATAAAACATTTTGGGGGCATTCCTCTACACACATCTGACATGTACTACATAACCATACATTCGGATTTTGATCCTTTAATAAGAGGTCTTTAAGCCCTAAAAGTGATTGTTCGATAATTTTTCTAGGATTAAATTCACCTTCAGTGATAAGAGCCACAGGACAGGTGCTAGAACACGTTCCACATTGATAACAATAATTTAGAGAGAAATCTTCCTTTATAAGATCATTTCGAAATTCAAAATCAATCATTTGCATAATTTTTCAAACCATAAGCTTGTTAAGGTATTATGTTTTAGATTCAATTTTTCCTATTTTATAAATATTGATCTTTTTAATAAGCTATTTCTTATATTATTAAGGATTACAATAATTTTTTTCAACAATATAATTAAGATCGAGCTTAATATTTAAAGATATTTCAGAATTTCGAATTTATGTAATTATCTTAAATTATTTGACATTTTTATTTACGATTTCTGAAAAAAATTACGAATAATGTACAATTTTATACATTCTTTAACTTTTTTATTGGTCTCTTTTGGATATAGGTTCAAAATGCTTTAAAGGTAATCTTTTTTAAAGGGTAAAATTCTTTTGATATTATTATTAAATTAGGAAATTAAATTCAGAATCCTATACTATTATGGTAAGAAATATGTGATTTAAGTCATTTTATCTGTTTTTTATGATAACAATTATAATATTAGAAAACAATATAGAATTATTAACTAACATTTGAAAAAATGAGTAAGGTATATTTTTATGGCCGAAGAACCTACTGCAAAAAGAAGCGAAGTCAAACCTAAATCTTTTGAAGACCTCATTAAAGATGTCCATGAAAAAGATATATGTGGAGAATGCGGGGGTTGTGTAAGTTTTTGTAGCGCGGCAGAAATAGGGGCAATTGAAATGACTGAGGATGGACCTCCTCATTATGCGAATAAAGATAATTGTTTGCATTGTGGAATATGCTACTTAATTTGCCCTGAAACATTTGAATTGGATAAAGAACTAAATAAGAAATATGATTTTAGAGCACCCATTGGAAATTGGTTAAAGATTGTAACAGCTCAAGCGAAAGATCCTAGAATTAGGGAAGTTGCTACTGATGGAGGTGTTGTTACCGCTATTTTAATAGCACTTTTAGAAGATAATTTAATAAATGGAGCACTTATTTCAAAAAGAATTAATTCATTTCAGAGGGTACCTTTTTTTGCTACAAGTAAAGAAGAAATTCTTGAAGCAGCAGGGACTTATTATGACTTGAAAGGCCCTGTTCCGGAATTAGGGAACTATAATACTTTCGTTTCAACGATTTCTGAATTAAAAAAGATTAAATACTCTGATTCCATGAAAGTTGCTGTAGTTGGAGTTCCTTGTCAGATCCACTCTATTAGAAAAATGCAAGAGCTCAATATTATTCCGGCTCATATTGTAAAGTATACTTTAGGTTTATTTTGTTATGAGAATTTTAAATTTGATAACATTGCTCGAGCAAGAATAGAAGAGAGATTCAAATTTTCTTTTAATGATATTGAAAAAATAAATATAAAAGAAGATTTGATCATAAAACTCAAAACTAATGATAATCCTCTTAAGATAGAATTCTCCGATCTTAAGGATATTATGAGACATGCATGTAGAGTGTGTGAAAACTTTTCAAATTATTTTTCGGATATTTCTTTCGGAGGATTGGGTTCTCAAACCGGATATACCACTGTTATGGTAAGAACCAAAACAGGAGAAAAAATATATAATCTTGCTCAAAATAAGGGGTATATCATTGAACCAAACGATTTAAATGGTTCTGTAGAAAAATCAAAAATGTTAGCACAGATTATTAGTTTCAGTGAAAGAAAGTCAAAAAGAGCTGAAAGTTTTGAAGTTCAATGACTACTTTGAAGGTACAATAAGCTTGTTTTATAAATACCATTACTTCTTTTTCTTAATTTGAGACGAAAACTTGAAATGAAAGCCAAGATAATATTATTTAATTCACAAATTAACTATTTAATAAAAAATGAAATATATTATCCAAATATATTATCCTTTTAAATAGCTAAATAAAAATGTAAAATCTAAGTTACACTTGCGTTACTAAAAAATTGGTGAAACGATAATTAAAATTCTGGTATCTGGTCCATTACAATCGGGTAAATCATGTTACATAAAAGCCTTAGATCAGAATGCCCTGAATGTAGAAGCGAAAGGAAAAGATAATAAACATTATACAGTTGGGATGGATTTAGGGTCAATAAAATTAAATGGTTTTGATTGTTATCTGTTTGGTACTCCAGGACTTCTTAGATTTTCGGTCATGAGAAGTATAGTAACCCAGGGGAGCGACGGTATCATTTTTATTTTTGATGCTGCAGCTCCTGAAAAGGATGATAGTGCAATTGTAATACTGAATTCTATTAGGAAATCATTACCCTCGAATACTCCAGTAGTTTTTCTAGCTAATAAGCAGGATATTGAGGGTGCTCGTCCTCCAGAAATAATTCGCTCCCAAAATTATTTACCGGAAAATAGTAAAATCTTTCCATCAAGTACAACAACAGGATTAAACATTAGAGAGTCAGTAACACACCTAGTTAATGTAATTTATGAAGAATATTCTTCTCTTATTCAAGTATTAAAAACGTACGAAACTGATATTCCCGGATTAGGGAAAGAGCTAAACAAGGATGTTGGCGAAATGCGAGATTTCTTGAATAATCTTGAAGTAAAAAGATTTATTGAACTTGACAGGATTCAGAAGACTTTTAAAGTAAGATCAGGGCTAAAATATTTAGTCACTATTTAGATTTCTATAGGTTTTTATCTTTCAAATAATAAAGGTGAAATTATATCTTTCTCATATTCATCTTTTAGACGTATTAAAGTTTCTTTTTGACTATTAAGCATATTCCAAAAGAATTCAGGTATGTCTTTTTCTTTCTTATAGAAGGATTCAATACGATCTATTTTTTCTAAAATCTTTTTAGTCCGAATAGAGAATTGTTCGATATATTCTGCCTCTGTATAATCTTTTTCGAGATACTTTTTAAATAATGATTTTAAGTCCGAATATAAAGGTATAAATCCTATTGGTGTTTCAATAGCCTTGTAATCATTTTGAACTCGGCCTTCTGCCCATATTACCCAACAAAGCTTATCTAAAATCCCATTCAAATACTTTCCATCTTTGTTCTTCAGAAAATAATTAGTAGCAAATACTTTCGGACAATGTTTTAACCTCTTACCAAACTCATAATGATTTTTGAGATATTTTCCCAAACTGACTACAATAAAATCTAAATTAGCCATTGGTTGCTGTGTTCTCACACCTTCTGCACCTAATGTTGCAGAGGTAGTCTCTGATTCAATCGAAGCCCCTAGGGCCACCCCATGTTCCCAATTTAAGCTCTCGAGCACAGGCGGCATTGTATCACTATCCCTTCCTCCATAAAATATACCAGAAAGAGGAACTCCATCTGGATTGTGTAGATC
>JAGXNO010000046.1 GCA_019894975.1 Promethearchaeota archaeon | reverse complement strand
CCTTCTCTATAGTTTGGTAAATTTTGGAAAGATGTAAAAGAAAAGATTGCATTAAAAATATTTTCTCGGAAGGGTAAATTCTCTATATCTGATAATATTAGAAATACATTGGCTTTAATTTTTGATTTTAATAGTTTTACTTTGAATTCTGTTAACATTTTCTTTGATATATCTAGTCCAACATAATGACAACTTATAGATCTTTTAAAGACACCCGATTTTAAAATAAATTCAAATAGAAGTCCGGTGCCACATCCAGCGTCTAAAATTCTTTTTCCTTTTAGAAAGAGATTATCGAGAGTTTTGAGGTATTTTTCCTCTTGTATTAACCTATATCTCTTATCATAAAAGGGAGCAGATGAGTTATAATTGCCAATTATCTTCTTCTTTTTATTTGAAGTCCTTAAATAATTTGTCAATAATAAAACCAATGAACAATAATCTTTCTATTTTCAATATCGATAATAAGGTTTTAATTGAAAAAAAATTATCTTTAAATTATCATTTCAATAAATGTAATTATAATATTTAAAAAGGTTTTTAAAACATATGTCTTATAGGGATAATAATCAGCAAAGGTCTAAAAACCCACTCTCCATTTTACAAGCCGCACAAAACTCAATAATCTTACTAAGGTTAAAAGATGGTACAGAATATAGAGGATTACTGAAGGAGATTGACGCTTATATGAACATGATTCTTGAAGATGCTACAGAATTATTAGAAGGAACACCCGTGGCAAAGTATAACGAGATATTCATTCGAGGTAATAATCTCCTCTTCATAAAACCAGATGCCTCACAACTTATGTAGAGGATATCGTTTTAAATCACTCTAAATTTAAGATTTGTGGGAATAGTTCATCATTATTTATTACTGCATAGTAGGCAGGATTTAGTCCTCGATAATTTGCTGAAGAAAATATAGATAATAAACGTCTATGAAAAAACCAGCGATATCCTTCTGGGAAAAGTTCGTGTGATCTAATAACAAACTTAAGATTATTTTTCTTTAAAAAGGTCTCAAAAACATCTTCACCAAAAAATTTAATCCCGGGTCCCCTAAAACTTTCAGAAAAACCTTGTAAATTTGACTTAGGATCGTTCCACATAATTTGAGTCAAATCTTGGGATAGGGTATTGATAAATATGTCTAATTCTTTAGTTTTAATATTTTTTAACTTATCTAAAATTTCAACGTCTTGAGGAATACCCCCATGTAAGCATAAGATTGAATTGTTAACTAATGCACATATAGGTAGCACGTTATAAATCATTAATATTTCATTGAATTTTTCAAAATCTTTGAACCTACTCTTAAAATCCTGAACAAATCCATACATTTGATTTATTTCTAACGTTTCATGATTTCCTTTCAGGAGATAGTATTTTTGAGGATGGAGGATCTTTAAGATTAATACCGTCAAAAAACATTCTAACTGCTTAGGGCCACGATCAACAATATCTCCTAAAAAGATAACCCGCTCTGGATTTTTCTCTTTTACAATTTTGATTATTTTTAATAATGTATTTAGATCCCCATGAATATCCCCTATTACATAAATTTCCCTATTTTTATTATTCAAATTAAGATCCAAAAGTAAATTCTCTTCTTCAAAGAGATTCTTAACGGTTTGTAATATTCTTGAAATATTACCAAATTCTAATTCAGATAATAAATGAGGATTATTAATCAATTCTTTCAAATAGGTCCGTTCAATCAATTTTTTCCTCCTCCATTGATTAAATTAGAAATCTCCAGCTTTTAATTTTTTCATATTTTTATTATTATTTCTATAATTTTTATTAATAAGGAAATCTAAATTAAAAACAGAGTTAACTGAAAATTGTAATTGAATATATCCCTTCCACTTGAAAAATTGCCATCCCAAGACTTTTTAGAGCATTTAAAACAGGCTATTAGAGACTTTGAAATTCAAAAAACTGACGGGAACTCTAAGAATAGGAATTTAGGAGTAATTTATACTCCAAAGCTTATTGTGGATCACATAGTAATGAATGTTTTTCAACTATATTTTGAAGACTTTTTCAATTTACCAAAAACTACTAACTTCACGTCCCTTTTAAACTTGTTGCAGCAAAAAATATACAAACACTCTAACTTCAGAACAGATTATGCTAAAAAACTGAAAAATATTAAAGTATTAGATCCTGCATGTGGTTCTGGAAGATTTTTAATCTCCATTGCTACTATTATTTACCAATTTTCCAAAATCCTAAATCCTGGATTAGACGAATTACAAACAAAACTCAATATTGTACAAGAGAATCTCTATGGTATTGAGATTGAGAAACCTGCTTACATTGTAACAAAATTGCGATTAATATCTTGGATATTTTCGGGAAGTTCTACGAACTATAATCTTCCAACTATCGATATAACAAACTCAAACCAGGAAAAAATAGACCAAATGATTAAAATGTTCGATATTAAATTCAAATTGTTCAATTTAGATTTTCTGCTGGAGTATGAATCTGAAAAGTTTGATGTTATCATAGGTAATCCCCCTTATGTTGAAAATAAAAGAATAGAAAATTCTGAATTTAAGAAAAAGTTAAAGAAAAGATTTAAATCTGCTTTTCGCCTATATGATCTCTCGATATTGTTTATCGAAAAGGCTTTAGAATTACTGAAAGAAGAAGAAGGATATTTATCTATGATCACAATAAATAAATTCTTATCAGCAGATTATGGGGTTCGTATACGAGAATTACTTGTAACTGATACTGAACTTAAAGAGATAAGTAATATCTCGTCTCTTCCCGTTTTCAGTAAGACTGCGGTATATCCAATAATTATTACTCTTAAAAAATCACATCCTGAAGCAAATAACACAGTCAGAATAAAAACATATACAGATTTAAATGAAATAAATGAAAATAGTAATGTGAAATCACAACTATTACCTCAGGAATTGATGAAGAAAATTCCTACATTTGTTTTTCCCATTTTTGGACAAATAAAATTAATTGATTATCTATTCAGTAAATATCAAACTTTTGCAGAAAGGATCAAAGATTTTAAAATTATCTATAGACCTTATGGGTTTATTAATTGGTCTAGGCATCTTGATCAAATAGATACAAATGCAAATTCGGAGAGGGATTTATTATTAATTGGAACAGGGAATATTGGCAAATATCATGTAAAATTTGATAAGCCAATTAAAATTGCTAAAAAAAAATTTGGAATATCTTATTTCAAATACCTCAACGAATTTGAAAAAAATTGGAAGTTACTAAAGAATCAAAACTTAATTTTCAGGGAAATCGCTAAGGAACTAACTTGGAGTTATGATCCCGGGATATACACAAACGTAACGGGGTTATATTTTGTGAATATTCCCTCCTTTACCCAAGATAATCTTTTTAGTTTGTTAGCTATAATGAATTCGAAGTTAATGGATAAGATATTCAAAACACTTTTTAGCTCATTACATATGGCAGGTGGCTATTTAAGATTTAATGGGAGTTTTATAAAAAGATTACCCCTCCCACAAGAATTTCCTTTATCCTTATCGGTATGTGGAAAATATCTACAAATATTTTCTCAGTTAAATTATGATTTTTGTTCTAAACATATACATGAAATATCAGAGTTAAACCTTCTTAAAGAAAAATATCACCTCAAAATCTCTACATTACAGCATTTTCTCATGAATTTGACTAACTCCTTGGTAAAACTCCTCTATTTAGATGAGCTATATTTGGAACATAATAAAGATTTTGATAATCTGAGAGACCTTTTATACTCAGAAATAAAGCCAGTTGAACTTCAATTTAAGTACCTACTACCTCGATATCAAATAAATAAATATGATACATACACTTTAGAAGAATTGAATACTACATTAGATACTATAAAGAGTTTTTCAAAAAATATAGGCAATAATGAGGATCTAATGAGCCAAATAAACCAAATATTAAGTGATGATTTATGTTAATAAAATATGCTGTAAAAATTAAACCAAATACCTTTTAATTATGCTTATTTAAAATGTAATGGAATTAAATTTTAGCAAATATTATATATCAAAAAAATTCAAATGTAAAAATGAATGATTAAAATTAGTGATAAACATGGCTAAAAAAAAGAATGCTCCTGTCGAAGATGAAGAATTAGAAATTCCAACCGGAAAAGTTGATGAAGATGGGGATGAGATTTTAGATTTAGAAGATTGGAAAGATAATCTAGAAGAAGATGTAATCTATGAAATCCCCGATGATGATGATATGATTGAAGAGGAGTCTGAAGAAGAAGAATTTGGCATGGAAGTTGATGATGTAGTAAAAATGTTGCGAGACGTTAAATGCAAACCTTGTCCGGGGTTAAAAAGTAAACCCGATTGCAAAATTGCACATGATCATGGGTGCCCAAAACCAAAGAAGCCATAATAACTATCTTTTATTTTTTTTACCAAGTACTTAATTTACTTTTGATCACATTTTATTAGTTGAGTAGATTGCCTTCAAACACTATTAAGCGTATAATATTAGTTGTTATAGATGCATTATTTAGTTGGTTTATTTGGGAAGTAAATATTTCCTTGGGAAATCAATGTTACACTTTTGCTTTTACTAGATGTTTCGTTTTATCCACTACAACCTTTTTGATCGTTTATTCTCCCTTTGAAATCTATTGGTCAATAAGAGATCTATGGTTTGATCGATGGATCGGGCTTTACTCAGTAGAATTAGAAGAATCTGAGATTAAGATAGACGTGCCAGATGGATCTTTAGCAGGATTACTAATAAAACCTAGAAATCAATCTAAAATAAAATTAAAAAACTCGATTATCGTAATTTGTCATGGATTCTCAGATACAATGGAAAGCCTTCAATATTATTATTATCCTTTGGCCTATCAAGGTTATATTGTCTTAGTATATGATGCAAGAGGAACAGGTAAATCTAAAAATACAGGTCACAGGAGTAACTTTCTAAAAAGAATTGAAGATTTTAATGAAGTACTCAAATGGATAAAATCTAAAGAAGATTATTCCAAATTGAAAATTAAATGCATTGGGTTTAGTATTGGAGCATTAACAATATTAAGCGGTGGATTTCAAAATAAAGATATAGATAAAATTATCGCAATTTCCTCTATGTCATATTATAAACAAAATATTCCTAGATTTAATCCAATAGTTGTTTTTAGCTATTTAATAAAAGGTGTAAAGTTATTTCCTAGTAATGAAGAGAATAAGAAATTATCTCCTTATTTAATAATTAAAGATGCGAAAAATAGAGCGTCAGAAGATCAGTGGGAAGAACTATCAAAACGGGTTATGTTAATTCATTGCAAAAATGATAGAGTGATTAAATATAAAAATTTTAAAGAAAATCAATTAATCTTAGAGAGTCCTGAAGAAAACTCCATAACGTTAAGAAGAGGAGGTCATTCTCAGAAGAAAAACGAATGCGCTTTATTGGGAGTATCTCTCAAATTCTTAGAACCTTAGAAATCTATTCAAATAAAAAACCTCTGTATATTTGGTTGAGTTTAATTATTTTGATCCTAATATCCCTCTGATGCTTTTAGGGGGTTATTTTTGATATGGCTAAATGTAAAATTTGCAGTAGGAATATTGAAGCTGAAAACTTAGAATTTACATTCCAATTCACTTTAGGGAACATAAAAAATGGAAATTTCCCGGGGTAAGAGATCTTCTTATTATCATCTGCATTGCTTAAATAATGTATTTATAAATGAAGTAAAATTACATGTTCCAGATATATAGAAGAATTTTCTCTTTTAAAACTGTCAATAATTCTTTGGGATGTTCTCTTTTTCTTTTTACATCACATATTACTCTAAAATCTTATCCCATTGTGAGAAATTTATAATATTCTGGTAATTTCGAATAATATTTGCAAATATTACACAACCTATACAAAACATGTTAGTAAAATCCTCTTCACCTAAATTCAATAGTCTACTATTATCTTTCGAAAAACCTATTCCTCTTTCCACTTCAATTTGACCATTATATCCTGATAAATTTACAACGAATTCTTCCTTCTGTAATCCTTCTGAAAATTTTCCACGTGCAATTCTTGCTAAACCTCCTATCGGGATTATCCGTCCATGATTTTGAGCTAAATAGATCCTCAAATCAAATGTATGCTTTCCCCCTCTCCAATCGATTAATGAGAAATCTGCTTTTTCTTGTATTGTGTAAGGGTAAGGATTACGATTTTTCATGAATTTATTAAAAAATTCATTCTTACTCTTTTCAATAATTCCTTTTAAATTAGCTGGATTTTCATTTTTAGAAATAGGAAATACGCCTGCTCCACCTGAACCACCACTAGGTTTTATAATAAACGATTTTTTATAATTCTTTAAAAGATAGGTTAATTTATCTATTAATTCCATCTCATCAAAAGCCTTTGTAAATAGTAAGTATCTAAGATTATACCTTTTTAAAACGTCTTTACAAAGAAAACTGGCTAGGTAAGTTAACGACTTATCATCAGTAATCTTGAAAATAGGATTAATTATTATAGTATTAATTCTCAGGAAATCTTCCTTTATTTGGTGGTGGAATCTTTCATTTCTTATGCGTCTTGCAATCCCATCACCTATTATGACACTTATTTTTTCACCATTGAATTTAATCCAATTATCAGAATATGAGAGACAGTTAGAAAGTTGGTTATAATCTGCAATGAGAAATATGATGTTGGCATTAAAGTTAATATCAAAACTATCTCTGTTGAATATTTTTACGGGATAACCTTCTGATTTAAGAGTTTTCCTAAAATATTCAATCATGATAACCTTCTCATGAATTAAAGCATCATTTACAGGTACCCCAACTAATACAAAAGTTTTGCCATCCTTTCTTCCATTTTTCTTAATTGCTTGATAAATAGCTTCAATATATCCAGTATATAGTAATTCTTGCTGTTTTTTTGTAATAATTGAAAGTCCTCTATGAGATCCTCCATTAGTTTCTAAAAGAAAAAACTCTTTTCCTTTGGGGTCATCAAGTACCATAAAATCAATACTGCCAGAGTAAAAAAAATCATTATTAATAAGATAATTATCACCATTTCGTTTCATTTTCTCTAATGCTTTGTTTCTAATAAAATCCACAAAAAAATCTTCCTGTGAAGCCCTCAATTCTGCGAAAGAGACTAAATCTAAACCTAATGAAGTTCCAAGCTTGATCAATTCAAGGTCAGAGGCACTTATTTTGGAAGACATTAATTTGAGAAACTTTGTGAGTAAATCCTCTTCCATATAAACCATTCAATAGTGATAGTTATTGTATACTAAAACTAATACAAGCTTATTTTATATTTCTAATAAATATGAATAATAAATTTTGAGTTTTGGATATTACCTTTCGTACTTAGGTTATAAATATAAATAACCTTGGTGATTACCTTTTGTGGACAATCTAAGACTCCCAAGTAGAATTTTCTTTACCTTAAGTTGTTGTTTATAACTTATATTTGAATAAAGTAAGATATAATTTTTAACAGCATTTATGGTAAAGAGAAGACCAATTTCAATTAATTTTGAATCTTCTGTTAATAAACCAATTATAACATAATGATAAGGTAGATTTATTAGATCGTTAACATTTACTTCCTGTTCAAGAATTTCTTCATTTTCTTTATTATAATCAGTTTTTATAAATTTCATTTCCTTTAGTGGTATCGAAATCTTTCTAAAATCTTCAAACTTTTTTGAAAATTGACTTTGTCTTAAAAATCTCCTTTCATCCTTATCTCTTTCATAGAAATGCTCATTTCCACCTTCTATGAGATAGATTTTCCTCTGTTTATTCTCACTTGCAGCATTTTTCTCAATTTCCTTTAGTTCCTCAATTTCGTCGTTATGAAAAGCAATTAAAACATCTGGATTTACGCTTTTTATAAAAAAACTCTTATATACAATACCTGCTTCTGTCTTTATCCATCCATCAGTATCAATTAACACAAAATCAACATCTTTATTTTCTGCAATATAGTCATCAATCATTTTCCTACATGAAAGTGAAACGATGTATTTATAATCTCCTTTAGGAAATGTCGCCCCGATAAATAATGTATTTTCAGATTGAATATCTTCACTCGAAATGATGTAATCTTTTATTGTTCCAAGATTTATAGTAGTTGGAATGTAAATTATCTGTTGTCCAAGATCAGAATCAAGATATCCTCCCTTTAAACCTTCTTTAATAAAGTTGTTTGCTAAATATTTAATAAGGGTAGTTTTACCGCTGCTAAAACCTAATACCATTATTTTTAAAGGAGTTTCTCTCTCTTTTTTGAGTTGTGCTATAAGCTCATTTTTAATCTTTACCCATGTTGGTGAAATTGAATTTTCTTCAATTTCTTTCAGATTTTCTTCATTACTAGTGTATATTTCTAGCTGAATGTTATCAATCGCATAGAAGGGATAACATTGGGCACTCGGTATTATTAAAACATTTTCATCTTCTCCATCAGGTATATTTGATGAGGAATTCTCGTTTTTCGATTGAAAAATCTTTCCAAGAACATCCAATTCTCCTTCTAATAATGATACTCTTGCGGGGCCTTTTATTATTAAAGTATTTCCTTTTTCTATATTCCTAATCATGAGTTATTCATCTATTATTCAAATTAACTTAAAATTATTTTCCAATTACAAATTTCGTTGACAAAAGTAATTAAATCTGGAAAAATTCGTTGATGATCTTGATTTTTTACTATAGAATGGCTACTATTTTTTAACCAAATTTTTCTTTTTTTTTCCGATTTAATCATAATAATTATATAATCCATACTCCTTTTTTTTATTTCTGAATCTAAATGTCCTTGAACTAAGTGAATTGGACATTTCAGTTTAAGCAAAGTTTGGTGAAGAGAGTCAGGATTCATAAATTAACAATATTACTTCTTTTTTTTATTTTCTCTGAGCTTTATAGCAGGGGATACACATACTGTTATTATTATAAAACATAAGCCTGCTATTCATAGTATTTTCACCGCAAATGTCGCATGGAATAGAGTCTTCTATTTGGGCCAAGCTAGGAGGATTATATTCTATTTCGTAGATGTTAAATACCTTTTCTGGCTTCGAACTAAGCAATTGTTTAATTCGTTCATTTTTCGTCATTTTTTTACCAGTAAAAACATCATTTTTAAATGATAACTTAATAGCTTTCTCGGTTTCTCTATTATAAAAATAATAATTAAGTTTACCATAGTCCTGATGAATTAAATTCCCCTTACCATATGTTGTCGATAGTAAGGCTTGGAGTGCATCAATGCTGCAATTATCATTCTCTGCCACAGCAACAACCTCCTCATTGGGGGAGAAATTAAAACCATGTTCTAGTACATATTTAGCGGCTAAAACACCTATAGCTAAACCAGGGCATACGTGACCATGAAATCGTGCGGCCCTTTCCAGTAATTCTTTAGCTTCCATTTGAGACTAAAATATTTTTTTGTTAAATTCCAATTATATAATTTATTACATGTTTTAAATATATTTAATCTAGAAGCATCTAATAAATTAGGAGGTCAATTGTAATGAAATTTTTAGTTGATGCAATGTTAGGTAAATTAGCTCGATTCTTGAGAATATTTGGCTATGATACTTTATTTGCAAATGATTTAGTAGAATTATTCGATATTGATCCCATCCCTGATGAGCGACTATTAACCTATGCTCAACAATCTGATAGGGTAATAATTACAAAAGATTATCCTTTTTACAAGCAAATTAATGGAAAAGCTATTTATTTAGAAGGAGAGGGTGTTTATAATTACTTAAATCAGATACAAGAAAATATGGGACTAAAACTTGATTTCAACATTGAAAAAGCTAGATGCACTGTATGTAATTCCCCCTTAAAAAGAATTGAAGAGAAAAGTAATGTTAAAGACAATGTGCTACAAGAAACCTATATCCAATTTAATGAATTTTATCAATGTATAAATTTGAAATGCAAAAAGATCTATTGGAAAGGATCTCATATTGATGATATTGAAACCAAATTAGCGAAGGAATCTAAAGTATAAAAGTAGAATCAGGATGGTTTTTTTTTTAAATATTTCTCTTTAATCTCCGTAAATCTTTGTTTAGTTTTTTCGGCAAGGTCTGTATAGTTTCCTTTCATGTACATATTATAAGCTTGATTTAGTAATTCAAGGCTTTTTCTATATTCGATATTCTTAAAGTGATTTTCGGATAGAGTAACTAAATAGTCTCCCTTTTTCTTATAAAATTCAATGAATTGTGCCGAAGTATCAATTTTCCGGTCCATTCTTTTTCGACTCTTTAAAATCTAGTTAAAATACTATAATATTATGTGTTGTTAATAATAATAACTTAACTAAAATATATTCATTTTCTTCGGTTATTACTCGTTTAATTAGGAAATGAAACATAAAGACTAAATATAACAGATTTAAAAGAGAATTATTCAATTCTATTTTTTCTCAACTTTCTCTCTTAAATTAAAAACGATCTTTGCTATTTCAACCAAATAATTAATAGGGTTCATCGTTTTTCCACATTTATTACATTTAAAATCAAGCATTCCTTCAATTGAGACCATGGTTCCATCTTCACAGGAAGCACATTGTTCAAATGACCATCGATCTATAATTTTAATTACTTCTTTAATAAACTTTTCTTGGGCTGGTTCTGCCATACTATATCAATTCTTATTAGATACTTTTGGGTGTAATCTTATTTGTATTTTGAATTTTATTATATATAAATTTTAATTCTTTAATGAGTGGTTTTTACGTTGATTCAAACACTTTTGGAATAAAACCTTCAATCAATAAAGAATCCAGTAACACAACCGCAGTAATAGCCTCTACTACTGGAACAACTCTTGGAACTATACATGGATCATGACGACCCGTAAATTCAAATTCTACATTTTCCAATTTATCAATATTTACGGTCTTCTGAGGAATACTAATAGTGGCAGGTGGCTTGACGGCTATCGTAAACTCTATTGGCATACCTGTAGAAATTCCTCCAATGATCCCACCAGAAGAGTTTTTGGTAGTTACTACTTTACCCTCTTTAAGAATCCAAGGATCGTTGTGTTCTGACCCTTTCATTTTTGTGGCTCTAAAACCTGCTCCAAATTCTATACCTTTAATACCCGGAATTGAAAAGATTGCATGGCTAATTTTCGACTCCAAACTATTAAAAATGGGTCCTCCCTTCCCTGCAGGAAAACCCCGGATTATACATTTTACTATTCCTCCAATTGAATCGTTTTGTATTTTAATCTCTTTCACTAATTGTTCCATTTCTTCTGATTTTTTCTGGTTTATTGATCTAACAGGAGAATTCTCTCTTTGTTTTAGAAGTTCTTTGAAGGGTATTGAATCATAAACATCCTTATCAAGTACACGTCCAATTGCTTCCGTATAAGCAAATATTGATATATTATACTTACTGAGAATTTGTTTGGTAATTGCACCCGCCATTACAAATCCTGCAGTGATTCTTCCAGAAAAACGTCCTGATCCTCTATAATCGGAATAACCTCCATATTTTTTTAATGCAGAATAATCCACATGGGACGGGCGTAAAATGTTTTTAAATTTTTCATATTCTGAAGAATCTATGTCTTTATTCTCAATATATAAGCAAATAGGGGCCCCTGTTGTCTTATCGTTAAATATACCTGATACAATTTTAACCTTATCTTTTTCTTTTCGAGGAGTTGTGAGATCAGATTGTCCAGGTCTTCTTTTATCTAATTCGTTTTGGATAAATTCTAAATTTAACTCAATCCCTGCGGGAGTGCCATCTATTATTATCCCAACTAATTTTCCGTGAGATTCACCAAATGAAGTAATCTTAAAAAGTGTACCAAGCGTGTTGTCTCCCATAAACATCACATTAATTAAATTAATTTTACAATATTATTTAATTAATATTATATCTATTATTTTCTATTTATTATTTAATGGATCTGCAGATAACACCATTAACGACTAATTTAAAGGGTGAAATCACAGCACCTGGGTCTAAAAGCTATTCACACAGAGCTTTTATTGCAGCGAGTTTAGCTGATGGGATCTCAGTTATTAAAAATCCTTTAGCTATTGGAGATGTAGAAATAACTATTAAAAACTTAAAAGCTTTAGGTGTTAAAATATTCAAATCTAGCGATAAATCTTTTGTCATTAAATCTGATAAAACTATATTTGAATCAGTCAAAAAACCTTTAGATTGTAGAAATTCTGGAACCACTTTTAGAATCTTTAGTGCTTTAAGTCTCTTAATAAAAGGGGGGCTTGAATTAAAGGGTGAATTCTTAGAAAGAGAAAGGCCTATTCTCCCTCTTCTTGATGCTTTAAAAATAATAGGTGCTAAATTTGAAATTACTAAAAAAAAAATCAAAATACAAACTGATCAAATTATTTGTAATAAAATAAAAATCCCTGGTGATATTAGTTCTCAATTCATTACTGCTTTATTATTTGTTTGTCCTCTATTGAAATGCGAGGATAAAGACTTTTTTGAAATAGAACTCACAACTCCATTAGTTTCTGGCCCATATGTAAAAATTACTATAGATGTGTTAAGCACATTTGGAATTCATATCCAAGGTGATTTAGAAAAAGGGAAATTTTTTGTTACCAACGAACAAAACTATAGAGCTCAATCATATGAAATCCCCGGGGATTTTTCTTCTTCAGCATTTATTATAGCAGCAGCAGTTCTATCTCCTAAGCCTTCCAATGTAATAATCAATAATTTAAGTATGCAAAATTACCAAGGTGACAGCAAAATCATTGAAATCCTAAAAGAAATGGGTGCAAATATCAAATTCAATGAGAGTAAAAAACAAATTGTTGTATCTGGTGATATTGCTCAAAACCCATTAAAAGGGTTAAATATTGATTGTAACGACATCCCCGATTTATTTCCCATCCTTGCTGTTATTGGTGCATTTGCTAAAGGCGAAACAGTTCTCTATAACGCTGGAAATCTTCGATTAAAAGAAAGTGATAGAATATCTGCCATGGCTAGAGAGTTAACAAAAATGGGTGTATCAGTAAAAGAAGAAGAGGATAAATTAACAATTTACTATTGTGAAAGATTACAAGGAGCACTAATAGATCATGGATATGATCACAGAGTAGCAATGGCATGCACAATTGCCGCATTATATGCTAAAACTAACTCTCAAATCAAAAATATTGATATTGTAAAAGATTCTTATCCATCTTTTTTAGAAGATTTACAAAAATTAGATGTTAAAATAGACACAAGGTAAGATCTCAAAGTCTACCTAAAACTTTTTTGCCTGCGAGCGCGAGCCTTTTTTCCACCAAATTTTTTGGGTTCTGTTCTTCTTGAATCCCCACTTAGCAAAGAATCATCATATTCTCTAAAAGCTCGTTCAATTGTCTTTGTTCCGATAAATTTATGTATTGATTTAGCAATTGCCATCCGTACAGCATCCGTTTGTCCCATAGTTCCACCTCCCTTAACTCGAACAGTAATATCGCATTTTTCAAGTTTAGGATGATTGGCAATTTCAAGAACCTCTTGGATCCTTAATCGGGCTATCTCTGGTTCATATAAATTTAGAGGGACATTATTGATTTTTATCTGACCTTTTGAAGGGTGCTTTAATACTGCTCTAGCTATGGCAGTTTTTCTTTTTCCTGATGCTTGAACCGTTTTCATTGACATCTACATTACACCTCTAGTTCCTTTTTATTCCACCCTATACGCGTACAAAGATTTTCTAAAGTAATATATCGGTTGTAGTAGAAAAGACGTTTTTTTTCAGCATTGTACACTTCTGATGGGATTAAATTTTGATATCTAGTTTTGAAACGTTCAGGTATGTCTGAAATATACACATGAACTCTTTTAAGAGCTTCCTTTCCTCGTACTTTTTTTCTTGGAAGCATTTGTTTGATAACTCTTCTCATAAAAGTGTCAGGTCTCCTTTCATGAAAAGGACCTCTCAAGGGGTTTGTAGCAGTTGAAACATTTAGTCTAGCTAAGTATTTCTCATGGATATCTCTTTTGGATCCACTTATTATTGCATTTTGTGCATTAATAATAACAATATATTCACCTAACATGGCTTTTTTGGCAACCTGGCTACAAAATCGTCCTAATATTTGATCAGTCGCGTCTAATAATTGATAATCTATTACCATAATTGAAACACACTTAGTTTTTTTGCTACTTAATAAAAAATCTTTACTCCACTACCTTTAGGGTTTTGTTCTAATAATTCTTCAATGGAAAGTATTTTACTCCCTGAAGCCTCAATTTTTTGTTTCGCTGATTTCGAATAATCAAGACAAGCGATTGTAACTTTATGGTCTAATTCTCCAATTCCTAACACTTTTCCAGGTATAACAACTACATCATTTTCTTTGGTTTTCTTGTTAATACGATACAAATTAGGAGAAACACTATTTTTCCTTGAACTACTTAATTTTTTAGAGATTCTTCTCCATATCTTGATTTTGGTTTTCCATAAATCCCTTATTAATTTTCTAACATAAAAATTACTTGGACCAGTTATCTTGTGAGACATTAGGAAGTACTACTCTTGTTTTGTTTAGTATTTTAAATTATTATTATTTTAATAAATTTTTGTAATTTCATGATTCCAATTCGAGAGCATCAAGTCTCTCAACAAATTCATCAATTTTTTCCAAGAAAATTGTGAACACTTTTTCTAAAATTGTGTTAAAAGGCAAAACTCCATCGCTTTCTATGGAAAAAATGTATGTATTATCTCTATATTCTACTTTTATTGCTTTTTCCGGACAATCTCTTTCACATGATTTACATAGTGTGCAGGTTTTCCAATAGTCTTCTAATAATTTTGGAGTTTTTCCCGATGAAAAATCATATAATCTTTCAGGACACATTCTCGATACTACGCACTTGTCGGGACATTTATTACATTTTCCCTCATCAAATTCTATTTCTGGATAAAATCTATAGAAAATGTTAGATACTGGTTGCCATTTCACATGATCTTCTGATTTCCCTAGGATTGCGTATGCTTCGATAATTAACTGGTTATTTTTATCAATTTTGACAATCGGAATTTTTGGATTAACAGGTATTATTTGAGGATCATTTGATTTTAGGTCACCTGAATATACCTCTAAAGGTGTATTCGTAGTATTTGTAACTTCACATGTTAAAGAAACTTGGCAGAGGGCGCACCCGTAACCACCACAATCGCAATCCCGTGGTAATTTATACGCATCTAAATCAGTAGTAAGCGGTATCATTCCAAGCCTATGAGCAATTATTTCGTCGTATAAAGGGCTGTCATTTTTTAAGATTATAACCTCATCGATGGCCATTACGGGGATTTCTGACATTATGATCCTTCTAACGGCATTTGCCATCTCCATAGAAATGTTTTCTACAACAAACACCAACTTATGATCAGACTTTTCTAGAACTTCGATATCCATAATATCCTATTTTAAGTTATTTAATTTCAAAATATGAATATTATCCTAAATTCATCATATAATTTATGTTTTATTGTTATAGTCTTGGTACAATTATCAAAATGCAATGAAAAGCATTTAAAAAAAGAATGAAAAATTAATAAAATTTTAGATACTCATAAGCTTTGCTTGATTTTTGAAAACAATAATGTATTTCTTGAAATTCTTTTCTAAAATCAATTACTTCGTCTTTTATCTTATTTGGGCTTTCCTTATCAATGACTAGCTTTTTAATTAGCTCTGCAATATCAACCATTTCACTTTTCCCCATTCCAAGTCTAGTGATTTCAGAAGTTCCGATTCTTAATCCTCCGGGATTTTGGTAATGTCTCCCTTGAGAAATATCATAAGGGAGAAGATTTCGATTAATAATGATGTTTGCTTTCTCTAATAATCTTTCAATATCCCCACCCAAACCTATGGTTTTTTCAAACTCCGTAATATCAACAACAATTTGATGAGATTCTGTAAAACCCTTATGTTCCATTAATACTTTAAGTCCTCGTTCATGTAATGCTTGCCCAAGAGCTTTGGCATTTTCAATAACATTCTTATGATAATCTTTCCCGAATTCTAACATTTCAGCGAATGTAATCGCTAAACCGGCTACATTATGAAGATGATGATTGGATAATAGAGCTGGAAAAGCGCATGATCTTAGAGTATCAATTAAATCTTCCCTATTCGATACTAAAGTTCCATGTTGAGGCCCAGGAAGAGTTTTGTGTGTGCTCATAGTCATAGCATCGGCACCTTCTCTTAAAGGATCTTGAAAATATCCAGAACCTATTAATCCCGACACATGAGCAGCATCATAACCCACATAAGCTCCAACTTCTTTTGCGACTTCACCAAGTTCTTTAACTGGATGTGGAAATAGGAAAACGGAACCCCCAAACAACACTAGTTCAGGTTCAAATTCTCTAATTATCTTCGCAGAAGCATCGATATCTAGATTCATTTCATCATTGTCAAACGCTAAATATTCAACGTTTATCCCTCTGGTAGTACCAGCAGTTCCATAAATTTCTCTTCCACTTTTTGCGAATCTTGGTCCATGCGAAATATGACCTCCCCTAACAATCGACATACAGCACATTTTACCATTATTATCTGAAGTAAATGCATTATACATTACTAAATTCGCTACTACTCCCGAAACCGGACGTACATCAGCATGAATACATTTATAATATTCTTTTGCAAGTTCCATACAAATATCTTCTATCTGATCTATGTAAGTGCACCCGGCATAAACTCTCTGACCTGACCATCCTTCTGCATACCGATGTGAAAAATCACTAGCACATGCTTCATCGACAGCAGGACTCGTTATATTCTCCGAGGCAATTAAAGGGATTGATTTTTTAAACCAATCGTGATGTTCCATTAGAATTTCTCTGATTTCAGTTATCTTTTTACTCAATTTTTATCAAATCTTTCTTTGTTTTTAGAACATTAATAGAAAGATAACTCTTCAATTTTTTTAAATATTATGACAAGCTTCCTAACTGAAATGAGATGAAAATCTCTAATATTAGAATATAAGTTAGAGTTTCAAGTTAACAATTGAAGAAATTAAAGGATTAGAATAGATCCAATTTTGTCTTAAACCTATCTTTCAGATTGCCCTAATATTAGGCGAGCTTCGAATAAATTTAACTTCTTACCTGCCTTTTGTTTTTCTAAAGCTTCCGCTAATTTATCTTTCTTCATTTTTTCTATCATTTCATTTTTCTTGTGATAGTGGCTACTTCTTACGGTGGTAGGTCTATTACTCGGTTTATATGGTTTTTTCCCTTTCGAAAATTTCTTTCTTTGGTTCATTACCTGTAAAAATTGTTCATGGTAGCGATCTGCAGTTTTCTTGTTTTCTATAAGTTCTTCTTCCATTCTTTTCTTTTGTTCTCTTAACTCATCCACTTTTTGAAAGATTTCTAGCATTTTTGCATGATTTTCCTGAGATTTATTAGACCACTTATTTAATTGCTCATAAATCCTGTTTAAATTGATTTTAACTATCTCTATTTTTCTTTCTAATTTGAATAAATCGCTATTTTCTTGCTGTGCTAAAAATTCTTGCTTCGATTCAGCTAATTCTTTAATTGTATCTACTATAGCATTTTCTTCGGCAATATCAAGATTTTCGGTTTCAATTCTTCTTTCCAAATTATCAATTTTACGTTCCACTTGTTTAATAGAAATTATCTTGTCTGATGTTTTAGTCTTCTTTTGAATTAAATTCTTTTCTTCTACTAGCTTCTCAAAAAGTGTTTTATACTCTACTTTTTTGTCTTTTAAATCCTTAACCTTATTATTCCAATAGTCTCTCTTTTTCTTATATCCATCTTTGGCTGTTTTTAAACTTGTATTGATATCTGTTTCAATCTCTTGCAGACCGTTTATGAATTTTTTTGTTTTAAGGTTTAAATCATCTCTTTTTTTCTTCAAGTCATCACTTAAGATTTGAAGTCCCCTAAAAGAGGTCTGAGAATTTTGCGAAGTTTTAGTATTATTTCTACTCATGAATTCATACTTTGAGGAGTATTTATTAAAGGGAATTAATTTAAAGTGGTTAATTATGACAATTTTATATGTTTTATATATTTTTTGTAATTAAAATAATAATAGAAATAGTGCTACAGAAAAAATATTAAAGATTTGATATTATTAGAAATATTAAAACATATTATCTAAAATGACTACTGATAAAGTAAAAGAAAATGATTTAATTTTTTTAATACTTGATGGTAAAAGAAGATGGCTTGTTCAAGTGCGAGCAGGTGAATCATTTCACTCCCATCGAGGAATAATTGAATTTGATGATATTATAGGAAAAGATTTTGGAACTGTTGTATTTTCAAAACCGTATGAAACTCAAGGATACAAATTTTTTATACTTAAACCATTACCATCTGATTATGTGGTTCATATGAGCCGTAAGACTCAAATTATATATCCTGAAGATGCGGGTTTAATTTTACTTTACTCCGGGATTGGTCCTGGAAGCGTCGTTATTGAAGCAGGATGCGGTTCTGGGGCTTTAACTTGTATTTTAGGAAATTATGTTCGACCTAATGGACATCTTTTTTCATACGATATACGTGAAAAATCTCTCAAGAATGCAAGAAAGAATGTTGAGAGAGCGAAGCTAGAAGACGTTGTATCGATAGAATTGGGGAATATTATTACAGATGATTTAAATCTTGAAAAAGTAGATTCAGTGGTGTTAGACCTTGGCGACCCCTGGAATGCAGTAGAAAAAGTAGCAAAGTATCTCAAATTAAGCGGAACTCTTGTTTCATTTTCCCCAACAATCGAACAAGTCAAAAAGACTACCTTTGCAATGGAAGAAAATAGTTTTGTAGAAATCAATACGTATGAATTAATTAAGAGAAAAATCCAAGTAAAAAAAAATGCGACTCGTCCTGATTCGAGGATGGTTGGTCATAGCGGTTATATCACCTTCGGAAGAAAAATAAGAAATTTAAAAAATCCCTATCGTGAAAGAAAACCAAAACTTAAAGAGGTTATTGATTTTACGGGAATGCCCTTAAGAAGTTAAATGTTTTAGCAGAATTTATAAATAAAGACATTAAAAGAATGTTAAAATCCTTTTAATTGAGCTCCCGTTTTAAATTCTTTCCTTTTCTTGTATCGTTCAGTTTTGAAAAAATGTTTCTTTTTTTCAGGTAAAATGTCAATATATTTTCTTAATATATTCTCAACATAATCTTGAGTTGATTTATTTTTAATCTTATTTGGATCTGATAAATATTCTAATATTTCTTTATCCTTAGAATTATATGATAACCCTAAATTCTTTAAAGGAATATGAACAGAATGTAAGAACCAGCCTGTTTGATTTTCTTCATGCGCAAGTACTTTTAATATGTTTTCAGCTTCCTTCTTTATTTTCACATCTAAAACTTTTTTCCCCGGTTTGATTATTATACTAGCATATTCAGGGATTTTTGATTTAGAATCATGTATTTTCTTTAAGAATTCTTCTAATTTTTTCATCGTTTAGTAAAAAAGTTAAGTATATTTAAAATAAGTAAATTAAAATTCATAAAAAATTTTATTATTAAATGGATTTATCCTAAAATCTATAACACCTAGAGGAAGTTATTTTGAATTCTCTTAATACTCTAGAAACACTAAAGAAATATAAAAATAGGAAAAAAGGAAAATGACCGTTGATTTTCAAACTTTTAATTTAAAGTCTCAAGCGTTTTGCGATGTTATAAATATATCAAATCAAGTCCAAACTTCAATTAAAAAGAGTGGAATAGAAAATGGGATAGTAAATGTGCATGTAGCTGGCTCGACAGGCGCAATATCAACGGTTGAGTATGAACCAGGATTGGTTGATCAAGATATTAAAGAAATGTTAGAAAACCTAATTCCTTATAAAAAAAATTATGCACATCATAAGACCTGGCATGACTATAATGGAGCTGGACACTTGAGAAGCTTTCTTATTAAAACATCCCAAACATTTCCGTTTAAAAATCAAAAATTGATTTTAGGAACATGGCAGCAAATAATTTATATTGAATGCGATGAAAAACCGCGATCAAGAACCATTTATTGTACGATTATAGGGGAATAAAAATTTCATAAGGTTCTTTAAAAAAATAGGAGAGAAAAGATTATTTTTTTGATTGTTCTATTAATTCTTCCAACTCTGTAATTATAATCTGGTATTTATCTCTGAGATGTATTTTATCAAATTTATCTCTAAGATTCATAACGGATTTATCAACTTGTTTCAACTGTTCAGTAAACACAGGGATCTTTTTGTAGGTTTCTTCATGCTTCTCTATTATACTTATTTGATATTCCAAATGTTCTAAAAAATTATTGTTAACTTCTGTCATAAATATCAACCTCATTAAAAAACTAGTTCATTTACTAAAATCACAGTAACCCCTTTAAAAAATATAAATGTCATTTATATGTCATCATTTGCGTCTCAAATTCTTGGATCCTTGAGGAGTTCTTTATTAAAAGAAGAAATTATGAATATAGGAGTAATATTTAGATTGTATCTCCATATTATAACAAAAATATGATAGAAAATCTCATGACAAACACATAATTTACATTCCAAGAAGTTTAAATTAGTAAAGACTATTATTTTATTAAACTGAAAAATCGAAAAAATACGAAAAAAAATGGAAAGTTTTTTAAAAATTGTGATTTCAGGGCTAGATAACGCAGGAAAAACGTCAATTTTGACCGCGTTAGACAAAAAATACGATTTCCAAAAGGATATTGTTCAACTGAAACCCACTATTAGAGTGGAATATCATAAAATGAATTTCCTGAAGAATAATTCAATATTCTGGGATATGGGAGGCCAAACGAGCTACAGGGAAGTATATATGCAATACCAAGATGTTTATTTCGACGCAACTGACCTACTCATCTATGTGATTGATATCCAAGATCCTGAGCGATTTGAGAATTCGCTAGAGTATTTAGATGCAATTTTAACATTTTTCACTGAAAGTAAAATGGATGTGCCTGTGATTATCGCATTTCATAAGTTTGACCCCGATTTAAGAGGAAATGAAGAAATTTTACAGAACATCAATGAATTAAGAACTAAATTATTAGACAAATATCCAAATTTTAAGATCTTGTTTCAGCAAACTTCTATTTTCGATATAATTTCGATTGTCCAGTTAGTCTCCTATGGTCTTTCTGTTTTTGACGAAAAATTCTTTGAACTTTCTGAATTATTAGAAGGCTACATTGAAGAATTTGAGAATCAGGCATTACTCGTATTTGATCGAAATGGTATTATTATTTCTGAGTATTATAGTGATATAGACTCAGAAGTGTATGTTGAGTTATTAGACTCAATCAAAGAACATCTCTTTTTACTCAAAAGATTAGAAGAAGAAACGACTTATGAGTATGACCATGATCTTGATAACGTTGATCACGTACTTTTTTCCTATCTTCATAGGTTAAAAATAGGTTCAGAATTATTTTTCATTTCAGCTGTAACCAAAAAGGAGAGAAAAGAGAAACTCTTAACACTTTTTCCAGAATTTCTTGAAGACCTCACACAGATATTAAAAGAGTTAATTTAGTAGAATTTATTATTCAATCTTTAGAAGGGTTTTGGCTTTATCAATTAATTTTTCCTTTTTCTTCTGATGATTTTCAATGAATGCTAACACTTTTTCAATACATTCCTTTTTATGATCTCCGCACATTAATTCTCCCTTAACACACATTTCAAAATCATCCGCTAATTTTTCATCATCTTCTTCAAAGTGATACATCAAAATCTTATAAACCATACATTTCTGAGGTTCTCCACCTAATTGACGTTGCTCTTCTAAGTTTCTCCTTCCTCCGGTCAATGTACCCTTGATTTTTTTTTCAATTGATTTGAAAGGTTCATTAAATGTAAAATAACTATTCGGATTTCTCTTTGCCATTTTATCAGAACCGTCTATGCCAGATAATAAATAATGATATGTTGCACCAGGCAAGAAAAAATCTTTATAATTTCTTCGAGTTAAGTCCCTTGTGAGACGTATATGAGGATCCTGATCAATACCTACTGGTACAACAGTAGGTTGTGGCCCATCTAATATCTGAGGCAAAATGATATCCGCAACTTGAATCAATGAAGAAAGATATAAGCCAAATGTCCGTTCTCCATAAATGGCGTTTAGCATGTTCTGTGTGACTAATCTACTTACCTTAAAACATACATCTTTTACAATTGGTTCTTTTGATTGTCTCCAGATATAAGCTTTTTCTGGAGATGGATCTAAACCAAAGGCTAATATGTCAGCAATATTATCTACCATGGTTTCTTCTGCTTCTTCCCATGGTATTCCATTATCTTCCCATGATTCTACATCTGCTATTCCATAAAAAACCTTTCCCCCCATTTTCTGGAATTCAACGATTTCTAGGGCGGTGGTTGAGGTTCCTAAGTGAAATGGGCCAGAAGGTTTAATCCCACTCATTACTGCCCATGGTTGACCCGCTTCCATAGCCTTAAATACTAAATTCATATCTCTATGCCCAAAAATAATTTTTCTTCTAATGAAGCGATTTTTGAGCATTTTTTGTCTTAGAGATTCCGTAATTTCGGAAATACCAAATTCCTGGATGAGTCTTGCATAATCTTCCTCTTCGAGATTTGAGGTACCCCATGGATCTATATTTAATTTCTTAGCCATAATGATCTCCATTAAAATAGCGTTTAATAATAATTAAAATATATACAGCATAATAAATTTTGATACCTATGAGAAATTTTTCTAAAAAAGATATAGAAGGTTTAACCAAGCAATTAGACTTCTCGAAAATCCCAGGTGATTTAATACCTGTTATAACCCAAGATCACCTTACTAATGAAGTGTTAATGCTCGCATTTGCTAACAAGGAGGCAATCCAAAAATCGCTTGAAACTGGTTTAATGCATTATTATTCAAGATCAAGGCAAAAATTATGGCAGAAAGGTGAAACAAGTGGAAATTTTCAAGAGATTAAAGAATTGATTACTGATTGTGATAATGATTCTATTTTGGTACTCGTTAAGCAAACTGGGGCTGCCTGTCATGAAGGATATTATTCATGTTTTTATAGAAATTTCAAAAACGGTAAATTCAATGAAATTGGAACTAGGATATTTAATCCAGAAGAAGTTTATGGCATGTGAATTTAAACAATTTTCATAAAAAATTAGATTTGGTAAAATTTTATATATTTTTTAATATAGATTATATTGGTTTTGTTTAAAAATTTCTACAACATATACTAGGGTTGTTTTTTATGAAAAAAGAGAAAGCTCTCGATGATATTGATAAAAATATTATAAGAATTCTACAAGAGGATGCGCGTACATCATATCGGGAAATCCAAAACACCTTAGGGATCTCAATTGGAACAATTCATAACAGAATTTCTAAATTAAGGGATTTAGGTGTCGTTCAAGGATACACATTACGACTGAGCAATGAAAAGTTGGGATATAAATTGACATTTTTAATAAGAGTGAACGTAGATGGGAAACATACAGAAGAAATATTGGAAGACCTTACCAAGATTCCGGAAGTCTGCTCTATTTTTCATACTACGGGTGAACAGTCAGCAGCCTTAATATGTAGATTTAAAGATAGCGAGTCCGTTCATCAGTTTATTCGGGAGCTTAATGAAAGAGAATATGTGACCCGTACCAATTCCAATATGGTTTTAAAGGAGTATAAAAACTCAGCATTCGTCGAATTTGGTGACCTAAAAGAAGTGTAAGATCTTTCCAATCTAAATCCTATACAAAAACTCCTTTACACTTTTTTCATATAAATTTTTTTTATTCCATTTCTATTTTTATAATGCTATTTCGTAAACTTTTTTTAATTTTATGACTTAGAGATCTTTATATATAAAGAATTCAAAAAAATCAAAATATAGTGAAAAAGTAAAATGTCAGTTCCTATAATTATACTGAAGGAAGGTACAGAAGAAACACGAGAAAGAGAGGCTCGAAAACAGAATATCTCAGCAATGGTTGCTATTGCCGAAACTGTACGCTCTACACTTGGACCTAAGGGTATGTCGAAAATGTTAGTTGACTCTATGGGAGATGTAACAATTACAAATGATGGTGCTGAAATTCTTTCATCCTTAGATATCGAAAATGTTGCAGCAAATATGATGGTCAACGTTGCTAAGTCGATTGATGATGAAATTGGAGATGGAACCACATCTGCAGTGATTTTTTCAGCAACATTATTAAATAATGCTTTAGAATTAATTGAACAGGATATTCATCCTAAACCTATTACTCATGGATATAAACTAGCTACGGATAAATCATTAAAGATTATCAAAGAAATTTCAGAAAAAATTACTCATGATGATAATAAAATCCTTTTAGATGCTGCAAAAACTGCTATGAACTCAAAAGGTATTTCTTCATTAAAGGATTTTTTCGCAGATTTAGCATTAAAAGCTGTAAAACAGATCTCAGATGATGAGGGAAATAACACTTTCGGAAAGGTCTCAAACATAAAAATTGTAAAAGCTCCTGGAAAGTCTTTAAAAGAGTCCGAACTTATTAATGGGGTATATATTCAGAAAGAAAAAGTCAATAGCATGATGCCCGATGTGATAAAGGATGCTAAAATTGCAGTTGTGAGGAAAAAATTAGATGTAAAAAAGACTGAATATGATGCTCAAATTCGGATCACTAGTCCCTCAGAAATTCAACGATTTCTTGATCAAGAAGAGAAAATACTATTAGATTACATGAAAATTTTTACAGATTTAGGAGTTAACTTAGTAGTAAACAGTAGTGATATCTCTGATAAATTTGGTGCTTTTCTCGCTAGAGCGGGTATTGCAGCTATTAAGAATGTCGGTGAAAGTGACTATAAATCAATTTTAAAGGCTGTAGACGCTAAATTAGTTGATGATTTATCCTCTTTGTCAGAAGACGATTTAGGATATGCTGAAAAAATATTATTTGAAAAACTTGGTGATGATGACTATACATTGTTATCAGGCTGCAAGAATCCGAAATCTGTTTCAATTTTACTCAAAGGTGGTCTCGATAAGATTCTCAGTACCGCAGAAGTCTCTTTACATGATGTGTTGTCAGTCATCGCGAAAATAATGGATACCAAAACCGTTGTTGCTGGTGGAGGAGCCATCTACATTGAACTCGCTAAAAGAATCAGGGAATATGCAAATGAAATTAGCGGAAAGGAGCAACTTGCCATAAACGCTTTCGCACTCGCACTTGAGGAGATCCCCAAAACTTTAATCAGAAACGCAGGATTAGAAGAGATCGAGCAACTTACCGAATTAAAAGCAGCACATAAAACTGACGCTGATAAGTGGATCGGTATTGATACCATCACAAATACGATAGGGGATAATTTTAAAAGAGGAATCGTTGAACCTGCTGAATTATTAGCACATATTATAAAATCTGGAAGCGAATTGGCAAATCTTATCCTACGGATTGATCGAATAATTAGCGCCAAAGGTAGTAGAGGACTTTAGAAATTTCTTTTTAGTTTATTTTTTTTTATTTATTTATTTATTTTAGAATATGAGTTTAGTTAAGGCTAAATCCTCAGTAGTCAGAAAATTTTTGATCTTTCAAACTTTTAATTTAGGATTAGATAAAATTAATATAGCTACAAAATTTTTTTAACACATTAAATTCTATTAAATAGCAAGAACAAACCTAGCGAAAAGAGAATGGAGATTATCGATCAAAAAAATCTTGATAAATTAAAAGCTTTAAATAATGAAAAAGTTATTAAAATTGTAGAAGAATTCATTGATTTATGTAAACCTTCAAAAGTTACTGTAATAACAGATTCAGTAGAAGATATTGAATATTGTCGACAAAAATCTATTGAACTTGGGGAAGAAGCTAAACTAGAAATTGAAGGACATACTGTCC
>JAGXNO010000045.1 GCA_019894975.1 Promethearchaeota archaeon | reverse complement strand
ATTTAGCACTTTTAACCCAAATGAATTATCTGCTAAAAATAGTAAATTACCCTGGGATCTAATTGAATTAATTTGATCAAAGTTGTAATCATAATTTGAAAGATTGATTACTTCTTGATGGATTAAAGATAAGTAATCTTTTCCCCATCCAGTTGAATTTGTAATAGATTCATTTCTATAAGTCTGAGTTTGAAAATTTTCGGTAAATGTGAGAGTGAATGATGATCGTAGATAATTCTCATTTTCATCATAATCCTGCTTATAATTTCTGTTAAAACTATTACTGCAATAGAAGTATTGATTAAAAAATGCAATAAATATAACTGAATTAAATAAGATAAACGTTAAAAACAATTTTTTCAATATTTTGACATTCTTTTTCATTTTAATACTCACTCAAAACAATAATAAAAAAAAAAATAAAATATAATTAAAAAAAAGCTATATATCTAGTATTAGTAATATAATATTCCCTTGTATTATTATGATTTTTGCTAATAGTTCTAATTGTAAATCTTCTGAGATTTTTCCTTTTCGTTTTAAAGCTACGACTTCGGTTCTCACATTATCTAATGCATTTAGTGCCGATATTAACGATCCTTCTGTAGATTTATCCAATGAAATATCAAAAATTGCATTCTCAAGCTTTTCTGCTGTCAATGTAATTGCATTCACTAGATTTTCTGAATCTGTTGCATTGATATTATCTTCAACAAAATCTCTTAGATTATATACATCAATCTCTACAAGTGAAATGTCATGACTAAACTCTCCGATACTTAGTCCCATTAACTCAATGATTCTACTGCGAACATCACGAATACACTCCTGAAGATACTCAAAATGTTCTATACTCATAGATTGTTTACTGATCATCAACTCTGTCTTGGTTTCAGCAATTTCTAACTTAATCTCAGCCATTTTTTGTCTTACTAATCCTGTATGAAGATAACCATCTTGAATCAATTGATATGCATCCCATAATAGGGCTTGGATTTTGACTAATTTCTGAGTCACAACTCCGTAGAGAGCTACAATTCCATGGTCATAAATATAGTTATTCATCTCTTCACATAGCCACATAACATACTGGTACATCACATCTAAAGTTATCTCAAATTGTCCATAAATCGTGTTTGATAAGCTATCTGAAGTTCTATCATCATCTGCATCAGTAATATCAATTTGAATGTCATAATTGCCAGGCATCCATATCCAGTCATTAGGCAAGAAGAAGTCATACGCAGTTGCATATAACGGAGAACTACCACTATGAATTAAATTACCATCCACATAGACATCAATATTGCTTAATCCTTCATCATCATCACCATGAAGTTGAAGGTCGTCTATAGCAGTAAAACTTATGTTTACCCAAAGAGGATCAACGGTTATCATTAAATTTTCAATGTAAGGCTTGTTTATATCATCGTCAACTATTTGTTGTGAAAGTACTAGAGTTGTGGTTAAACAATCACCTAGTCTATCATTATCATCATCTGTAGCAACAATGGGGATCTCATGAGTTCCTAGAATATTTGATACTAGATAAGTTCCAGTAGGATCAACAGTAAGCCCAGACGCATCCGAAGCGGTCACTTCAAAGGCTCCAGAATTCCCATCAGTTCCATCTCCCGTATATGTATAAAAAATTTCAGGTTCTAATATATCATCATCTACAACTTCAAATTCTTTTGTTGTCGTATATTCCATTCGATCTTCACCCCAACCATCGTCATCATTATCCCATACATGAATGTCTACACTATAGGTATCTGGTTCTTTAGGATTTGGTATTTCTATACGATATTTTTCTATAGAATTGTCGTAAAATGATGGATATTCCAAACCTTCGAACACTGCAATAACGCTACTAATTCCAGACGGATCAGTCGCATTTATAATCATTTCAAGATGAGCATCACAGTCCTCAATTACCCAATCATTGAGAAATTGAACGTCAGGCTCGGTTGTATCATCATCAATTACTGTAAAAATAACTTCATGTGAATCTGACAACCGATCACCAGCCCATCCGTCATAATCTTTATCCCAAACTTTTAAAGTTAATGGATGTGTTCCTGGTTCATAATTATTTGGTATGTCATATTTATACCAATAAGCATATATGTCATCACCAAATGGAACCGCCTCTATTAATTCATCTTCTCCTGAAAGGTATTCACCGTTATACACATTAACTGAACCAAAAGTTATCGCATTATAAGGATGAGGATCGCTAGTCCCCAAATCATAGGCACAAACCTCAAGTGGGAAAGTTAACATATTATCAAGTATAAATGGTGGTAGTTTAATAGGATTAAACGGAAACGGGAGCCATGATTCGGTCGGAATTATGGGGGGCTCAGGATCGTCATCATAAATCTCCATTTCTCTAGTAAGTAAATCAAAACTATATATTTTAGTTTCCCAGTAAAAGTGTCGATAATATTTACCGAGATTAACTGCACACACCGGAATTCCAAGGATTTCTATACATTCTATTACATCAAATGTATCATGTGCCCATAAAACTTGAATTACGATATTTATGTCTCCTGGATTATGATTCGGTTCGAGTGGATTATCCCATTCAAAATTATAGATCTTCGTTATTGGTATTTGTTGTCCATCATGTGTCCACTTTCTTCTTTCCCCCATAAAACTCTCTTTTGGATTCAAAGAACTGCTAAAAGGCACTTCTGTATAAGGATCATCGTTTGGAGGAAAAGCCCATATAAAAGGACCTCTTCTTTTGTGGGAACTTCCATCATGAAATTTACCTCCGTCATCAGTGTCTGCTTCTCTATTATAATCAAGATAAGCATATACTCTAAAAACATGTTCGTTATTCACAAAATTATTTGTTACTGAAAAAGAGGCTTTAAAATAATTATCAGACCACTGTTCAAGAAGGGGTGGTGTAATCAACGGTGTATTATGTGATTTTAAAGATGATTGGTCTTTTTGTTCATCATTATGTGTACAATTAAGATTATTTACTGAAAGCGGTAAGTAAAGCATTGGAAATAAAAGAACTAATATTAGTCCAAGTGATAAAATTTTTTTTATATTCAATTTTTTTCACCTTATAAATTAGATATTTATTTTTGTCAATTTTTTTTGCAATATTTACATTTTTATAAATTTGCATGTTTTGATGTTTTTGTCACATATTTAAACTTTTGGTATAGAACATAGTTAGAACCCCTCTTCGTGTATAGAAATTGAACTCTGGATAACATCTTCACGTTATTTAGTTTGTAGAGATATTGTTATCTAAGGAGATTTTCATTGGAAAAATTGAATACAGTAATTTCTTTACTCTTTATCAATGTTTCTTCCATTTTTTTATAGTTTTTTTAGGAAAATATATCTCACAGGAATGTATTTAAAAAAATCATTTAATTGAATTATGTTCTACTTGTCTACGATTGAATTATATAGTTAGCCTAATTTCACCCTAAAAATGTTGAAGGTATGAGTGTAATGGGTACCATATTTTTTATGATCGAGAGTGAAAAAAACGAAAAAATAATTGGGACTATCTGGGCAGTCGTTTTGGTAATTTTATGGATATTTTATCCCTTCTTCCCGGGTAACATATTAGCATGGCTTTGGACTGCCATAATCTGGAGTGCAATTGGCGGAATCATGGCTTTAGGTCTTTTAATACTCAAAAGAATTAATAAGTAAGGATTATTTTTACCCTCTTTTATCCTTAACTAACATTTTTTTTGTTAACAAATTAGTGGGGTATTTTCTATTTTTCTTATAAGTCTCCACCATCGTTAACACATTTTCGACTGAGTAAACACCTGTAATATCAGTGCAAGGGATCATCTTTCTATTTCACAAATTCTAAAGACAAGGAATAAATCTCAGAAGTAATTTTTTGATAAATTGCTCGTAAGACAATTTCAAAAGCCTTATTTTCAATATTTTGAGGTACTCCTAAATTCTCTGATGTCTCTATGATTTTTCCTGGTTTTATTAGCTTAAAATCAATATTAAAATCATCTTCTCCTGATTTTTTTTGCCTATTTGATAATTCTTGAATAGAGATTTTTGGTACATTAAATTTGGATTCAATTTTTTGATCTGTGCTAACTTTTTCCAATTTTTTTCCATTTTTTAATGGCTGAGCTAGACTTAAATCCTTAAATATTTCACTCTTAGTCTTCCCTCTTAATTCCAGTAATAAAAATGGATTAAAATCTATAACGCGTGCAAGATATAAAATTACAGAAGCAATATGTTTACAAGGAATCTCCTGATCAGGACAAGAACACGTGGCATTTAGACCTTGTGATGCATCTGGGAATAATGAACATTTATTCTCATTAAAAATAGTAATAATGTCTTCTGGTAAGGATCCTTCTAATAATTCTATAAGATTAATGATTTTATTTGTAAGTCTGTCCAAAATAATTTTCCAATCTTCTTCTAGGATGGTTTCAAACTTTATTTTTACACGATAGGGTGTTGGAGCGGTCCCTTGTACTGTTGCAAAAATCTGACCAGGGATAATTGAAAGATTATCTATTCGTCTTTTATCTTTTACATACTCTATTCCTCTTTGCATTCTGAAGGGACGTCCTATTTTTAAGTTTGACTGAATCCATTGTTTTCCCCAAGAAGTTTTAGCAAAGTTTATAAGATTTTTTTTAATTTGTTCTACTTCTTCGTGAGTATGTTGTCTTTCATATTCTGTCTTTCTTTGAGGAGTACCTTGTTTATTACGCTTGATTCTCCTATTATCCATGAATTCTTTTCTTCGGTTATCTATTTTTATCACCTCTTCTTTTTAATCACTTAACACTAATAATTCTTTTAGTTTTTCAGTATTCAAATTAGAAATCCAAGATTCTCCTGTGGAAGTCACGATTTTTTCAGATAAATCTCGTTTTTCCTCTAATAATATGTCGATTTTTTCCTCAATTGTTCCATGAGTAATAAATTTATAAACGTTCACTACAGATTTTTGACCAATTCGATAAGCTCGATCTGTAGCCTGATCTTCAACTGCAGGATTCCACCACCTATCAAAATGAATAACTGTTGTTCCTTGAGTTAAATTTAAACCTGTCCCCCCAGCTTTCAATGATAAAATTAATATTGGAGGACTATCAATTTCTTCAGATTGAAAATCATCTATTATATCGCTCCTTTTCTTTTCAGGGACACTTCCATGAAAGAAGAGAATTTTAAAGTTATACTTCCATTCAAGTATCTTTTTTATAATCGTTCCCATTTGTGTAAATTGGGTAAAAATTAAGACCTTTTCTCCATTAGAAATTACTTCATCAGTCATTTCTAACAATCTTTCCAATTTATTTGATTGGGAAATAATGTTTTTTATTTCCCTATCTGTTCCTAATGAATCGATATCTTTCTTAAGATAATGATAAGGATGGTTGCAAATTTGCTTTAATTTAACTAATAATGCTAAGATTAATCCCCTCTTCTTCCTATTATCGATTGTATCGTCATCAATCGTTATTAATGTTTCTTCGGTAAGATCTTTGTATAGTCTCATTTGTTCATTAGTCAATTCTATTGTTATCTTCATTTCATTTTTTTCCGGCAAGTCCTTTATTATTGATCGATCTGATTTAACACGACGTAAAATAAAGGGAGCGATTATTGTCTTTAAATCATTAATTGCTTCTTGGTTCTGAAATCGTTCAATAGGTAAGATGAATCTTTCTTGAAACTCCTCTCTATTTCCTAAAAGTCCAGGATTTAGAAAATTAAAAAGTGACCATAACTCAAGTAAACGATTTTCTATTGGTGTCCCACTTAAACAAATTCGATATTGACTTTTCAGTTTGTATATTGCTTGGGTTTGTTTTGAAGTATTATTCTTCATATTTTGACTCTCATCTATAATAATGCCACTAAACTGAATTGTTTCGAGGAAATCAATATCATTTCTTATAGTCCCATAAGATGTTAGGAAAATTCGATGTGCTTTTAAAAATTCTGGTATCTCTGAGGGATTTTTGTATCGATTAGGGCCATGATGAAGAATTACTTCTAAAGTTGGTGCAAATTTTCTAAATTCACGTTGCCAATTAAATAGCACTGAAGTAGGACACACAACTAAAATCCCACCCTTTTTTTTAGGATAAATTTCTTTTAGATAAAGTAGAAATGCAATTACTTGAATAGTTTTTCCAAGACCCATGTCATCGGCTAAACACAATCCAAAATTAAGTTTTGTCATATTTCCCATCCATTTAATTGCGACTTCCTGATAGTCACGTAGTTTTCCATTAAAAGTTGAAGGACAAGGGATATCTTCAAAAGATTCTATAGATTGTATTCGTGTGATTATTTCGTTTAATTCTCCTTCAACGATTACATCAAACTTAGAACCGTTTTCTTGTAGTTGGACTTTGCCAATTAATCCCAGTTTTAAGGCATCTATATAACTATTCACGCGGAATTTTTTAATATTCCTTAGATCTTCGACATTCTTTTGATCAATTAATACCCATTTTCCATTTAATTTGACTAAAGGTTCATTAGAATCAATTAAGTTATTAAATTCTTCTTCTGTAATTTTCTTTCCTTCAATTCTTGCATCCCATTTAATGTCTAGCATTGAATCGATATCAAATATAGATGGTAAAACACTAGTTAATCCTTTTTTTTTCTTCGCATCCTCTTTTGAACGAATGATTAAACTAGTAGTTAAACGTTGCTTTCCCTCAAATGTAAATACTTCAGGTAGAACAATATTGAATCCACTTTGAATTAATAAATCTTTTGGGTATTTTAAAAAATCCATTACTTCACTCGAAGTAAGTTCAATCTCATGTTGAATGTCATTTAAAAAAGCTTTCTTAATTGGGGGAAATATTTTTGATGCAGTTCCTAAAGCTCTTAAAATTATCTCTAAATAGTGCTCATCACTTTCAATGAGGTTTGAATAATTCTCCGTTTTTAAATTTTGCCCTCCCCAGAGCTCATTTAAAGGTATAGATGTGGCGCCATCATGAGATAACAGGGAAATTTTTAATATCCAACCATCTTCTACTTTTTCTGGATATTTTAATTCCAAACTCAGCATAAAATCATACCCTAATTGGAATCCTAAAGCAGATTGAGTCCAATTCTGAATTAATGTTGGTAAAATAGATTCATAAAATTCTTCAACTTTGAAACTGTTATCTTTTTTAATAAGTGTTTTGAGGAATTTGTAATCCCAATTTTGTCTAAAATCTGGATTTTCTTCTCTTTTTATTTCAGCGCTATAAAATTCATCAAAAGTTTGAAATTTACTTTTCTTTAAGGTGGAACGTATCAAATAATCCCCAACACTATCCAAAAATGTTGAAAAAAGGTAAGAAGGGTGCCAAAGACCATTCGTTTTAATTTCACCTTTGTCATGAAAATTATTTATAGGAAGACAAAAGGCTACCCAAGGACTATGATTTAAAATTGATTTAAATCGATTGTTATCATATTGAGATTTTAAAATTAACCGCCATCGGCTACTATACAGCTTCTCCATGGTTGGTTCTATTACAGGAATAAATTGACCTCTATTTAATAGTTCAAATACTAATTTTGTTAGAAGAGCCCATGTTTTAATGGAATTACTATAATGAATTCTACTTCGATCTAAATTTTCAAATATTTCCAATTGGTAAAGTAATTTTATAGCCGGTAAAATTGGTATTATTTTTCCGATATGTGATATTACTTCAAAATAATTATTTGAATAGTTTTCATCTCTTTCTGGTTTTGATATATCAGAAGGAATTGCAAGATTAATTTTGCAGGTTAGAAGTTTTTTTGGTGGTATACTTGGAAATGTAAGTTTGATATGCTCAGTGAGTTCTTCATCTGATTGATTTGAAGGAATCCATAAGATGAAAAAGCTACTTTTTACAGGAGGCTTTTTTCCCTTAGAAATTAATTCAAAATCACTTGATGGATCATTCCAATACGTTGCGGGAATATAAAGTAATTGGAGTTTATTAGCTACATTCATATATTAATATCGCTCAAACCCAATGAAAAATTTCTTTTTTGATATAAATAAGTAATTAATTAACAGTGAAAAGTTTTTTTATGAAGTTATAAGTCTCTTGTTACTCTTTTTTTCCCATCAATATTGATGAGTTCTTGCACAAAAATCCTGTATAATGTTTTATATACGCTTACGTTGTGTTCAATTGGCTCTTTTACATCAGTAAATCTTATCATATTAGTTACCGCATTATCTAAACTTTTATATCTCTTAGAATTGCAGAAGACTAATATTCCAGCACCTAAAGCAGCAGCATCTTTTACTTCAGGAATTAGAATCTTTTTAGAAGTTACGTCAGCAAGAATTTGCGCCCATAATGGGCTGTTCATAGCCCCACCATCAACTCTTACTTCTGATACTTTTTTCCATCCTATAGCTTCTAACAATTGAAGATTCATTTGAGCACCTAAGCAAGCAGATTCCATAATGGCACGTATAAAATGAGCTCTTGTATGATTCCACCCTAATCCATGTATAGTACCTTTTTTAAAGATGTATAAAGGTATGAATAGTAAACCTTCACTACCAGGTGGTATAGTTGATGCTTCATTTGCCAACATATCATAAATATTTTTGTTCCCTTCAATACTTTGGTTAATTTGGAATTGAGAAAAATTATCTTTAAACCATTTAAGAATAGATCCTGTTCCAATTATAGAACCTTCAATATTCCACTTACCTTTGACAACAGAGGGGTAAGAAAAGATGGGAGCTTCTTCAGATGGCTTTATTCTTCTATCAGTAACATAATCGATAAAAGTTCCAGTACCTGTAGTAATCTTAGCTTGCCCTTCTTCAATAACTCCTAATCCTAATGCTGCACATTGTTGATCCCCTCCTCCCATAAATATTGGAATGTTTTGCTTCAATCCTAAATCTTTAGCAGCTACATTAGATAATTCTCCTATAAAATCTCTATAGAAATAAACATCAGGCCATAATTCAACGGGGATTTCATACTTATCTGCTAAATTCTCATCCCATTTCAACGTATCATAATTTAAAATCCCCATTACCCCATTAGCGGGATCAGTTACGATTACGTCGCATAACCTATTATAAATATAGGTGTCTGCATGAGCAATTTTAGATAATTTTTTGAAGACTTGTGAAAAAGACAGCCTTTTCTCTATTTTAATTAGTTTTCAAGAGCTTTAGTTAAAAAATTATTTTTTCAATTCATCATTTATAATTTTTTTTTAGAAGGATTATTTGCTTATATATTTAAGTTTAAGCACAAATAAAATCAAAAAGAATGGAGAATTGATGTTTTATAAAACGATTGAGAAAGAAAAGCTCAAGCTCTCGTTCACCTCATATCTAAGGAGGAAACCTGAGCTTGAAGAGAAGCAGTTAGAAATTCAAATGGCTCTAACGAAGATAGTTGGTAAGGAGGATGTTGTCACTGATGAATCACAACTACTCTCTTACAAGTACTCATAATTACCTGGGGGTATTCCTCTAAGAAGAACCACAGTAGCTAAGGGAGTATACAGAATTGTAATGCCTGATTTTGCTGTTTTTCCTGAAACGACAGAAGAAGTACAGGAAATTGTCAGTTTAGCAAATCAGTACATTATTCCTATAGTGCCTTTCGCTGGGGGAAGTGGTCTCGGGATCACAGCTCCTTCTGGTGGGATCATTTTAGATTTGAAAAAATTGGACCGAATTATTGACATTGACGAGATTTCTCATACAGTAACAGTTGAAGCAGGCATCTATGTATTTCATAAATTCTCTTTAGATTCATAAAGGGTCCTGATTGTGTACCAAGGTCTCCTTGAAGGCAAACTATATCCACATAATGTTCATCCCCAAACTTAATCTTATTCAAGAATGTTGTAGCATAGTCATACCAGTACTTTTCCAGTTCTTCCATGGCAGCAACAATTAATTCAGGATTTCTTACAAGATGACGTAACGCCTTGTCGAATCCGAATAGCCATGTTGTGGTCTCGAAAAGATTACCTATATACGGGCTTGTAACAATAGCATACGGTGTGGATTCTCTTAGTCGCTTTGCTCTTTCTCTTAGGCCGATCATGTGATTATCATCCGTTCCGTCAGGCCAGTTATAATCTTTGATTTGCTTGACTGTTGTCATCTCACTCAACGGATTAATAACAGGATCATAGTAGAGAATTTCATCAAGTTCTTTCTCTGCATCGATTCCCCAAAACACACCAAATTGGTCCCATATTCCTTGGAACTTTCCTTCCACTGCAGGTTTAAACTTCTCTGGCAGAAATGCTAATGGTGCTCGAAGCCATCTAGTATCGGTTTCAAAACGCTCTAAAAGCTCTTCGCATGGATTTGCCGTCTGCCCAGCAAAATTATTGAATCCAATGTTCTTGTCTTCGATTCCTAGATAATCAAGGAGGTTGCGATATGCGATTATATGAATCCCTGTTACATAATCACCCAAATCAATAGGAACCTTGTCAGGCTCTGTATGATTTAAAGTTAATATTACTCTTTCACGAGAATTCATTATCAACCATACATTTTGTTTAACAATTACTATAATTTGTTTAGTAACCTTGGGAACTTATTTTGTTTTGCCAATTCTTTTTGTATTACATCGTCTAGAAGCTCTTCACGTTCATTTCCTGAAAGAACTTCTAGCTTTCTAATATTTAATGGATCTACTTTTTCCCTTAGTAATTTAATTTCCTTTATCGTTGGTGGTATCGTTTCCTGCAACTCATTTGGTAAGATTAGCTCAAATCCAGTTGATTCTTTTACAGTTTCAAGTTTAATCCCGGGGTGAATTGATCCTAATTTCATTTTTTTCGTATCATCATCAAATTCTAAATAAGAAAGATTTGTAATAACGCACTGCGGACCTGATCCCCCACATATGGAAGGTTTTCCATCAGGAAATCCTACCCCAGATATAAAATCAAGTTTTTCGGTTGGAACAAAGGTTCTTGTATCATGTCGAGGCGTATAGAGGAAAGATCCACGAGCATAAAACATACTGAAATCTAATATGCCTGCAGCTCCAGGAAGTCTTATTTTTGGCTTTTTCCAATCCCCAATACATATATTATTTGTATTTCCATATTGATCGATCTGGGCGGGTCTAAAGAATTCAATAGTAGTCAGTTTATCAGAAGGAAGTGATTCCAATGTACATTCTACACTGTCCTGAAATCGATAAGCCCTTGCAGTATTCATTTCAAGATAGAGTAAACTCACTTGTCGAGGTTCCATTACAAAAGTATTTCCCATGATATAGTGATAGATAGCATCAGGAGCATGAGTCACCTTTGCTAATGTAAAAGCCGCCCATACTAGTGGAGTTGCAACCCCCACGATCATTATATCGTCATTTTGGACCTCTCTAGCCATTAAAACTGTCATCATTTCATCGATCGTATAATCTTTCGAATATTCCACCATCTCATTTTCCTCCTAATAGAATTTTATTCATCATTTTCTGATAACCATACTTTAATTGCCGCTTTAACAGATCTTCTCATCTCTTTCGTAAAATCAGCTCCAGTCTTACGAAGATACACCTCTTGTCCCATATTTTTAGCTTTTTTATCTACAATTTTCCTATCTGAATTCTGAAACATTTCTGTTAATTCTTCCTCACTTAATCTCTGATATTTATTTTTGAAATGGATGAATTTTTGAGGAAAACGTGATGTTAAAGGAATTTTCTCTTTATCACCTCTTGGGTAACCAAAACATACCATCGCGATTGGAAATACCCATTTCGGAAGGTTGAACATTTCTCGATGAATTTCATAGTTTTCCATAATATCACCAATATAACAGGATCCAATTCCTAAAGATTCTGCTGTTATAACCGCATTTTGAGCTGCTATTAATGCATCACAAGAAGCAAGAAGTAAATCGGATTCTTGAGGTGTATCGAATTTTTCTCCAATCTCCTCACATAATTCAGGCACTTTACTAATCGAAAAATAATCCCACCATCGTTGCATATCTGCTAGAAATATTAGAACCAGTGGAGCTTTAGCGATGTGTGGCTGATTATCACAAGTTTTAACAAGCTTATCTTTTATATCTTGATCTGTTATCTGGAGAATAGAATACATCATCATATTCCCTGCTGTAGGTGCTCTCATTGCTCCATGTATGATTGTATTAATTTCTTCTTGTGTTAGCTCTTTCTTGCTGTAAGCTCGAATTGTCCTTCTATTTTCAATTAATTTTAATGTAGAGTTTTTTTCTACCATATTTATCCTCTTTTATGTTATAGATTATGAAAAATATTTTATAACAGTATATCTAATATCGTTTTTGCGCCTCCCGCGTTTTCTAAATAGTCAGCATGAGATTTAGTTTCAATATATTTCTTTCTATAATCATTGAAATCTGTTTTGAGATATGTCTGGATGTGGTTCGGATCAAATGTATATATGGGATAGCAACTTGTAGGATGGGCACCAAAAGGCATTTTCACAACAGCAGTAGTAGTCTGCATCGGCAACTGTGCTTTTCCCGGTAAATAGCGAATGTCTTCTGTTTCTACTAGCTTTTCACAGATAATAATTGTTTTTTTTGCTGTTTTTGCCATATCCGCATCCATCCACACAGCACCTGCAATATTTCCATTACCATACTCATCAGCATAGGGTACATGTAAAATAGCTACATCTAAATCTATTTTAGGAACAGCCATAACCTGAGTTCCTGAACCAAGAGGGTCTTCGATTTGTTTGATATCGCTCCTGACTTTTGCCAAATCAGTTCCAATGATACCTTTTAAAGGCATAAATGGTACTTTCAAGTAGGATGCTCTTAATCCTAAAGCGATTGTCGCTTCACTTTCTTCAGAAATCCTTATAGAGCCAGACTCAACAGCTTTTCTGTAGTGTGGGGCCATACCAAATATTTCCATACCTACAAAACAACTTCTTACTTCTGAAACACACCCTCCGGCTATGAGCATATCTACTTCTAATCCACCAACGAATGTACATATTGATAGGTCTTTTTTATTTTGTCTAATTAATTCACGACACGCACTGGTTGCTTTTCTCCAAAAAGAAAGCCCTCCTATTCCAACAAGATCCCCATCTTGAATATAAGTAGAAATCGCTTCTTCTAAAGATAACACCTTGCTTTTTTTCATTTCTTAACACATATTCAATTTAATTTTTTATAAAACTAGTGTGTATTTAATTTTGCAAAATATAATTATTTATCAAATTAAAGAATTTAGAATGACAGAGCTCTTTTTATTTATTCAATGAATTAAAGATTTCGGATTGCACATTAAAATTGGAGATTATCTAACTATTTATTTTTGATATATCGTTTTTTAATGTATATCAAAGAAACAAGAGCAAGGATTCCTAATATAAACACTAAATTATAACTTGAAATTATTGTACCATCATCTTCACATATATTATCTAAAATAATGTTTCCTATGCAATCAAACTGAACAATACAATCATTTCCACTATATAATAATGTGTTTCCACGAATTTTATTATAATTGCTTAAGCCTAAGTAAATACCATATTCATAGTTATAATTGGCGATATTGTTTATCAAGGTATTATTAGAGGATGCATAGAGAAAAAAACCAATATGATTGTTACTAGCAGTATTGTCTAACAGGGTGTTATTGGTGGATGTATAGAGTGTAAAACCATTAATACTATTACAAGCAGTATTACCAATCAGAGTGTTATTGTTGGAAAACCAAAGATGAAGGCCAGTAAAAACACTATTGAAGGTATTATTAATTATTGAGATATTTGTACTAAAGTGTAATGAAAATGCTGTTGATATTCTCTCTTCAAAAACAAGATTTTCGATTCGCAAGGATGAGCAATTAACAAGAATTATTTGCCCAACTTCTGAAGAAATAACATTATCCATCCCATACTGAAGATAAATCAAGTCCTTTTGATTTATAGTATTGTTTCTAACTAAAGCTTGAATTGAATCTTCTACTGTATAACTTAGCATACCAAATCCATTGTTAACAAGTACATTGTCAGTTAAAATATTATTGGGGGATGTATAGAGATAGATTCCATCTCTATTTTCATTAGGTTTATTACTAGTTAAAGTATTATTGGTGGAATATTGAAGGTAGATACCCTTAGAATTATCATTGGCGTTATTACTCAATAGGGTGTTATTCGTTGAGTACCAGAGATGAAAACCAGAATCATCATTGTTATTGGCGGTATTACCAGTCAAAAAACTATTGGTAGAATATTGTAGATAGAATCCATAATAATTATTATTAGCAGTACTATTAGTTATTGAGATATTTACGCTGAATAGTAATAAAAATGGCACTGATGCTTTCGTTTCAATTATAATATTTTTAATTTGAATGGATGAGCAATTAACGAGGATAACCTGTCCTGCATCAGAAGAAATAATAATGCTTACTTCATTCTGAAGATAAATTAAGTCTTTTTCATTCACAGTATTATTTTCCACTACATTTTGAATAGATTTTTCTATTGTGTCGCTCTCTATAAGAATTCCATTATTGTTAAATAAATTTTCGGTCAATGTATTATTTGCAGAGTTATAGAGATGAAGACCAACTCTATAATTATTATTAACGGTATTCTCCATGAATGTGTTATTGGCGGAGGAGTGAAAGCAGAATCCATAATAATTAGTAACAGCGATATTGTCCATCAAGAGGTTATTAGAAGAATTATTGAGAATAAAACCTTTATAAGTATTATTGACGTCATTTCCTGTTAAGATATTATTGGTGGAGTTTTGAAGGTAGAAACCATAAAAAAAATGAAATGGATCAGTGCCAGTAGCGGTATTGTTCCTTAGTTCTCCGTTTTTGACATTATTTAGATAATAGCCACTTTTATCAAAAGCATATCTGGTGATTTTTACAGTGACATTTTGAATAATGAAATACACATTTGTATTTTGAATATATATTACATGTTGATTGGAACGATTATTAGTTATGATATAATCCTCAATAACATATGGATTACCTACCGTTCCATTTCCAGACCACCCTTCATTCAACGCTTGAGTATGGAAATCAGCATTTCCGTCAATTGAAATTAGTTCGTGAACGACAGATATTTTTGGACGTTCTATGAGAATATTATGTTGATAATCCATTCCTGTTTGCTGTGCATAGGAAGAATAGAATGGGTTTAATGATATCTTTGAAGATACGAAAAGCAGACTTACAACTATTGATATACTTAAGAAAAATAAGAATCTTTTAGATATTTTTTTTACACTTTTAATTGGATTTTTTAAGTATATAAATTATATTTTCATATTTAATTATAACTTATTTTTCTTTTATAATCCCTCTCTTGAAGATAAAGTAAACCTTTTTCTTCTAAAGTCACTAATTTGCTTTCATTCATCTAAATTCATAAATTTAAAGATAGAGATAAAAAATAAAATTCGAACTAAACTAATCTAAGATTCTTCTTTTTTGGTGCAATGAAGCCCTTCTTTAGCCAAAGTTAATACACAATTGTTGCAGTATTCACATTCAACAAGAGCGCTTCCAATGCCTTTTATCCATCTATTTGGCAGATTTGGTTCTCGAATTAATGGTCGACTAAATGAAACGAAATCAGCATCCCCATTCTCTAATATCTCTTCAACTAAATCAATTGAGTTAATTCCACCGACTAATATTAATGGAATATCAATTTCCTTTTTAATTTCTCTAGCGTAAGGTAGATGATAAGCAGCTTCATTCACAGATCCAATAGCCATTCGACTTTCTGGAATAAATGTAGGTCTCCAACCAATATCTTTTTTCTTTCGTTTAACTGTTTCCCACATACAACTACTTATTTCTATAGCATCAAATCCAATATCTGAAAGCAGTTTTGTGATTTTTTTAGATTCTTCAAGAGTAATTCCCCCTTCTAGAAAATCATCACAATTCATTTTAATGAGAATTGGAAAGTCATCTCCAACTAATTCTCTGCTTTTCTTACAGATGTTTTCAACAAATCGTATTCGATTATCAGTATTACCACCATACTCATCTGTTCGTTTATTTGTATATGGTGATAAAAATTCGCTTATTAAATATCCATGAGCACCATGCAGTTGAACCGCGTCAAAACCTGCTTCCTTCGTCCTTCTTGCTGCTTGAGCAAAAGCTTCAACAGTCTCTTCAATATCATCTCTAGACATCTCTTTAGGAATAATATTCATAAAACCTTCCATTATTGCTGAAGGGGCAATTGTTTCTTTAACATGGTGGGATTGACGACCTGCATGAACGATTTGTAACGCTGTTTTACAACCTTCACCGTTTTTATGAACAGTATCCGCAATTTTTCTTAAACCCGGAATGAAACTGTCATGATATACTGCAATCTGTTTATTTTGGGCTCTCCCATTTTGCTGGACAAAAGCATAGCTAGTTATTATTAATCCGCATCCTCCTTCTGATAAGGTTTTATAAAAATTTATTAGATTATCTGTTATTTCACCCTTTTCAGTAGCCATTCCCTCATAAGTTGCAGATCTCACGAACCTATTTTTAATCTCTACATTCCCTATTTTTTTTGGTTTCGCAAGCATGGTGTAAATCAAGTTATTTTGAATTTAATAATTAAGCAATATAATCATATATCAAATTAAAGAATTGAGAATGAAATCGCCTAATTTAAAGTATTTAAACAATAACGATTAAAATAAAAATAATGACGGTTTTATGATCTAAATTATAAATTATAGAACTATGAATTAAGATATTAGTTACGAAAAAAATCCTTGGAGATAAAACATGGTAAATAAAACATATCCAGAATTTAGTTCGCACTATCCTCTACTTCTTACAACCTTAATGAAGAGACCAGTGAAAGTTTATCCAAATGAGGTAGGTGTTGTATATAGAAACCATGTTACTGGTAAATATTACCGTTTTACGTGGATTGAATGGTACAAGCGTACTTGTCGTTTAGCAAACGTCCTAAAGGCTTTAGATGTTAAACCTGGCAAAGCAGGTAAGCCTGGTGATAGAGTTGCTACAATGGCTCTAAATACACATAGACATCTTGAGCTTTATTATGGCGTTCCTTGCAGTGGGGCTTTACTCCATCCAATTAATATAAGACTTGCCCAAGATCACATTATTTTTACAGTAAATCATTCAGAAGATAAAATTATTTTCTTTGATGATGTCCTCCTACCACTTGTAGAATCAATTTATGATAAGATAAAAAACACCGTTGAGAAATTTGTATATATGTCAGATAAACCAGGATTACCTGATACGAAAATTGCGAACCTTTATGAGTATGAGGTGCTGCTCAAACAAGAATCAGATGAATTCGAATGGCCTTATTTAAGTGAGGATAATTACGCTACTCTCTGTTACACAACTGGTACTACGGGATTACCAAAAGGTGCCATATACACCCATAGGGCACTTTATATCTTTACCTTACATATGATTGCTTATAGTGGTTTTCAAAACGATCCTACACTTGTTCATCTCGGTGAAAATTCTATTCCTCTAATGATCACACCCTTATACCATATCCATGCTTGGGGCGCCCCCTTCTTCTATGTGTTCCTATCACAAAAGATTGTGCTACCTGGGACATTCACAGTTGATGGATTCTGCGAATTAGTTCAAAATGAGAAAGTAACAACGGTTGCTGTAGTTCCAACAATTCTAGCATTGCTTTTAGAGTATGAAGATATTGATAAATATGATTTGAGTTCCTTAGTTCAGGTTAGCGTAGGTGGTGGAGCCTTACCATTAGGATTAAAAGACAAAATAGAGAAAAAGATTCCTGGATTTACAGCAAGATCAGGATATGGAATGACTGAAACTGCGCCAACTACTGTAGGAGCATTTGTTAAGAAATACATGAGAGATTGGTCAAAAGAAAAATTAGATGAAGTGAGAGTGAAAACAGGATTACCAATACCTGGTCTCGAAGTAGATGTAGTTGACGAAAATGGGAACTCTGTTCCTCACGATGATGAATCCATTGGACAGATAGTAATTCGTGGTCCCTGGATAATGGAAAAATATTATAAAAATCCAGAAAAAACTGCTGAGGTATGGTATGATGAGTGGTTTCATACCGGAGATGTTGCCAAAGTTGATGAAGAAGACTTTATCGTAATTGTGGATCGGATGAAGGATGTTATAAGAAGTGGGGCTGAAATGGTTCCTACTGTGTTACTTGAAAATTTAGCTGCCATGGCTGATTTTATACTCGAAGCTACTTTTGTAGGAGTTCCAGATGAAGTATGGGGGGAAAAAACTATGGCTATAATGAAACTCGTCCCTAATTCTAATAAGAAGGAAGAAGATCTAATTAAATTTCTCAAAACCGAAGGAGTGGATAAAGGGAAGATAACCAAATGGATGCTTCCTAAACTTGTGGTAATTGTCGATGAAATACCTCGAACTAGCGTTGGAAAATTTAACAAAATAGAAATTAGAAGGAATCTGGATGAGTTCCTAGCTAAAGCTAAAGAGATATCAACTAAGTAAAGTTTCTATTTCGTGCGCTTCTTACAAAGTTTTAATTCTTTTCAAAATTTAATAAACTATTAGGTAAAAAAATGAGGTCAAGTAGAAAAAGATTGAAAGAAGGGTTAGTGCAAGTTTACTTTGGAATTATCCGGGTCTTTTTCGTTGTAAACTCTTAGGATAAATTGACATCATCTTTTTATAGATATCCGGTCCAATAGCTAATCTATAGGTTCCTTGATTCTTATCTTTAAATCCAATTATATTTTCTATTTTATATACATCTTTCATATCTTCGAGTAGTGCTTTACTCGATGATATGATTTCCCCAGAAAATTTCAATCCTTTTCTATCATAATAAACGGTACCATCACCATCAAAATAACCCAATAACCAAGTTAAACTAATTTTCCCTTCTTGTGATTCCGTTAAAGTATGATCTTTTTTAAACGCAATTCTTAATAATTTTTTAATAATATTTGGTACTCTTTTCTTACCATCTTCGGAACCGGATCCAAATTTACCATTTTTAATTAATGCCTCTCCCATTGGGAGACATAAAAATCTCAATTTTGACATCTTTGATAATGAAATCTTCCCTTCCTTTAATTTAACTAACCTTACACGATCCTTAATACGCTTTTCGTCAATTCCTACAAATTTCGCAAGTTTGTAAAGTTCTGCTTTGTCTTTACTTGAAATTTCTAAACAAATTTCATATTTATTGGTAGGTCGGACAAATAAACTCGCATCAGCACAAAAGAATCCTAACCAATACGCTTTTTCTACTGTATCAATCTTATCAAAAATATGGGGATACTTTATAGAATATTGGTGATGAGAATATTCTGGTAAATCAGAATTGTTTGAAATATAATTCTCAATCATTAAAATGAAATTTTCTGCCTTATCTTCAAAAATCTGATGAAAAATAGCCTTGAATTTATTTAATTTTCGAATTGAAAATTTTTTATTTGGATTAAATTGAGGAAAATTAGGATTATTCAAGCATTGTTTTAAAAAAACAATATATCTCGGATTTTCAAATAAAAGAGTTGAGATTTCTTCATCTAGAACTTCAATTAAACCAGAATATTGCCCAATTTCCCACCTCAGTGATTCAATAAAGTCGAATGGCTGAATCTCTTTTTTATTGAATTTATCAATTAATTTCAGACAAGTATCCGATTTTTCACCTAATAACTAATTTAAGTTATTCCTTAATTCCTCAATAGCTGTCGTAGTTATTTCAGACCCTTTTCTTAATCTGACTTTTAATTTATTAACATCTATCCCCCAAACTTTCGAAAAATTTTGATCTGATAACCTTTTTACTCTCTCTGGAAAAATTTCTGTTAGTTTTTCTCCAAATTTTTGTAGTTCAATCTTTAAACCTTCAATCAATTTTAAAGGATTCATTAAACTCATTAAAATATTGATAATTTTTAAATTCTATAACAGTTTGAGATTGCTAATTTATTATTCAATAAAATTAAAATGAAAGAAACCATTCATTTAACTAATAAAAAATTAGTTAAAAAATCTGATAAAATGAGTGATAGAAAACGACTAAAACTTGGTCTAGTGCAGGTATACTTTGGAAGGGGTAAAACAACTGTGATATAAACAGTAGTGCCTAAGGGTAAAACAACCGCAGCAATAGGTCAAGGAGTACGCGCAACGGGTCATGGATTTAAAGTTTATATGATTCAATTTATGAAAGGAAATTATAAATATGGGGAAATAGAAGCTATTAAAGGCATATCAAACTTTGATCTAAAACAGTTTGGCAGTCCCGATCTAATAGCAGAACCAAGTGATTTTGATATTAATGAGGGAACAAAAGCTCTCGATTTTGCTAAGGAAACTATTATGAGTGATGATTATGACATTGTTATTCTTGATGAGGTTGGGGTTGCTATATCTATGAATGTAATTACCGTTGAGCCTGTGTTAGAGTTGATAAAAAATAAACCTGAACAGGTTGAGTTAATCCTTACAGGGGGCCCAAAGATGCATCCTAAAATAAAGGAAATTGCTGATTTAGTTACAGAGATGAGAATGATAAAGCATTATTATTCGTCACAAGGATTAACTGCTCGATATGGAATTGAATACTAAAAAAGTATGAAGCAGCTCTAGAAAGACTAAAAAATATGAAAAAGAAATAAATTTTTTAGAGTTTTACATAAAAACTATTGTTCCTTCTCCCGAAGTTACTACTTTATCATCTTGGTTTTTTACTATAGTATCACAGATAATAAACTTTAATTTACCTTCTTTTTTGGCAAACTTTTCTTTCACTGTAGCAACAGCAGTTAATGTATCACCGAAAAATACCGGAGCAACAAATTTTACTGTTTGACCACCATATAAAATACCTGGACCAAATAATTTAAACCCTAAAACAGCCGAAATTAACCCAGAACTCAAAGCACCATGTGCTACTTGCTTTCCAAACATCTGTGTTTTTGCATATTCAGGATTCACGTGAATAGGATTGAAATCTCCTGTCACTTCCGCAAATTTCATAACGTCTTCTTCGGTAATAGTTTTTGTAAATTCTGCGGATTGACCAATTTCATAATCTTCCCATAGAACTGGCTTTAAATCTGACATAAAATAAATTAATGAAAAAATAGATAAAAATATTGACTATTAATTTGGAATGAAATAATTGATTCTTCGAAATATTTATTCTAATTATATATATAGATTAAGACCACTGAACTAATCGTCGTTCTCCTTCAAGTGCTCTTAACCGTGAAAGTTCTTGAGAAACTTCTAGCGTGCCTACATATTTCCCTTCTTCATCTCGCATAGCAAAATAACGAATCAATATAAAATTACTGTCCATTTGTATCCAAAATTCTGCCACATCTTTTTCACCAGATTTAAACTTTTTTAGAATGTCTTCTACAACGTGTACGCTTTTAGGAGGATGGCAATTTTGAACCGCTCTTCCAATGATACCCTTACTTCGAGGGAAAATCCTATCTTCGGTGTCAGAATAATAGGCAACCTCATCTTTTTCGTTTACAAATGTAATGTCAACTGGTAGAGCCTTAAGCATAATATTGATTTGTTCTGGAGATAGATTTCCAACATCAAGATTAAGTTTATCTCCTATAGCCTCAACTTCTACAGGTTTGTGAACATCACCAGCTGTAATTGGCTTCCAATCTGTTCCGGGGGTAACTCCGAAGGCATATCCAATCTCTTCTTCACCTTCACGGACGCTCACCCAATCAACATCCTCGAATCCTTCCAATATCATTGGAAAAAGAATATGTTCCTCTTTATAAATCATATCTTCGACCTGTTCTAATATTGATTCAATATCTTCTGCTTTTTCTGTTTTTAATCCTGCCCTAATCTTATCATGAACTGCCCACATTACCTGAGGTGGACCAGATATTCCAATTTTTTCTAATATGGGAAATACTTGGTTTTCTTTTCGAGTATAGTGAATTTCTACCTGAGAGAGTTCTTTAAACAATCTTAATTTTTCCTCTCCTTGTGCAGACCTAATTTGTCTAATCAAATTGATTATCTCGATGTTCTCTTGGAGATAAGTATGAATAGGATGACCCGGGATTGTGTCGAAATCTGGTTTTTCATCTAAAGATTCCTTAAATAATGCCACGTGTAAATCGCTTAACTTAGCAATATCTTTAATTTCCAATGAACCCTCGTTAATTAACTCCTGTTCTAATTGGCCTATTTCAGGAGCAGTTATGTCTCCCACAGCATTTCTAAACATTTCTTTAAGCTCTTCGAATTCTCCACCTTCATGTATTTTTAATAGAAGATCTTTCAAGATGTCCTTACGTTCTTCATATGTCATTTCCCCACTACTTGATTCAACAGACCCTTGAATTATAGAGATGAGTTTCTCAATTGGGATGTTCAATAAATCTGATACCCATTCTACTGTAGCTTTCTTACCTATAGTTTTGCGAGCAATCGGGTTTTTGAAACGCTTTACCCTTGGATTAATTTTATAGATTTCATCATAGACTTTGGGGTACTTGTCTATTATTGGTAGTATTTTTGTTTTGTTATTTACTTCCATTATTACACCTCTTAACTACTATAGTCATGAATGTTTTTCTTTTTTTTTTAAAAAATCGCTTTTAAATTATTAATCTATATATATTTCTCTTCAAGTTAGTTTCAAAAGGTCTAAAAGGACAAGTAAACTCGGTTCTTTCAAATCTTTAGTTTGATTTAAAAGATATGGAACTTTTAGAAAGTAAATAGGACATAAAAGTGAAGCTTATGGAAGAATTGGAGAAGTATAAAGAAATGGGTCAAACCTTCATTAATAAATTGAAGTTAATGACGTATCCTGTTGCAATAAAAATGATACCTCCGGGTGAGGAAGTTACATCAAATGCCCTTCGACCATATAAAGTATTTGGTCGAGATATCCCCGCTTGTTTAATTTATACATGGTGTAGACATTCAGGTTTCTCTTTTTATTTACAAGCTGACGATATTGCATGTAAACCAGTATCAATAAAATATTTTGGTTTGGAACAAACAGCAGATCCAGATGATGTCTATAAAGCTTGGGAGAGTAAAGCGAGATACAAAAGAAATGCAGAAGCAGAAAAGAAGTCTCGGGAGTTAGATGTCATGTTAGATCTTGGAGAAATTCAAGGTTTTGTGGTATCACCACTAAACATGACAATTGTCAAACCAGATGTAGTAATGATATATACTTCGCCTTTAAGTCTTTCCCATCTAATATTGGCTGCGACTTACAATGGAGAATGCATTACAAGCCACTTTAACGGAATGGAAGCTTCTTGTAAGGAAGGAATCGTTCGAACGTATAAAACAAATGAATGTCAAGTTGTTTCACCAGGCATGGGAGATCGTGTATTAGCCGCAGTTCAAGACCATGAAATGATATTTTCAATACCTGAATCCAAATTAGAAATGGTACTTGATAATTTATTTCTTGCAGGTAAAAAGTTGAGTTTTGCTCCTTTTGGAATCCCTCATTTAAACCCTATGTTATCCGCAGGAACTATTTTCGAAAATCCTGTTGAACCGGGAGTGTGGGATTATTTAAGAAAAAGAATTAAGAAATAAGAGATTAAAAATACATTAATAAAACGAATAATAAAAGTTGAATATATGATGAGTAATAAAAATATGACTTTAGAGGATTATCAAAATGCTGGAGAAGAAATATTTAATAAACTACATCTTGATTCGTTTCCAGTATCGATAAAGTATATAAAAGATCTTAAAAAGGAGATCCCTCCGGGAGTTAGAAGACCTATCGATAATGGAGAGAATGTGTCAATCTGCCAAGCTTTTACTTATGCTCGTAGATTTCGCCAAAAATTATCCATTACAGCAGCGGACAATTTTTGCACTCCGTCCTCCGTCGCGCATGGATGGGTTCCTCTCACGATGGAAGAATTCACAGAATCTCAAGTACGTCAAAAATGGTCAAAAGACGTTCAAGCTGAAAAAAGGAGAGCAGAACATACTTATGCGAATAACTTTAAAAATATAATAGAGTTAGCATATCGTGGCGTAATTGTCTCTCCGCTAACAGAAACACCTGTTATTCCAGATTCTATTTTGATTTATTGTGATGGACCAAAACTCACATACATTATAAACGCATTAAATTATGAACACAAACGCAAATATAGAATACAATCAACCTTTGAAGGTTTCGGAGAAAGTTGCTCTAAGGGCGGATTAATGCCGTTTATTACCCAAAAAGCTCAAATCGTCATCCCTGGCACTGGTGATCGCTCATTCGCTGGAATTCAAGATCACGAACTAGGAATTGGAATGCCTGCAAGCTACATTTTCTATGTATTGGAAAATTTATTTCAAACAGGCGCGGGTCAAGGTTTAAAGTTTCCTTTAAGACAATTGATTCCAAAATTAAATGAGAATTTAACTCCAGGATTCAAATATATGCGAGAAGTGATAGATAAAAAATTAAATGAAATGAAAAACCAATGAAATAGAGGAGTATGGGGATCAAAAAGTTAAAAGTTATATCTCTTGGTTAGTTTACTAATCTTAATTAATAAAAAAAGTTCTGAAACAAAAATTGGCATCATCAGAAATTAACAATAATTCCAGAAAACCAGAGAATAATGAAGATATTTCTTCATATATTCAATATCTTGAAAGAAAAATTAAAAATCTTAAAAATGAAATAGATACGTTAAAGCCAGAATTGTCAAACTTAGAATACGAAGAAAATAGGCTTAAAACAGAAGTCGAGCGTTTTGAGGAAATACCTCTTATGACTGCTAACATAATTGATGTTCTAGATGATAAAAATGACCGTACTATTGTAAATTGCCCCCCTAATGCAAGTTATGTTGTTAAAGTTAGTAGAAAACTTCAGAACGTTAGATTATCTCCTGGTCTAAGAGTAGCTTTAAACCAAAGAAATTTTACTGTAATGGAAATTTTACCTAATGAGATTGATCCATTCGTAAAAGGAATGGAGATAATAGATACTCCATTTGATGTTTCTTATGATGATATTGGTGGATTGAATGATCAAATTCAAGAAGTAAGAGAGATAATAGAATTACCTTTAATGAAACCTGAATTGTTTAAAAAAATCGGTATAGATCCTCCTAAAGGGGCTCTTTTTTATGGTTTTCCTGGAACAGGTAAAACATTGCTGGCGAAAGCTGTTGCTCATGAAACTAATGCTACATTTATAAAAGTAGTTGGAACTGAATTAGTTCATAAATTCATCGGTGAGGGGGCTCAATATGTGAGAGAAATTTTTAAACTGGCTAAAAAAAAAGCCCCCACGATCTTATTTATTGATGAATTAGATGCAATAGGTTCGATTAGAATGGATGATGCGACATCAGGAGACAGAGAAGTCAATAGGACTTTAATGCAACTCCTAAGTGAATTAGATGGATTTGATGAGCGGGGTAATATAAAATTTATAGCAGCAACGAATAGAATTGATATATTAGATCCTGCCTTGTTAAGACCGGGTCGATTTGACAGAATAGTTGAATTTCCCCTACCTGATGATAAAGCGAGAGAGTCTATATTTAGAATTCATATGAGAAATTTGCATATCGAAAATGAGATAAATCTTAAAGCATTAGTAGAGCTTACCAAAGATACAAATGGTTCTGATATCAAAGGTATTTGTACAGAAGCCGGAATGTATGCAATAAGAAGAAATTCTGAAGTTATTTCAAATGAGGACTTTTTAGATGCAATCGATAAGACAATGATGATTAAAAGTAGAGATCAAGGCCCCTTATCGCTTTTCATTTAAGATGCAAAGTAGAAATTTTGAAACTCATTTTTATTTTTCTTCTTAATCAACTCAAACCATTTTTCTAACCATGGATATATTCATATGGCAGATCACCGGAAGTGTCTATAATGCGGGTTTACAGGAAAATTATAACATAAATGTTGATGATTTGGCAATATTGAGCCTTGTATTTAGTATTTCCATGATCATTTTCCAGATTCCAGCAGGTAAATTGACACATAAAATTGGAATAAAAAAGTCGTTGATTTTTTGTGTATCTTTTGGGTTGATAATTTTCCCACTTAATATTATAACTTGGATCACTTGGAGCCTTGGAAATACATCATTATTAATTCCGTTATTGGTTCTATGTCAAATATTTTGGGGTGCAACAGCATCGACTTTCATCCCTTCCGAGTTATCCATGATGACTGATCTTGGTGAATCCAGAAAAGGGGAAAACTTTGGAATTGTTCATGCTGTTAGAGGTATTGGTGGAATTCCTACAGGAGTTTTGGGTGGATTTCTGATAGAATATATACATTTTCTTGCCCCGTTTATAATTACAACTATAGGGGTAACTATAGAGATATGGTACATTATTAAATTTGGTGAAAATTTAAAAAAAAACCGAAGAAAAAACCTCTATTTCTACAAAACAAGAATTTGAACTCAGTGAGAT
>JAGXNO010000044.1 GCA_019894975.1 Promethearchaeota archaeon | reverse complement strand
CTGCTAGAATAATATTTGTGAAACCGATTAATTGATAGGAATTTAAGTATATAAATCCTAGGAAAACTCCACCCAGCTGTAGATAAGCAGTTGCTATTAAAGGGCTTATTGTTTGAGAAATCGATTGAACGTTGGTAGTCCATCCACTAATTGTACCCTGCTTAGCAGGACCTACAGCTTTAGTAATATTACTTGATATGAGTGGGTACACAGAAGCCATACATAACGCATAAGGAACCATAAATACATACACCATCCAAAGCTCAGTCAAATAGGGATAAAACTGAAATAGGATAATATATCCGATAATACTTGCAAAGAATATTTTTTTCTCTCCAATTTTTCGAATTATCCGTCTCATAAGGAATAACCCATAAACCATAAGCACGATACCTGTTATTGACATAATTGATCCTATGATAGAGGGATCAGGATTAAATCTTTGATATAGTACTAGTGAAAAACTAGCGCCAAATATGATGGAAATTAATGAATGTAGGAAAATTTGAGCAAAACGAATACCAACTTCTTTGTTCCAAATCTTTTTATCCAAATCATTATTTGCTTTTTGCATTTGTTTTTGGATTTGTAGATCATTAATTCTTTCTTTTGGCATACTTTCAACTAAAACTGTTAAAGTGAGTATGATTGAAACAACTGTAAGAAAAGCTGCGAATAACATTGGAAGCGCCCAATTGATGCCTCCAAGAATTCCTCCTATTAGTGGTCCGATTATCATTCCTCCCGTGTACCCAACCATAATTCTACTCATTTGAGATGATCGCGTTTGTGGAGTAGTTACATCGGAAATATATGCTCTTACAATAGGGAATTGACCACTAAAAATCCCATCAATAATACGCCCTGCAAAAATTACAGGAATCGAGTATGAAAATGCTAATACAAGAAATGCTACACCTGTACCGGCTTGAGAAATGATTAAAATAGGTTTTCGTCCATAATTGTCACTCAATTTGCCCCAAATGGGTCCAAAAATTAAAATGGCAATAGCATTCGAAGATATGATAAGTCCATACATAAAGGGAGTTGCCCCAAGGGAATCTATTACTATAAAAGGTAATAAGGGCATGACCATGCTAAATCCAAACACATCAACGAGTATACTAAGAATAATCGTAAACATTGCACGATTAGGATTTATTTGATATTGACCTAGGTGCTCTTTATGTTTTTCGGGGGTAGGATAATTTTGAGCATTCATGATATTATCTTGAAAAAAATAGAAATTATGGGAAAAAATATAGGAACACATATAAAATTTCATTTAGGAGCAAAACTACAGATTTGTAATAATTTTTTTGAAAAAAGAAGATTAGCACATATTTGATCGCAATTCTACTAACTTATCAGGGTAATTAGTATAAATCCCATCAATCTTTTGACCTTTATAACTCAATTCCAAGTATTTCCTCATGAAAAATTTGAAAAGTACTCCCCACAAATAAAACCTAAAACCAGCTTTTTTCACCTGATTGAACACTTCAAGGTTAAATCGGTGATGATTTAAGTTTATAACCTGCACATTTAACTCTTTCATTTGTTTCAATAATATATAGCTATCATCAGAAATTTGTTTATCAGAAAATAATGAACAGATTAAAGTAATATCCTTATTTTTATTCCTCAATGGTTTAAAAAGGGAATCAGCTGATTTTGTGTGAGCAACCGGTTTTGTAAGTTCTACTTTATCGATTAAATTATATTCAGTGGCTATTTCTATAATTCGAATTCCTGTCTCGACTTTAAAGATATCAAAATTATACCTAATCTTATTTTTAAATGCTTTGAACAGATCGTGTAGCGTTGGAACCGATTCTCCATTTTCCAATTTAATCTGTTTAATAGTCTCATGATCTGTATCTTTGATGAGTCTTTTTTGACCTTCAATTAAGACATAGGGTAGAAACTGGAGGAAAATTTCCCCATCTGTTGTTAATTGAGCTTCAGTTTTAATACCATCAACACCCATCTTGACAGCCCTCTTAAAAGACGACATTGAATTTTCTACATCTCTGAATCCTGCCCCTCTATGACCCCAAATAATTGTATCACTCAAAATCTCTTTCCTCGGTTAATGACTATCTAAATTGATGATTGATAGATAATTAAATGATCTGCTTATTTTTTAAATAGAATAGATGAAGTTAGAATTGAGACTATAATTTGATGTGAGCTAGTATTCAATTAAAAGTTAAAGAAAAAAGAAATGATTAAAATTCTGACCATTGTTTCATCTTGTTCCACATTTCTCTCTCTCTATGTAATGGATCATCCCAAACTTCTATCTCATTATCAAAGACTATTGTACTTCTTTTCTTATCATCATATGAGGGCCATTTGGGAATATTCGGATGATTAGGGTTACCAGTTTTAGCAAATGATATCCACGCTTGCATCACCTTCTCTGAAAGAGCCTCAGTTTCAGGAGTTTTCTTAACAAAGGTGAATAAATAATCCTCCCAAAAGGCTCCGAAAACAAATGCGATTTCTATGGCATGCATTGCTCCATATCTCCCATTTTCAAAAGGAGTATTCCAATTAAATAAGTACATGTAAGTATTTTTCTGATTTTTTCTCTGAGCTTCAGCAAACTTGATTGATGATATACGGAAAATTGAATCTGTCATGAAAGCTTCATAAACTTCATGAATATTTATAGGGAGATTGATTTCTTCCCTAGATTTTTTATAAGTATCAATAACTAAAGGTAATTTGCTTTCTTCTTCTCCCACAGCTTTGAGTAGATATATTATTCTTTTTTCTATTTGGGATGATGGAAGATCTTCAAAATTGGGCTCAAATGCACGCCAGAATCTCCATTCTTCAAGGTTGGTACCAATCAGCAACTCAATATCCTTAGCGTATCCTTCCTCAATTGCTTTTGTAGGATGTTGCGGAAGGTTTTCACCATCTACCCACGGCTTAAAATCTAATGGTGTACGGGTTAAAAGTGCTTTTTCTGTAGCCTTTATCAAAGCTTGTATAATTTCATCAACGGGGAGCTTTCGAAAACCGTCCAAATCGTCATTCTTTAAATTGAGCTCTTTAAATATTGAATCTGCCGTTGTCTTACGGACTGAAAGGTCAAAACCATGAGGTTGTGTAACACTACTTTCTGAAATTGCTCTATGGAAAAGACCTTTAGCTTTTGGCATTGCCATTAGAGCACAGATCGAAGTAGCTCCTGCACTCTCACCAAATATTGTGACATCATTAGGATTTCCGCCGAAAAATTCAATATTATCATGCACCCATCTAAGTGCCTCAATTTGATCTAATTGCCCTATATTTGAAGGAGCCCCGGGCATGCATAAATAACCTAATGGTCCTAAGCGGTAATTAATTGAGACTAGTACAATATCTCCCTTACCGGGGAGAACTCTTCCATTAAGTAATCTGCCTGATCCGAAAATGTGTGATCCTCCATGAATCCAAAACATAACTGGACGCTTCCTATCATCGCATCCTGGTGTCCAGATATTGAGATTAAGACATTCTGCCTCGCTTTGTGGAGGAGGGGGGAGATATTCTGTATAAGGTGGAGGTTGTGGGGATATTGGCTTATAATCTAATGCTTCAAAAACACCTTCCCATGGTTTTTTTGCCATGGGAGCATTTAACCTCAAATCACCTATAGGCGGTTCGGCATATGGGATTCCTTTAAAAATTTGTATCCCATCCCCAATGTAACCTTGAATTTTTCCAGTTTTAGTCGTAATTATCTCAATTTTCTTCATTCTTTCAATATCATCTTTCCTAATTTAAAATGTATATTAAAAAAGAATTGAAATCACTTAAAATTTATGATTATGATAAAATTGTCTAACTTTAACCAGTCCTAGCTTTTCTTCTTCTTATTTCTTCTCTTTTTCTTCTTAATTTCTCGTATAGATAAAGTTTGGGATGAAGTTTTAGATCTGCGTAACCAATTATAAAGAGACTTAATGCAAATATAACATTTGTAAACCCTATTAATTGATATGAATTTAAATCTACAAAACCAATTGTTAACCCACCTAGTTGTAAGAATCCATATGAGATTAAAGGCGCAATAATTTGTGAAAATGATTGAATATTAACTGCCCATCCACTTACAGCTCCTTGTTTAAGAGGATTTACTGCCTTAGCGATATTTGCTGAAATTAAGGGTCTCATAAACGCCATGCAAAAAGCAAATGGTAAAATAAATATGTAAACCATCCAAAGATCAGAAAGATAAGGATAAAATATAAACAATATGAAAAGCAGTATAAAAGTAGTTAGTAACAGGTTTTTTTCGCCAATTTTTCTTATCAATGGCTTCATGAGTATAATACCATAAATTAAAAGGCCAATTCCTGCTACAACCAAAACTGAGCCAATGATAGAAGCATTTGCTCCATATCTATCAGCAAGTACTATGGGAAAACTTGTTGTAAACATGAAACTTATGAGAGTTGTTAGAAATGTTTGAATAAGTCGCATTATCACTTCCTCATTCCATATACTCCCTTTATTACTAGGATCGGTTTGAGTTAGTAGAAGTTGAATCTTAATTTCTTCTCTTCTTTCCTTTGGCATACTTTCAGTAATCACTTTTACAGTCAAAATTATAGATATAATCGATAATGAACTAGTTAGAAATGGTGGAAATCGCCAGTTTATTACTCCTAAAAGACCACCAATTGATGGTCCTGCGATCATACCTACTGTATATCCAACCATAAATTTCCCCATATATGAAGCCCTTGTTTGTGGAGTTGTAATATCAGTAACGTAAGCTCTGATTACAGGGATTTGACCACTAAAAGCTCCATCGAGAATTCGGGCAAATAGAATATTATAATAAGAACGTGAAAGTCCTAAAATTAGAAATGAGATTCCTGTACCTATTTGAGATATTAATAATATAGGTTTACGGCCATATTTATCGCTCAGCTTACCCCATATGGGAACACATATTAGTGCTGATAGTGCATTTGATGAAATTAAAACCCCTATCATAAAGTTCGACGCACCAAAATCTCTTGCGATATCCGGTAATAAGGGAAATACCAAGCTATAGCCTAAAGAGTCAACAAGAATACTAAGTATTATCGTAAACATAGCACGACTTTGATTTATTTTAAACTTTTCCAAGTATTCATGATGTTCCTCCTTACTGGGAAAGTTTGGAAAGGCCATAGTGTCGAATTACATAAAAATAGAAAATATAGATATGGAAATTTTTCAACTTATTTAAGATTTCATTTCTTCGGTGTTTCTTACAAATTAGTATACTTTTATATTTACTCGTTTCTTGATTATAACTATTATTTTTTGAATAAGTTAAAAAAAATATGTTTAAACATAGAGGTGTGAAATAATGTCAAAAGAAAGAATTAGTTGGAATTCGAAAGGTACCTGGTATGAGGCGTGTGCCTCAGAAGGTCATTGCTCCTTTTATTTCGGGAGAGATAGAGAAGAATCCTGCAAATCATTTCAATTATTCCAGTTTGACGAAGGAAAAATAGGAGATGTAGACATTAGTGGCGTTTTGGCTATTAATGTAGTTGATTTATACTCAAATAAAGCGATGGATGTAATGGTAAAAGGGGGAGAAGGAGGAGTATATATAAGTGATAAAACCACAGAAGAACAGAGAAAATATTTAGAACCCTATTTTACAAAAAATATTCCTGGAAGTGTACTTCTAAGAGATGTGTTAGGAATAAAGTACGTTGATATCAATTTAGAACAAGTCGGAAATACATACCATGTAAAAATGCCTTATGGTGAAATGAAACTATCCTACACCCCTGGTCTTGATGGCAAAAACCCTCAAAGGCTAGAAAATTCTATTTTTGGTGTATTTCTTTCGGATCTCAAAATTTGTAATACCCATTTCTGGAAATATAATGATTTTGGGAAAAATTGGGAATTTATAAATCGAAGCGGAGTAATTGCTAGCTTCGATGGAAAAGGAAAATCAAGAGATTTTTAATAAAATCGATCTACTCATTTCTTTTTTTTTTTTTCGATTTTTACCAAAAGATTAATTGTGCTTTTCACATGTAGGTAATTTAAATTCTACTTTTTGTAGGATTTATGATTTTGAGTTAAATTATTTATAGAACATTGTAATAATAATTACATGCAATCAAAAAAAAATCTAGACTAATATAATGAAAGTGAAAAAGTATGGAAATAATTGCAATAATTGATACTAAATCTGGAAAAGTTCAGGGTTATAGCGATAATGGTATAGAAGTATATAAAGGAATTCCTTTCGCTGAACCCCCGATTGGTGATTTACGCTTTCAACCACCCATAGCAAAAGCACCATGGGATGGAGTGTTAGATGCTACTAAATATGGTCCCTGCTCATTTCAAGGAGCAACGCAACTTGAGGAATGGTTTGGTAAGCTTGAACCAGAAAGTGAGGATTGCTTAACTCTTAATATATGGACTCCCGCAGCAGATGGAGATAAACGCCCTGTAATGTTTTGGATACATGGTGGGGCTTTCATTATGGGAGGAGGTACACATGAATTTTATGATGGCCTAAACTTAGCTAAACGAGGAAATGTCGTAGTCGTTACCATTAACTACAGATTAGGCGCTTTAGGTTTCCTTTATATCCCCGATAAAACAATAAATGCTGGAATACTTGATCAAGCACTCGCACTTAATTGGGTGCATAATAACATTAAAAAGTTTGGTGGTGACCCCGATAATATCACTATTTTCGGTGAATCAGCAGGAGGATATTCTGTTTTAACTTTACCCGTAATACCACAAGTTAAAGGACAGATTCGACGTGTAATTGCTCAGAGTGCTCCCGCTATCGATCCTGAGATAAGCGATAAAAATACTAAGGGCTTTATGCGCAAGTTGAAAGTTAAAAAGGGGGATATCGAATCATTGCGTAATATTCCTCCTGAAGAAATTATTAAGGCACAAAATGAATTTATGGGATCGGATCCAAACAATATTCTTGCTTTCCGACCTCTTATCGATGGTGACACAATCCCAAAGCATCCCTTGAATGCATTCCGTGATGGGGACTTAAAAGATATTGATTTTTTGATAGGAACTAATTTAGATGAAGCTAAATTGTTTACCTATCTAGATCCCGGATTTAATGAAATGGTTAAAACTGGAGGAGAAAATGCTGTACTTGGTTTATTGGCTATGAGTGGAGTAGATCCTAACGAAAGCAAAGAAATATTAGAGACTTATAAGAGCGCAAGGAAAGGAAAGCTTTCGATAAAACCTATGGATTTATTAGACGCTGTTGTAACAGATGCAATGTTCCGTATCCCCACAATACGGTTTCTTGAGGCTCATTCTAAATATCAGCCAAATACGTTTAATTATATGTTTACTTTTCCTTGTCCCCAATTCGATGGTGCTTTAGGATGTCCCCATGCAATAGATATCCCATTTGTGTTTAACACTTTAAACGCTCCGGGGATTCCTGAATTTGTCGGGAATGGTCCTGATATTAATAATCTTAGTGAAAAAGTGATGGATGCGTGGATAGCTTTTGCTCACACTGGTAATCCTAATCATAAAAATCTTCCTGAATGGTCTCCATATGATACCAAAACAAGAACCACAATGATGTTGGGGGAAGAAATTAAAGTTTCAAATAAGGTTTTTGATAAAGAAAGAGAAGCCTGGGAAGGACTCCTCGAAATTTAAGATATCAACTACACTCATCTTTTTTTTAATAAATATACTTAACATATTAGAATTTTACAAATCTGTACGAATAATATTTATATTTTCGATCAGACTAAGTACAATAGGAACAATATTTCCTAGCGACAATATTGTTAAGAGTGAGGTGTAAAAGCTCAATTGAAGAATAATATAGTGGAACTCCCGTCTGAATATGAAGAGATGTTAAATAGATTAGAAACTCAAATTACTGAATTGTTTTCTGAAATTCACTATTACCAAGCATTACTTACTGAAAAAGAAAATACCATCATCCGATTAACTACAGAAAATAGATATCTAAAAGCGAAAGCTGAAAACGTGTCCTCCGAATTAACTCCACCTCCGACACCACCTCAACAATTAGCCCCCCCATCTCCTCTAAGTGAAACATCTTATACTCCACCCCCACCACCACAGCAATTGCATCCTCCTTCTTATCCAAACAAAGAATCGTATACACCTCCCCCTACTCCACCCCAACAATTAAATCCCCCCACCTATCTGAATCAGGAAGCATCTACAACTTCTATGATTCTCCCGCTTACAGAACCACCCACGCCACCAAGTGAAGATACTCGTGTAAATAAGAGAGTGTGTCCTGAATGCGGTGCTATGGGATTTGCGATAAAGGAGGTTGATGATAGAACCCGGATAATTAGTTATAACCCCCAAAGAATATATGCCAAGAAGAAAGTCTGTACTAAATGCCGTAAGGAATGGTATTAGGCCCAGATACTGCTCTATTTTCTTTTTTGATTACAAGTATTTCATTTTGGTCTAATTGCTGAATCAGATTTTACTTCTTTTTGAAGCATCTCGAATGCTTTACTTGATGTTGAAAACGTCTTTGCATTATACTTCTCTACGAGGTCGATAAGTTCTTCATCGAATATTCGCACAAATACTTCAATATGAGGATATCGGGAATGTAACTTAGATGCTAAATATAGTGATTCATCAAATTCCGTGTCACGTTTCCAACAAATGAATGCTTGAGTAATCTCATCTAAATTTATGTGAGCTCGTATATCACTTAAGAAGTATGCTAATTCGTTAATTATATGTAATCGTTCATTGACTACAAACTCGATTCCATCATGCTCATCATCAAAGAGGAAGACTTCACGTTCTGGTTGTAAAGAGAGACTATAAGCAATCCGATGAGTAAGATAATCACGTCCAATGACAAGCGCATTACCCGTTTTTCCCTTTGTCCACTCTTCAATACCTTCCATAGCCCATTTTGATGTAGAAAATGAAAATGCTTTTAATGGTGGTTCACTAAGATACTCTTGTATATGATCCTCAAAAGCACGGACATAAATGGAGCAATCTTCATTCATTTTACGAATTTTTTCAGTACATATTATAGCAATCCTTACATCATCAATGGTTATAAATACCTCATTCGCACTTTTTACATTTGCGAACTCTAAATTAGTTGTTTCAGTAGGGTCCCCAACAACTACAGGTTTCCCAGCCGTAATTAGATCTTCTACTAACTCATAATGGTCTTCTATAAGGCTAAATTTTTCCTTATTTTCTATGCAAAATTCTATTATTCTCTCGGCAAGATGTTGATACCCTATCACTACTACATGATTTCTTTGGTGATGAGCAAGAATTCTTGAAGTAATAATAGGATTATATTTTTGTAATAATTCTCCCATGATAAATCCAAAGAAAATGACTTCTAATAAAATTGGCCAAATAAGTGCATAGAAATTAGCGATATCACCCGCACCTGCCGGAGATCTCACAGTTAAAGAATATAAAAATATTAGTCCTAGAGAGTCGCCAGGTTCTGTAATTAAAAAGAAGAGGAAGCCACCAAACCAAAATAGAAAGAAGAATATAAACTGTAATCTGTATTGTTTAAGCTTAAGATGGATTTCAATAAAGAAGTTTATTAAACTCATAAAGGAAAATAAGATATTTCGATATAAAAAAGATTTGAAAATATAATATATAGAATATTTACCTTGCTTATGAATTTAAAATTTATTAAAAACTATTCCTAATAATAATGCCAGAACTTCCTGAAGTAGAAACATTCAAACGATATTTGGATAAAACGTCTTTAAAACAAATGGTCACAGATGTTAAAGTAAGTGATGCAAGAATTTTAAGCGTGGACCATTCTGTTCTAAAGAAGTCGTTAATTAATAAAAAGTTTGAATCTTCAATTCGTCATGGCAAATATCTCTTTATTTTCCTAAACCCAGAATATCTTGTTCTACATTTTGGAATGACCGGGGATTTAGAATATTATAGTAAAAAAGATGAAGAACCTAGATTCAGTAAAGTAATTTTTTATTTTAAGAATGATTTTAATTTGGCTTATATCTCTACAAGAATGTTTGGTAGGGTATCAATCGTTAATTCTGTCGAGGAATTTGTTAATTTGAAAAAGCTAGGTCCAGATGCGTTCAAAATGAGCCTTGAGGATTTTGCAGAAGCTCTGAACAGAAGAACTGCTATTCTAAAAAATGCTCTATTAAATCAAAGTTTCATTGCGGGTGTTGGTAATATTTATTCTGATGAAATCATGTTTAGAACCAAATTACATCCCCGAACTAAAATTGATGGACTTAGTGAAACCAAAAAACAGGAACTCTATGAGAATATTAAATATGTTTTAAAATTCGGAATCGAACATAAGGGGGATTTAAGTACATATCCTAAAAGTTTTTTAATCCCTCACCGTAAAAAAGATGAAATGTGCCCGATATGTAATACTAAAATTGAGGATTTTGAGCTCTCTGGAAGACACGGCTTTTTTTGTCCAAATTGCCAAAAAGAATAAAAAAATATTTCAATGAATTAAAATATACATTCATTCATTATGTGTAAACATAGGAGAAAAATAAGAAATTATGGAAAAATTTAATAGAATAAAGAAAAAAAATATTGTATTGATTAAGGAATTATAAATTCACGCATTTTATTCATTATTTCTCGATTGTCAAAGTCTTTGGATCTCTTTCTAAAATTAACCATAGACATACGCTGTTCCTTGAATTCTTTAGTTTTTTCTAGCATTCTTCTTGAACTTCTTTCAAGTATTTCTGGGAGAATAGTTCTCTTAATTAATTTTTCTTCAGTTGGAATAATATCAGGTCTAGCAGCACTAACATCTGAAATATCTGCTGGAATTCTAGGGAATGTGTTGATTATTTTATAATCTTTTAAGAATTTCCCCACTCTTTTTGCCATTTTCAAATTTATTTTCAAATTTACTACTAAATCATATAAAGTTGGGGTACTAACTTTTTCTAATATCTCTCTTCCTAGTAAGTTTAATTCTTCAATTTCATTTTTCTTATAATCTATAGACTTGTTTATAAGATTATGATAATATTTTACATTAGTACCTTTAACATTTAATTCCGTTATCATGTAAGAATTCAATGCGCTTATCCGTTTCTTGAGAGGAATATCTTGTTGGTTTTTATATTCGAACTCTAATATTTTTTCTAAGATTAAGTTATCATTTGCATCCCTTATATTCTCGTCAATAACTTTTTTTATCTCCAAGTCTGCTAAAACTCGAGCTTTTTCATAATATTTTAATGCTTTTTGATACTTTCCATGAGTAAAATGAATTAAACCAATATTTATTAACATTTTTGCTCTAATTTCTTTATCATCAGCTGAGTCATAAATTTGGATTGCATCTTTAAAATATCTCAATGCTTTGTTATACTGTTTCTGAACTTGATATATTAAACCGATATTATTATAGCAGCTTAAAATCCCCTTATAATCATCTAATTGTATGTAAATTTGAAGCGCTTCTTTATATTTTTCCAAGGCCTCAGAAAGATTCTCTTGGGTATGATATACATTCCCGATATTATATAGAGTTATAGCTACTTCTGGCAAATTACCTAATTTATTAAAAATCTGAAACGCTTTATCATAGTGGTCCAGTGTTTTATTAAGATTATCTTGATAATGATTGATTAAAGCCATATTGTAGAAAGCTTTAGCTATTTCTCTTTTACATTCTAAGATATCATACTTCTGGAACTTGATTACTTTATCATATTGTTTCAGTGCCTTGTCATAGTTTTTGTGATCTTGATAGAGTAATGCAATGTTATTTAAGCAAGAAATTTTTCCAGATAAATCTCCTAATTGATCGTACACTTCAATTGCCTTTTCATATCGTTTTGATGCGTCAGGATACTTTTTTTGATTATGATAAACGATCCCAACATTATAGAGATGAATAGCTTTTCCGGGTAAATCTTTTAATTGCTCACTAATTTGTAGTGCTTCCTCGAAGCTTTTTAATGCTTCTGGATAATCCTGCAACGTAATATAAATTAAACCAATGCTATTAAGACAAGAAGCTTTTCCCGCTAAGTCATCTAATTGATTGAAAACTTGAAATGCATGGTCAAATTGCTTTAATGCCTCTTGAAAATTTTCTTGATCTTGATAGATCAATCCAATCATTCTAATAATTTTTGCCTTTTCTGTTAAACTTCCCACTTTATTTTCGATTTCTAGTGCTTCTTTTAGCTTTCCTAAGGCTTGATCATGTTCTCCATGAATTTTATGGATATTCCCTATACTTATTAAACGTTGAGCCTTACCTAATGAGTTCTCTATTTGATTATCAATCTCTAATGCCTCTTCAAACCATTTGAGAGCTTCTTTATAATCTTCTTCCTCGAAATAAATTTCCCCTATATTGTGTAGACAATTTGATTTTATTTCCAAGTTAACTAATCCCTCAGCAGTGTTTAATGATTTTTGGAAGTGATTTAAAGCCGAAGGATAATATTTTAGAACTTGATAAAGACTCCCAATTTCATTAAGAATATCAACTTTTTCCTCAAGATCTTCCAATTCCTCTGCAATTTCTAGTGCCTCACTGAATTTTTTTATAGCCTTGAGTAAATCCCATTGATCTCGATATATATATCCCATGACTTTAAGGCATTGCACTTTTTTCTCTAAATTTCCTTTTTGTTCGGCAATTTCTATAGCCTGTTCAAGTATTTCGAAAGCCTTCGAATCATTTCCTTCGTAGTGGTAATTAAATCCGATGTTATGTAAAGAGATAATCTTACCTTCAGAATCGTCTTTTTGATCAAAGATAGAAAATGCCTCCTCAAAACATTTTAATGCTTCTGAATAATTTGGTAAATTTTGAAAAATCAATCCTTTATTGTTGAGAATCTCTGCTTTTTCTTCTTTTAATTTTAATTTCTCTACAATGGAAAGTGCATCATCATAGATCCTTAAAGCTTCTGAATATTTTAGTTGATCTTGAGAAAAAGCCCCAAGATTTTTGAGAGATTCTGCTTTACCTTTTGGATCATCTAAACTACTATAAATCTTAAAAACTTCTTTAAAACAATCGAATGCTTTTGGATAAATCCTTTGCTTTAAATAAATTAATCCGATCAGATTAAGTAGAGCAGCTTTAGTATTAAGATCTTGAAGTAGATCCAAATGTGTTTTTGTTCTTTCAAACCATTCTAAAATAGCTGAATAATTCTCTCGCTCTTTACACATAGATCCTATGCAATCTAACGCTGTGGTTTCCCATTCCAAATCTGGACCTTCCAACTTCTCAATAATATGTAAAATTTTCTCGAAACATCTTAATGTATCATCACAGATATTACAATAGGAATATATTCTTTGAGGAATTATGTATTTACTAAAATTACCTGGTTTCTTAATATTTTCTTTAAACCAATCTATAGGATTAATTAAAAATATGTCTTTGCTTATTTCTGGTTTGTGTTTAACAAAATCCTTTATTAGTTCACCCGTATTGGTGTCTACGCGATATATCTTATCAGCATTATGCCTATTGTATAGTTCAACTAGTATCTTATCAACCTTATCCAACTTCTTAGTCTTATTTGTAAGGTTTGAGTTAATTTCATAAATTTTTTCTTTATCCGTAGCTTCTTCAATATGATTAATCCAAATAATATTTTTAATATTTTCAATTGTCTTTAAAGCAGGAATAATATCAAAATCATTAATACCTGAGTATCCCATGATAACTAACGTTCGATCCTTCAAGGTTTTTTTGAGGGATAAATGCTTGGAAGGTTGTAACTGAAATATATCAGATTTTTCCTTGTTTAAACCAATAGTAAGAATGGAAGCGATTAAGGAATCTCTTGTATCTTCCCCTGTAATTACATTTTTAGTCGATCCATGGACCTTATAAATCATGCTCTTATTCTTTTTTAATAATTTAAGGGGATCTCTAAATTTCAAGAAATCTTTCCCAGTTATGATTGGAACTATTTGCTTTTTTGAAGCATTTAATTCAATGAAAGCAGTTTCAATTAAAAAGTCAAAATTAGTGGTCAAAACAATATGCCCGTTATCTATCATTTCAGCTAAGAAATAGTGGTGAATATTCGGTTTATCACAAAGTTCATAGTAATCTAGAATTTTTAGATCTGGATCGAACTGTTCTTGAATGATCGCTAATAAGGTTTCAAATCTAAGGTTTTCTAGCTCCAAGATTTTCTCTATTTCAGATTCAGCACATGTATATCTAATAATTGCTTCCATCATCGCTCTTGTGTCAGGTTGACACGAAGGGGAATCAAAAGAACACCCAGCACCAACTAAAAATGTTAAATTTAAACTATCTAATAATAATTCTTTAATATTAAGATTCACTAAACTCATATTGAATTCACTTCTGATGAATTTCTAGATAAATTTTAAGTAAAGTTACTATATAATAGTATTCAAAAATGATGAGAGGATAAAATTCCATAGATTATGAGTTTATATTCATAATATTAAGTTCATCCCTTATCACCATAAAAATTTAAATACAATCTGTGATTTAAAACTTACAAATAATTTAATAAATCACAGGAGCGAAATTATAGATATGAGTAAAATTCAAGAATTTTTGGACAAAAATTTTCATCATATCTTTAATAATAGCCATTTTCTATATACAATAGTCTTCATTTTATCCACTTTACTAATCGCTCTGTTAAGCTTTATTCCTGGTTCAAATGTGGGAAATTTAATTCTGTTTTTAGCTTCAACCTTTTCTTTAACTTTTTTGTTTTTGATGTTTGAAGGCCTTATCCCTCAACTTAAGCCATATCTCTTTTCTTCAGAGAAGAAGTTTGATCGCCGTAAGGTTATTAGCTTCCTACTAAATTTCTTCTTTAGCTTTTTTATAATTCTTCTTTATTTTCTAACTAGCCCCTCTAATCAACTAACTGTTCAATTCATTGGATGGGATTTCACTCTTCCTGTTATTTTTATTACCGTTTACTTTGGTTGGAATCTAGTCCAAATATTCTATTTAAGAATTGGCTTTGAGGATATTTCCGTTAAGGTTAATGAAAAAATCACGCTTAAATTTGGTGTATCCAAGAAGAAAAGACTGATTGACATTATCCTCCTTGTTTTCGCTTTAATAATTTCCTTCATGATCCAATTAGGAACATTTTTGGCTTTCTTACCTGAATTCTTACCGCATCCAGGAGATGATACTGAACCCTTAATATGGTATGCTGTGAGTAATATCATTATACTAGTGCTTTTTATTATAACTTCATGGCGCTTAATCACACTATTTCATAGAAGTAGAAAAATAGGTGAATCTAATTCCTATAGCTCAATGTTTTATTTTCTCGTATGGCTAATAATTTGGTTCAGATCGTTTAGCTTTTTTAGTTCTTTCCAGGGAATAGTGCAATCCACTGCAGAATTAGAAATCTTATCAAGGTTCATGGATATTTTACTAATGCTTTTAACAGCTCTTCTTGTTTTAAGAAGTTTGGGAGATAAGGTATATGATTCCATGATTTTTAATACAAGTAACATGCCATTCTTCCTTTTTTCATTTACGTTGTTATATATCGAAGGCCAAATTATCTTGATTACCGGGGCTGGCTCTCTTACTGGAGTTTTCGCAGATCGAAATCAAATTAATCTAATTAATAGTTTTCTGATAATTATCATAACTGTTTGCTTTTACTGGTGGTATTCTGAGCACGCTTTGGAGAGGAAAGGATTTATCGTTAAAAAGCACTTTTATCCTGAAGATGTCGTAGTATTAATAAACGATTTTAAACACTTTTTAGAAAGTAGAGATGCTTTAGACAAAACCAGAATAGGTGATGATGAAGTAGTATACTTTTTGGATTCAAAAAATATTAAAATCCAACCTGTAGAACCGACTACGGAAGAAAATAAGGTTGTTCCCGAAAATAATGATGAAGAAAGAATTGATTCATAATTTCTGAAGAGATTTTATAATTCAAAGAAAAAATGTTTATATATTCTTATCGTTGTAATAAGATAAAATGAAAGGATTAGATAAATTAAGAGGAAAACTATTAGATTACCAAGGAAAAAGTATTTTCAAGTTTTTAATTATTGCAGCTATAGTTTTCCTGAGCTCTTTGGTATTCCAATTAACAGCGGATTCATTACCGAGAATCTTTAATGAAGTTGAAATCCTGCAATTTATAGCACCGTTGACTCCCATATTAGGATCATTAACTATCTTAATTATTGGTTTTATGTTAGTATATTTCTTTTGGAGAGTTAGAGATAAAAAGCTAAGTAAATATGGTGAATTAGCTTACCAAAAATCGTTTAAATTTGTAGTTACCGGAATTCCGATGGTTCTTTCCATCATCGTCCATAGCTTTATACCTACTGATTTTATAATCCCTTTTGAAAATCACCAAAATTTAACTTATTATTTAGCAAATCCTCTTTCACAAATATTGTTAAACTACTCATTGGTCATTTTAGTAATCAGAATAATACTTTTTTTATTATTTACAGGATTAGGAATAACTGTAGTTATAAGAGCTTTAAAGATTTTTGGGATAGATAATATGGCTTTAGTCTATGTCTATTATCCTAAGGAATCTACACTCCAAAATCATGAAATATATTCTGTAATACGTCATCCAACATACCATGGATTAATGTTAATGCTTATCGGAAGCATTTTTTTGAGATTTTCTATTTATTCAATTATTTACTTATCAATTTTTTTAATTGGTATAAACATACATCTTAAATTTGTTGAAGAAAAAGAGCTAATTGAAAGATTTGGAAAAGGATATAAACAATATAAGAAAGATGTTCCCGCTTTTCTCGTTAGATTTAAGGATTTTAAGAAATATCTCTCTTTTATCTTTTAAATATTAATTATGAATTATCTGTTGTTCTCTTAAAATATTAAAAGAAAAGAATTTTCTTAAATTTGAAACATAGATAATTTCAAAATTGTATAAACACCATAAAAACTAATTAAAAGTATTCCTTCCCATCTTTTTAGGGTTTTTTCACTCCATAGGAAATAGAACGCGATAAATAACGCTAAGAATAGAACTGGAATATCAAACACCAGAATTATCATCGGAACTTTAAAATTAATCAGTATTACTCCTGATCCTGTAGCTAATAAAATATCACAAATATTGGAGCCTAAGATATCTCCTACAGCGATTCCAAAAGATCCTCTCCTTAATGCAGTTAAATCAGCAACTAGTTCAGGTAAACTTGTACCAAACCCAACTATTAAGATTCCGACTACGTTTTCGGGAATGTGAAATTCTTTTGATAAATCATGGGCTCCTAGTAATGTTATTTCTGCTGCGATTAATAGTATAAAAAGACCTATTAGTAGAGAACCAATATCTTTAGATGTTGATGATACTTTACGAGGACTCTCAATTGGTTCTAATAATACAGTATCTAAGCGTTCTTTTTCAAGATAACTAGATTCTAGTTTAACTTTTTGTAAACGTCTCTCACTCCAAATTACTAATGATAGATAAATGAAATATATAATTATCATCAATAGTGCTTCAAATTGAGTAAGAGTCCCATCCAAGGAGAAGATAAGAAAAATCAATATGGAAATAAAGAGCATAGGTCCTTCTCTTCTTAATTCCCACTTACTAACAAAAATCGGTTGGGTGGCTGCTAAAATACCAAGGATTAACGTAATTTGAGTCATAAATGACCCAATTTTATTTCCAATTACTATTCCATCAATGTTAGGATCAATACCAAAAACCTTATCAAGTCCACCCATTACACTTACAGATATTTCGGGTAAACTAGTCCCAATCGATAAAATCGTCAGACCCACCATTATATGGCTAATATGTAAGCGATTAGCAATATTTTCAAGCCCAATTATCACAAATTTAGCACCAAAAAATAACCCCATAAACCCTACTATTAGAAAAAGAACTGCAAATAATACCATGCCTTGTTATTTAAAATATTATTACATATAAATTTTTAATTTCGCAAATAATTCGTGTTTTACGACTTAAAACAGATTATCTCATAAGTTGTCAAGAAAGTTTTGAGTAAGTTTTTTAAAAGTGAATGCTATTATTGTGGAAGATGTGTAGAAGTTTGTCCTCAAGATGCTATTAAATTTGGAAAAAAGCGGTAAGGTTTCTATAAAATAAACTTAAGAATGATTTTTTTTTAAAAACTCCTAAATTTCGAGGAAAACCCTCGAAAGATTTGATTAGAATTTTAATATAGGAAATATTATAATCATTACTATTTGAAAAGGAAGAGAATAATGATTTTGATTATAACAGCAATTATAGTGTGTGTTTTGCTTTTTCTGTTGATTATTTTTCAACTATTACTTGCCATAGGTCTCCCGTTCGGTCGTTTTGCATATGGTGGGAAGTATGAAAAACTCCCTAATAACTTAAGAATTATGAGCTTAATTGCTGTGGGGATATTCATTTTTGGGATAATAATTGTCTTAGAAAGAGCTACAATAATAACAATTCTCAACAATGAACTTTTTACTACAATAGTCGTTTGGATATTTGCGGTTTATTTAACATTAAATACATTAATGAATGCAGCGTCAAAAAGTCAACGGGAAAAACGAATAATGACTCCGATATCATTTGTTATAGCAGTCTGTTGTTATACGTTAGCAATTGTAGGTTAAACATATTGTAAAGAGTAGATATCCAAAAATATAAAACATGTTATATATGTAATAATATGTTCAAAATTGTTTATTATGAAAGCTATCATATATGAAGAATTTGGTTCCCCAGATGTGCTTGTAATAAAGGAAGTAGAAAAGCCCGTTCCTAAGGATAATGAACTACTTGTTAAGGTCTACGCAACATCAGTAAATGCTCTTGATATAATTTTTCGAACAGGTGAAAAGAAGTTATTTGGTTTTACAAAATTAATGACGGGATTTAAAAAACCTAAAACAAATATTCTTGGATTTGATGTATCAGGCGAAGTTGAGTCTGTAGGAAAGAAGGTGACTAAATTTAAAATGGGTGATCTTGTTTATGGTGCTAAAGGACCGAAACCAGGGGCAAATGCTGAATATTGCTGCATTTCTGAGGAACATGTTGCAATAAAACCATCGAACATGAGTCATGAAGAGGCCGCGGCAGTACCAGATACGGCATGTACAGCATTAACAGGCTTAAAAGAGAAAGTTAATATTCAAGAAGGGCAAAGTGTGCTTATTTACGGTGCTTCTGGAGGAGTGGGTACTTATGCTATACAAATTGCAAGGTTATTTACTGCTGATGTGACTGCTGTGTGCAGTACAGATAAAATAAGTAACGCACAAGCTCTTGGAGCTAAGACGGTTATAGATTATACTGAAGAAGATTTTACCCAAAATGGTCAGAAATATGATTATATCTTTGATGCAGTCGGCCGAAGAAAAATTTCGTATTCAATGTGTAAAAACTCTTTGAGTGAGAATGGAATTTTTGTTACCGTCGATTTAGAAACTGTACTTTTTAAACAGATAAGAAATAAACATATCAAGTCATATCTCGGTAATGTTTCCACCGGAAACCTCGAGTTTCTGAAAGAGCAGATTGAAGCAGGAAAAATTAAATCTATTGTGGAAAAAGTGTTTCCATTTGAACAACTTGCTGATGCTCATAGATATTATGAGAAAGGACATTTAAAAGGGAAAGTAGTTGTAACCTTTCAAGTTTAATAAGTTTCTAGATAATCGGTGGAAAAAACAATAGCAATTGTAAAACGTGTTTTAAGTATAAAAAAATTCTATTAGAAGAAAATTTTTTATTATAATGTTATTACTACATTTCCTTTCTTGTGTCCCTTATCAACATACTTATGGGCTTCGACAATTTCTTCCAGGGGATAATGTCTATCGATTGCAGATGATAAATTTCCTGCTTCAACAAGCTCTTTGAGGAAGATTAGATCTTCATTTTTTAAAGCCTTTCCATTACCTGAATCTTTGTTAACGTTAAGATAAAGTCCTGACTCCTTTAGAACTTTTTTGCATTGAGAAGAAGAAGCTTTTCCGACAGCATCAAACACAACATCATAAAGCTCACCACTTTTGGTAAAATCTTCTTTTGTGTAATCAATTACCTTATCAGCACCCAGAGATTTCACTAGTTCTAAATTCGTAGTGCTGCATACTCCAGTAACTTCAGCACCAAAGTGTTTGGCAAGCTGAATCGAAAAAGTACCTACACTTCCAGAAGCACCGTATATCAAAGCTTTTTGTCCGCTCTGGATATTTGCCTTTCTAATTACAACTAATGCTGTTATTCCCCCACCAGCAACAGGCGCAGCTTCTTCAAAGGTCATATTAGCTGGTTTTAGTGCCACCATCCCTTCTTTTGGAAATCTTCCTTTGCCAGTCTCTTCAGGTAGACATATATACTCAGCATAACCACCATAGCGAAAACCGGGAGAAGCAAAAACTTCATCACCTTTCTTAAATAGTTTAACATCTTTACCGACTGCTTCAACTTCCCCGGCTAACTCAAGTCCTAGTATGTTTACTTTTTTAGGGCCTCTAAGACCAAACATCAATCGCGCAAAGAACCGTACCACGGGATTGAATCTTTTAAAACCATCTCGAAATGTTACATCCCCTTTTGTTACTGTTGTCGCATGAATCTTCACGAGTATCTCATTGTCTTTGGGGATAGGCTTGTCTACCTGTTTCATCTTCAAGACTTCTGGAGGTCCGTATCTCTCATATACAATTGCTTTCATTTTTTCTTTATTTTCCATTTTTATCTCCATTATATCAGGTTTTTTTATATTTACAGTGTTTGTTTTTGATTAATTAATTCCTTCACTTTTATATACGGATGATTGTATCTTTCCCTATCCAAAGTATATTCACCCCATTGAATAGCTTTTTGGGGACAATAATGAAGACACCCTGTGCACATTTGACATTTATGTTGCCATTCCGGTTTTTCATTTGCGAGTTTTATATTATCGACGGGACAGATGTTTTGACAGATACCACAACCATTACACTTTTCGTCTGAATAATACTTTTCATCCATAGTATTTATTTCTTTAATAAAAGAGTTATATGATCTTTTCATTGGGTAAAAAGAGACTTTCCTTGCCGTATCCTTCTGATTATTACGGATTATTTCAGCAATTTTCTCTAACTTTATTAAAGCTTTCTTTATTCTCTTTTCTCCTTTTTCTTTTGAGGGAAGGGGATTGATTCGTTTTGATCCCCATATATTATTTGAAAAAATTCTTAAATTATATGCAGCATCAAGTTCTTTATTTTTTGGCTTTAATAACTTGTTTATCAGCGGTGCTACATACTGCCTTGAAAAACCACCCATAGTAGTAACAGCAAATAAATATTTTGTATTACTTAGATCAATCTTCTCAATAAAATCATAGACAATTTTGGGCAAAGCCCAAGAGTACACTGGAAAAACAAAGCCCACCTTTTCTGACGTGGCGATTATAGAATTTTGATTAATAAGGCTCGCAATCGGTACAAGTTCACAATCATCTAGCTTTTCATTAAGAGATTTGGCCATATGTAATGAGTTTCCTGTGCCTGAAAAATAATATATTGTTGTTTTGTTATTTTGTGTAACTATCTACCACCTTTATTTGATTTTTATATTAATTTTATAATTGTTATCAGTTAATAAGAATTGTTATAGATTAACTAAGGGATGATGCCAAAAAATAGTAGCCATCCTCCTAATATTATTTCAAAAAGCAAGATTAACAAACCCCCGAGGTTCCACAGGGGTTTAATGTTAGGTTTTAAACGGAATATCCCATTACCGAAGCCATAGAGAATGCTGGCAACAATTCCAAACCATCCAATAAATGGTGGTACAACTCCATAGGTAACAAACAGCAAAGAATAAGCTAGCGTACCAATGGAAAATAAGATTTGTGCAAATGTAAATCTAGAGTCTTTTGTTTTAAGAATACTGCGAGCTAAATCAATTAACGTATCTCTTCCAGCTCCACTAGTATCTGAATATTTGTTTGCTATATTTAGGAGTCCCCAGTAATTTTTTTTATCATAAATTTGGATCAAGGCTTCTCCTATTCGAGAGACAATCCAAACAATTCCAAGTATTATGTTATATGGACTAAAAGCAATAAATAACGTTACAGCCAGAGACATTATGCTAATATGCTCAACGAGGATTAGTACGAAGCTAATTTTAAATTTTTTTGGATATGTGTTAATCTCTTGCAGTTTAGCCTTTGAGTCCACATCACCGAATGTTTTATAACCAAATTTATTACTTGCTATGTTTGTAATTATAATAAACAGAAAGATAAAACCAGATAAACGTATTTCAATACTCAAGGGGACTCCTCCAATTTACCGTATTTTGTATATAAACTCAGTTTTGTAATTTTATATCATCTATTAATAGATAGTTTTAGTCTTTATTATATTGTTATTACTACGTTTCCTGTTTTTCCCCCTTTTTCAACGTAGCTATGAGCCTCGACCATTTGTTCCAACGGATATCGTTTGTCAATGACCGATTTTAGCGTTCCCGCCTCAATAAGTTCTTTGAGGAAATTTAATTGTTCAATCCTTTCCTCTTTGTCGTCCATGTTCCCACTTATATATTTTTTGTTGGTTTTCTTTGCAGCCTTTTTCTCCCGATTAACCAATACCATCTTAGGGTTAGCTAAAAGATAGATTCCATTTTCATTTAGCGAACCTATACAACTTGAAAACGAACTCTTGCCAATGACATCAAAAATAACATCATAGGTCTCTCCGTTCTTAGTAAAATCTTCTTTAGTGTAATCAATTACCTTATCGGCGCCTATAGATTTCATTATTTCTAAACTGTTGGGATTGCCTACTCCAGTTACTTCTGCCCCATAGTACTTGGCAAGCTGTATCGCAAAAGTACCTATACTTCCAGAAGCTCCACTGATAAGAATTGTTTGTCCTTTCTCAATATTTGCTGCTCTAAGAAAATGCAATGCCTCAAGTCCCCCTGTAGGAACGACGGCAGCTTCTTCATAGCTCATATTATCCGGTTTTATTGCAACTGTTCCATCTTCAGGCAGACATACATACTCAGCATAACCACCAAAATGAAAACCAGTAGAAGCAAAAATAGGGTCACCTTTCTTAAACAGAGTTACTTCATTGCCTATTGCTTCAATTTCCCCCGCTAACTCCTGCCCTAGTATAGAGTATTTTTTTCTTGGTCCTCTGAAACCAAGTCCTAATCTCATGAGGAACTTTAACACGCCAGAAAATTTGAGACTTCGCAACTCACAGTCTCCCATTGTTACTGTTGCCGCATGAATTTTTACCAGTACTTCATTATCCTTGGGAACAGGTTTTTCTACCTCTTTAAGTTGAAGAACATCCGGAGGTCCGTATTTTGAGCATACAATTGCTTTCATCTTTTCTTTATTTTCCATATTTTTCACCATTGTAGTTTTAATAAGAGGAATTTTTTATTAAGTTATATATTCGAATGATTTCTTTATTAAATTTTTCAGGCTCTTCAAATATCGGATTGTGCCGGATTTTTCAAATATTTCATTATCCTTGGGAGTAGGTTTTTCGATCTCCTTTAATTCAAAAACATCCGGTCCTCCATATCTTGTATATACCATTGCTTTCATAAGATTTCCTCTTAAATTATTTTCACTTTGTATTATCTTTTATCATCTTTTTTTTTTAATTATTTTTTTTATTATTTGTACTTTTCTCATTAGATTTATTATATTTTGAAATTCAATCTTTAGCTAAAATTAATTGCAAAGTGACAAGTTTTTCCCCCACTAACAATTGATTCAAGTAATTCAACTGTAAAGGGTGTATCCAAAATTGTGTTGAACAAAGACTTCATCCAACCTAACGAACAACTACAATATGTCTTTGAAATTGGTTCTTCTGCTTCTCTTACACCTAATTGACATAAACACTGGTTAAATGTAGCGTATATTTTATTATCTTCCAATTTGAAGTATTCTGCTCCTGATGAAATATTAAGGTTCTTAATTATTTCAACAATTCCATTTGACTTCTTTTTTATACCTTCTGCGATTTTAACGAAGAAGTTATTAAAACAGGTGTTTCCGAGTGTCCCCATAACATTATATCTTTTTTCTTCATCTTTCACAATCTTATCAAATATCATCATTACTTCTTTCACACACAGAGCCATTTCTTTATCATTTGAGATAGTTTGGCACAAGTTGCATTGATCCAACACTTTTTGCTTAGTCCCTACGCCAAGTTGATCATCAACTACGCTTCCAAAGCCTTCTATCCAACCTTTATATTTATTTTCCATTATTTTACCTCCTATTTTCTTTTTTATTGTAATTAATATTTTCTGTAGAACTCTAAAACTGAGATATCATAAAAATGTTAATAGATATTCTTCACTTCTTCCTCTAATTATCATTATTAATAAAAAATTCAATTATATCATTAATATAACCTTTAATCGATTCCAGAGAGCCATTCTTTAGTGATAATCCTGTTTTACTTAGCTTTAAGAGCAGTACCGGTGGCAAAATTATTTCGGACTTTACATTATCTTGAAGAAAATCAGCCCATGAAGCATGAAATGAAACCCCTTTCATTGCAACATAAAAACCTGAAGCAATCTTAATTGTGAGATTCCCATTTTTTGAAATTTCTTTATATTTGAACAACCAATTTTGAATTTCCGCACTTGGAATTAGGTCACTTACAACATCCCCGATAATCAAATAATCTAATCTTTCTTCAACCAAAAAAGCAGGTTCTATCTTTTTTGCATTACCAACTGAAATATCAATGTAATCTTCTAAACGATCCTGAAGCATCTCAGCAATCATTTTTGAGAAACCAAATCCTTCCTTATATATTATCCATAACTTCATGTTTATTCACACCTTCCTAAAATTCTGTGTTTGAAATTCATTTCGCATTCTTGATGCATAATCTTTTAGTTTCTTATCATTTACTAATAATTGGGGTTCTTCCCTTTCGATTGCCTCAAGTAATTTTAATAAATGGTTTGCACCTGCACTCTCAGAAAATTCTCTTTTAAATACTAGAGACATCGGTTCCCGACATTCTTGCCTAACGCACAACGCAAAATTATTCAATATTTCGGGAGTTATTGGTTGACCTTGAATATGTTCTAATGTATTATTCGAAGATCCACAGGGACTTTCCACTAATAATTTTATTTCTTTAATGATCGCATGATTATACCTTGAAAATTCAATCGTTAAATTATAGACGGGAGTACCAAATTGCGTGAAAAAATTATCAAATTCGTGAATCCCTGTATTTGGTAAAGCATTACACATAGAAATCGGTTGTACAACTCTTGGATTTGAAGTCTTAACTTGGTTAAAAAAACCTTCACCAAAATGAACTGGAAGTACAGTCGGTTTATGACGCATACAAATTTCAAATACAACATCGGGATGTCGGACATATAAAATCAGTAAATCAGCACGTTCAATCGCATTCTCGACATCATCATCAAAAATAACTTCATCTAGAAACATCGTGGGATTTTCTTCTCTAATAATTAAAAATTCAGCACTTGGAAACTTCTTTTGCACTACTTTTATAGCACGATCACCATATTTTCCATCTGAAATAATTAAAATCTTCATCATATTCACTCCTTTTCGCACTTTTCCTCTATTAGTTGAGTTATTTCTTTACTTCTGCTTTTGTGCTAATTCTTTTCTTACTGTTTTTCTGTCTTTAAATTCAAATTCAAATATAATTCTACCCCATCCACCACATTTAAGGCCCACATCAAAGCAACCTCCATGTTTAATTCGCATTTTATTTGGATCGATCCCTGCATAAAATAATTCTTGAGCAGCAAAAATTAATCTCTCCATTTGGCTTAAAGCATAAATGCAAATTCTTTTAGGGTTCATTTTAGAAAGAAGATTTCCTGGGCCATCAAAATAAAATTCCTGACCTTTCTTGTGTAAACTACTGCAACCATGTGATTCTATAACCCTGATAACAATTGTTTTTTGTAATAGGGCGGCTATTTTTACAATTCCCTCTGGGTTTCGAGGATTATCGAGCCAAACCTTCATTTCTTCATCCGTATATCCTAAATGTTTCTTTATGAAACCAGTATAATTTGTAACCATATTTTTATCTCCTCCTTTTTATTTTTTTTTCTTCTTTTAGTTTCGGTATTTTATTTATTCTATCTTAAAAAAAAATTAAGGGATTTAATTTATGAGTTCTTATTCAGTCCCATTTGAAATTTACCTCAGTTTAAATATTTTAAAGCTTCAGTCTTGATTTTTTCCATAGTTTCAGTATCAGTAATTTCTTCTAGGTAATTAATTGTAAAGCTTAGCTTTCCAGCAACAGTGACAACAGGGATTACAAGCTCGATATATGGAGTGCCTGAAGTTACAAGTATAAAACGATCTAACTCCAATGATCCATATTTATCAGGATAATCCAAAAGACCAAGATTGGTAATAGCCAGACCAGGAAATTTAGAAATTTGCTTTTTTGCCCTCTTGTTTGCTATATTCTTCTCATCACTACTATAAGTATGAATTTTTTCATATCTACTAAAACTTGAGGGTACAAGATTTCCAAAAAGCGTAAACTGACGGGCATCTACCATAGATTGATCAACGAGGTTTGTAATCGCAGCAAATTCAAATATTTTATTAATATAGAGATTTTCTTTTGCTTTATCATTGAAAATCTTAGCATTCTCCCAAAAACCTTTTTTTGGATTATATGAGAATTTAAGCTCAAATCCTGAAACATAAACTCCAACATATTCACCTATGGGTTGTTTATAACGCTTTCGTGTGTTGACAGGGATCATAATAGATTTTCCTCCTTTAAAGGATCCTCGGATTGAATTACGCGCTGCAAGAAAAGCTGCGTTAAGAGCTGAATTCACAGTTACTTCATGTTGACGACATTTTTCAGCAAGATCTGATGTTTCTTCTGCACTTAATTCCACTGAGATAATTTTAAAATTATAGTTGTCCAAAAATGCTCTAAAGATATTATCTTCATCCTCTTCATCAAAAATTGTCTTTTTCTGTTCCCATAAATTGTTCATTTTATTAATTGCGAACCTTATGGCTTTTCCAATTTTGATATCTATTGGAAAATTATCTGGGG
>JAGXNO010000043.1 GCA_019894975.1 Promethearchaeota archaeon | reverse complement strand
ACGTAATACAGATTTCTAATAATTATTAATTCTTTTCCTTCCAATTTTTTTTGATTCATTTTTTTTTTTCAACCTTTTTTTATTTTTTTTCGTGTGTATTAATGTTGTGTTCTCTGATCATAAAGTGTGTAAACTAGTATATAAATGTTGTGGTTTTTAGTGTGTATAGACAAAAGTGTATAGGTTAGAAAAATGTGAGTAAGAGCCTTCTAATCATTATTTATTATGTTGTGTAGTAGTGTGTAGTGATTAAACGCAAAGAAAAATAGTTATTCAAATTTTTAAAAAAAAACTACATTTAAATTCTTAGTCGCTTATTACAACAACACAACCAATGTAAACACTGTACTACCGTCATAATTTCGGTTTTCTCAATTTTACACAATTGTCAATTGGGGAGAAATATACCTTATTTCTTTTTTATTCATTTAAATTTTTCTCTTTAACATATTTTATAAGGAAAAAATTATGAAGAAATCTACTAAAATTTCAACTCTTTTTATTCTTTTAATTGTTCCAATATCAATGGGGCTCATATTTGGATTTACCTTAGTTTCTAATACAGAATCCATAGAATTAGTCCCCATTGATATTGGTTATGAATTGAGAACAAAAGAATTACCTATAAGAGGGTCATTTTCGCAACATGACACAACGCCAGGATTAATGATCGCTAGTCTTGATTACTATGCGGTCGGTGATCTTTTAGACTGGTTGATACTTGACGATTATACGGGAGAAACATTTTTTGATACGTTTGAATTAAGATCCATCGGTGCGACTGTTGAACTTTGGGTTCAAGTTGATATGGCGTATCCAGATGGAAGGGATGTACCTGTAGTAACAGATGAACAGGCAAATTATATGTTAGAAGAATTTGAAATTGATATCGCCCCAGTTTGCAATGATTACTTCGGAGAACCTGATTTTCATAATGGAAGCAATTCTCAGTTAGTAATAGATGGAGTAGTTCCAGAAGGAACTTACGAGGATAATAGTGGAAGAACAGTAATTTTGGTTTCTAATATTAGAGATGAGGCATATTATAGCAGAAGTTATCCTTATTACATTGTAGGATTCTACTGGTCCTATTTTGAAAGGCAATTTGATAGGAATATAATTTCGATTGATAGTGCTGACTGGGAAAACAGGGTAGGTGACGATGCGGCTAGACCAAACCTTTATGAGGCAACTGTCGCTCACGAATATCAACACCTCATTCACGATGATTATAACCCTGAAGATGATATATTCATGAATGAAGGATGCTCAATGTACGCGGAACCTTTATGTGGTTATCCTATTGATTGGGGATCGATTAATAGTTTTCTTGCAACTCCAGACAATTCGTTAACAGTGTGGGGAGATCAAGGAGACATTAATATTTTGGCTGATTATGGGCAAGGATTACTATGGTCAATTTATTTAAGTGATCATTACGGGGGAGCAGAATTTATTAGCTATTTTGTAAAAACAGGAATTCCGGGGATAGAAGGGATTAATAATGCGCTTAATTACTTTGGGGCTACTGAAACTTTTGAAGAAGTATTCTACGATTGGACCCTAGCAAATATTTTGCATACAAACGAAATCGGAAATGGAAAATATAACTATCTTACAATTGATTTAGGGTGCGAGGACGCAGACCCAATTAGAGTTTATGAGGTCAAAAGACCATGGTTACCTCCAACTAATGGAGTAGATTTTGGTCAAACAAAAACAATTTTACACAAAAATACAGACGTATATTTAGTAGGATCATATGGTACAGATTACTTTATGTTAAGTGGATTAAGTGAGTCAATGAGTCAAGAATTTATATTCGATGGTGATGATGTTGCAAAACCACCTATCTGGACAAGGGTAGATCAAGATGGAGATGGAGATCTAGAGTGGTATTCTACAACTGCTGGACCAGAAAAGGATCTTTCAATGAATACTATTATTGACGTCCCTACAGGAACGGTTACTCTATCTTTTAACACATATTTTGACATTGAAGAACTTTGGGATTATGGATTTGTTCAAATATCTGAAAATAACGGGGAAACTTGGATTTCATTAGAAAATGAGTATACAACAATAGACCATGATCCTGATGCATATCCTACGATTGTAGAAAATCTACCAGGATTAACAGGTTCATTTGGTTGGGAAACTATGAATTTTAATCTTACACCTTATGCAGGACAAACAGTTCTTTTAAGTTTTAGGTACATGACGGATTGGGGAACTGAAAATCCTGGATGGTGGGTTGATGATATTGCGGTTAACGATGTTTTAATTGATGATGCAGATGATTTGGTTGTATTTACAACGCCCCCTCTCCCTGAAACTGATTTTGAAGTATCTATTGTTGATGTTACTATCAATAATGAAATTCCATCTTACACTGAAGTGATTAAATTATCACTCGATGATATAACCGAGCGTGGGTCTTTAGATTTGAGTGGATATATACAAGAAGATGGTTATTTAATTGTGATTGTAAGTCCTACTATAGGTCCTGCAGATTATAAATACGAAATTACAAGATAATAATTGTTTTATTATCTCTCTCTTTTTTTTCAATAACTTGTAAAATATTGGGTTGATTAATTATCTGGTGGAATTAATAATGGAATAATTGTTTGGATATTTGATAAGGTTTCAAGATTCCATATTGTTTCAATTAATCTATGTGCTTTTGAGTGACCTAATATTGGTGTAATTAAGCTTTTAGCTTTATTTTCAACATCTTGGTGATTCATAGGTCGTTCAGGGAACCCAAGGACGTGCTCGATGAAAATCTCATGATGTTCACCATTTTTTAATATCACATTTACTAGTGCTGATTCTACTCTGGGCTCTTTTTCTTGATTGGGATCGTGGATTAAGGTAACATAATCCATTTTTTCTCTAATTGTTTCAGTGGACATACGTTCATGAGATTGTGCCATGTTAAAGGAAAGGTCACCATCTTCTAAAATAACAGCTGCTAAATATCGTAAATTTAAGGCTGGCATTGCCGCTTCAGCGAAAGCTCTTATATTTCCCGGCATCTTTATTTCAATTTTAACGATTGATGTTCGGTCTATCTTTTTTATTAACTCTAATAATCCCTCAAAGCTGGGTTGGATTGGACCGCCTACAGGATATCGTTTGTAAGCTACTAAAGGCATCTCGTAATCTACTCCTAAATTATGGATTAACCTATTTAAATCAAGATCCGAATCAATTCTTTTTTAGAATTCTTTTTAGAGATGACTATACCAAACCTTTTTGTCATAGAACAAAAAATAATATTAATAATCATCACCTAATTATTATTTGGACAATTTCTATTATATTTGAAACATTTAAGAATAAAAATTAATATAAAGAAAGAGAGAATGAAATAAGTAATAATGGATCCCACAAAATATAAAAGAAACATAATCAAAAGTACAATTCTTATAGGATTAATTGATATTATCTCTTTAGAATTGTCTAGATACCTCTTACAAATCCCACCTTCTTTGTGGTACTACTTAATAGCGATGATAGTTATTCTTATTCAGCAAGTAAGCTCCTTTCTTCTTATCGATTATATATGGAAAAAAAAAGAACGTCCTAAAAAAGAATATCAAATTAATGACTATCTCACGTTAAAACTTGAACACAAAGCAACGACTATATACGTAGAGGGAAAACCATTCCTTCAATGTAAATTCTTGTTATTAAATATTCCTTTTGATAAGGTTAGAGATTTCGATGATATTGATTCAATTGACGAAGCGGCTGAAATGTTAAATCATGATCTAGAATTTCAAAATAAAATCAAAACTAAAATACCGACCGAAACAGAATTTTGGGCTCATTGTTCTAATTTGCAAGTATGGGCAGAATACAATTATAATCCTCGTTTACTTCATAGTAATTTGGCATATCCACTATTAAAAGCAATAACAGATGCTGGAGATCCAATCGCAAAGGAAGTATTTAAACAAGAAACTAGATTACGGTTTGAAAGTTTCAACTTTTCTACACAACAATATTTACTCGAAAATGGATATCTGAATTATTTTAATAAAGAAGAAAGAAAAGAATTATTCAAATTAATTTTAGATGTAAATATTTGGATAAATTGTGGCTATAACTATTTGGATGCTAATAAAAAAAGGAAAGCTCTTGAATCGTTTCTCCATGCAAGAAATATTAATCCAATCAATCTAGATGCATTATTAGGTATTGCCCAAGTATATGTTAGAATAAAAGAATACGATAGAGCTTTACAAATTTATAATGAAATTTTAGAGTATTATCCAGAAAATCTAAAAGCTCTAAATGGGAAGGATTTACTGAAAAGCAAATAAAATGCTCTTAATAAGAATAACGTCATTATGAATCTTGTTTGAGAAACATATAAAAAGAATAAAAAAAAAAGATATTTTATGGTTCTCAGGTTATGTGTCAGGACCTGACATTCCTATTATCTTGTATGCCTCAGCTAGATCCCAAATAACCTCAGACTTGATTTTTAAACCCTCAACTTCAGTTGAAAGAAACACATTTTGTTTAGCAGCTAACTCTAATGCTTCCTTCTCTTTTCCGGGCATTATCTGGTTGATACCGATAACCAAAATATCTCCATCTTCGGTTGATCCAACACCAATGCTTAAGATTTTTGTTATACTATTATCTGGAGGATTATCTTTTACCCAATCCACATATTTTTTCCCAGCTTTAGAACCCAACCTCAATGGATAAACAGATCTTGTTAAAAGTAATGTAATTATTACCACCTCTTCTTATTTAAATTTGGAAAAACAAACCCATTTTTAATTAGATTTCGATAAATTGGTAATTTCACCGAGTTATATAAATTTTTACATTTTTATCAAAAAGTGTGAATAGTTAATAAATTTAATAATATTATTATGGTAAAATTAAGTATGGGATGTTTAAATAATAAAAAGGTAAATGAACATGAATAAACGAGATTTAGAAAGATTTTTTAATCGTTTAGAGGTTTTATTAGAAACAAATGGGTGTAATGGTCACGATTTGACAAATGCAGAGATTATATTAGAAGAAATGCATATAAAGAAAGAAGAAAAAGAAGAATTTCTGAATGATTGTAGGAATTCTGGAGGATTTTGTGACTGTGAAATTTTCTTAAACTCTGAAGATTTTTTGAGAGAGAAATATGATAAATAAATAGTAATTTAATCAACATTCTAAAAAACATTGAAATTCCTAAGAATCTTGGTTTAGTTACCTCGAATTAGCTTAATTCTAGTCACTCGATGGTTAACCTGCGGGAGGGATCTTCCGTGAAATCACAAAAGAAGTATTTGATTTCTAACTGTGACACATGCAATTCTTTTATTTTCTTTCTTTTTAGGAAAAAGAGTATATAGACAAATTTGTTAACTTTTAAATAGTAGAGCACTTTATTATCTTTTACTGCAAATCCAAGAAAATTAATAAAAAACAAGGTATGTGAGAATGGTTTTAATAGTAGCGACAGTCTTATTTCCGCATGCAAAATCAAGCGAAGTTGCGAAGAAGAATATTGAATTGATTCAAAAATATCCTGCTGATCCTTCTCTTGGAGAAGGGCTGGTAATTGGAGTGAAAGCAACGTTAGAAGGTATAAAAGCTCTATTCGTAGGTAATGTTACCAAGGGTAAAGTAGAGGAGTACGTAGAGGCAGTTGCCAAACAATATCAAGAAACAGCTTTAGAAGTTGAAGGATATAAATATCAAATAGAGACATATATGACTGTTCCAGAAGCTTATAAGATTTTAGGAATGGAACCTCCTCCAGAATAGTTTTATAATACTCACTAATTCAAATACCAAACTTCATTTTTTTTCACTTTTGTTCTGTAAAAGACTATAAAAGTCCCCAATCACACTATTTTTGGAGAGTTGATAGTAAACAAGACCTGTAGTGTTCCAGTATAAGATAATTTTGAATCGATGAGAAGTTACAAAAAAAAATTGAAAAGTTTGAAATTAAAAAAACCTTGTTTGAGAAATATATAAAAAGACAAAAAGATATAGATTCATGATAAAGACATAGGAGAAGAGTCTAAAATCTTGGGAAAAATATCAGAATTACATCCCTCTCAAAAAGCTGCAAGAATGATTCAATCAAGTCAAGGTAAAAAAGGATCTATCACTAATTTTGGAGATCTTTAAGATTATTCGAAATTAAAAATAATAAAGGACTTGTAAGTTAAAAATGAAAAGTAAAAAAAGAAGTAAAAAGAATAGAAAGAAAATACAAAGAAAACCCGGTTTTGTTATTTTTGCTGAAAAACTTATGGAAAACTTAAAACTTCTGAATGAAATTAACGAATGCCCGAATTGTAAAAGTGTCATTGAAAATATGGAAAAAATTTGTCCAAAATGTGGAACAGAATTGAAAACAAAGACTATTGAAGAAAATATGGACTACATTAGAAGTTATTTGCAGGATGTTTCATATACACAGAATTTAATAATAGAAGGGCAAACCAATAAAATAGAAGAGCTCAAAAAAATTATTAGAGATCTTAAATTAAAACTGGGATATGAAATTTGTCCATTATGTTCTGGAAAAGGATCTCAAACAATTATGTCATCCTATCCGAGTGAAATGTTTGCATTCAATCCTGTAGGGAAAACTACTCAATATTGTGAAAACTGTAATGGAGAAGGGGTAATTAAAAAAAAATAAAGTTGAGGTTTAGGTTATTATTAAATAGGGCTATCCTTTTTTGAGTTATTAACAATAGGAAAATTTCGAAATTCTTTTATAAGAGGTATGATAAATGTAGATTTATGAGTTCAGAAAATAAAAGGATTTATCTTATTTTAATGGGCATTTTTATAGCTGTTGTCATCTTAGTAATAGTTGCTTTTAGCCTTATTCCACCGTTAGGTCCTGAAGGGTATTACATTACAATAGGTAACAATCAAATAGAATGGATGTTTGCTATTCTAATGTATCCCGTAATGATTATGATTACAGGTCTATTTTCACTATATATTGTATCACCTTTAGTTTCAAAACTTATTTTTAAATCAACAGCAAAAAAGAAGAATCTGGGATTAGCTCCTACTAAAAGGTTAGATGGTATTTCTTTAGTCAATAGAATTTTCGGAAGATCTACACTTTTAGCTTTATTTGTGTTTAATGTTTGCTATAATTTAGCGTCTCAAGAGTTCATCGTACAATTTATGAGAAGCGTTCATCCCACTGCCCAATACTCCATCCCAGATGTTGACACTTTATTACAACTATTATGGCTAGTCGTTATTCCTTGTACGCTTGTGGTTGTCCCCGTATGGTTTATATTTGATGCAGGTGTTGTTTCTACGAAAAAAAGTAAGGGAGTTGATTTTGAATTTACAAAATTGGGTAGTAGTGGTTTTTACACTATTATAAAAGGTTATGTCGGAATAGTTTTCATTTTTAATTTATCAGCTATATTGTTAGCTAGATTTGGTCCGTCAAGTGGCCCTATGACACCAGAAAACCAATTAAGTATGATACTTGGATTGTTTAGTCCCCTATTGGCTATCTGTTGTACATTTCCGTTAGTGATTTACATTGATTATCAAAAAGATCGAAGTAAAGAACTTGTAGAAAATATATTGAGAAAATTAAAATTAGACAAAGATATTATATATGCCATTGAATTAAGAGAACGTGAATAAATAAAGTTAAAACTTATATATATTACAAAAATCCGTAAAAATGTCTGAAATGACAACTACTATCAAAAATAAGAAAGAACCCTTAAACTATGTAGATGCGATCTTTGGCGTACTGCATTTTTTTGTGATATTTTTCGCATTGATTCTTGTTCAGAGTAATATCATTTTATCGATAATAGGTATTATTTGCGCCTGTACTCTATTAATTCTGGGTATTCGAAGTTTCAATTTGGGTGAGATGTTGTATGCTAATTATGGGACGGCTCTAATGGTTGGTAGTTGGATGTATTTAATCCCTTTAGTAATCCTTGCTCATTTTATGGGATTCTTCTTGTTTTTCGAGATCCCCTATCTTATTATCATTGCTATAAAAAGACGTCCATTTTCAGCCTCTGCCTCAACCTTCTATTACAGGACTAAACGACAAGGTAAATTTATAGGGCATATAGGTACAGTACCTCAGTCAAATTTAACACCAAGTCCAGGTAGAATAAAAGGGGAGTTACAGAGAGAACAAGTAGAAAGACAAGCTAATACGAAAAAACATCTATATATTAGCATTCTATTATTGCTCACATTACTAGTAGTTTTTGTCATATGGTTTGATCCTTCCCTAGAGTTAGATATAACTATCCCAACCTAATTTCTCCAGTTAAGAGATGTGCTTTCCTTTTTAAAACAGGTAGGTAAACTCAGATTTTAGTTTTTGTAATTGAATTTTAACTGACGTTTTCGAGGATTAGGGTGCTTTTTTTGCCTAATTAAAAGAAACCCGAGAAGTAGAAAAACAAGATCAAAAAGGATATCCTTCACATACATAATTCCTATAAACCCAAAAGACACTCTAATAATTAAGACAATAATTCCATAGGAAATGGAGATTATTCCAAAACTAAAAAAGAATATACCCATAAAAAGCATGAAATCCATTTTTCTCTTCAAATCCAAACCTCCCAATATGAGATTATAGTTTTACTTAATAGTATGAAATTTAAGTATTTAATAGATTTCCTCGTCAATAGTTCAATTCGTTGTCTCTTATTTCTCATAACTAAAGTCTTAGCTTTCAAACGGAAAATAGGTTGCCAACTTTTTCTTTAATAATAATTACAAATCTGAAAAATCATAAAAATCTAAAGTGTTTGAAAATTTTAATAGAAAATTATCTTTCACTTCACTTACAGCTCTTGCTAAAACAAGCCTAATTAAACCAATATTAAGATCAGAATCGCAAATTAAAGTGAGAACTGCATCTGAACAAAAATTAGATGCAATTATTTTTCCATTTTCAAATTCTGAAGTGATTATTTCTAATCTTCCTAATTCAAGATTTTTTCCTTGCTCTTCGCTTGCGCAAAAGATTGCACTCACAGTAGCTCCGATAGAATCTACAGCAACTGAAAAATAAGAAAATTTCGATACGCTTGCAATAGTCTTCCCCGTTTTATCTACTAAAATTACTTTTTTAATACCAGGTTGGCTCTTGAAGACTTTTTTTAAAATAATATCAAAATTTATAGAATTATGGATTTTCCTTTTTTTCCTTTTTATATTATAAGCTGAATACGGTTCCATTGAAATCTAATTTAATTTGTTTATCTGGTTAATCTCCTTTATATATCCTGAAAATGCACTTAAATATCCTGATAATAAGCATTTAAAATAGTCTATGTTTTTTTTTTTATATAATTTCTCTTATTTACAAATTTGACAAGAAAATAAATTCAGTCCTAGTAGCTTTAAATACGACGCAATTTATATTTTAGTTTATATCTTATTATTAAAAGAATTGATATAAATGAGCGAAAATCTGAATGCAATGACAAATTGTCCTGTATGTGGTAAAGAAAATAAAAAAGAGGGAAAATTTTGCCAATCTTGCGGAGCTAATATGGTTACATCTGATTTTCAACCCTTTGAAATATCTCAGACTATGAGGGCTAGAAAAAACTGTTTTTCATTTTGCTGTATAATTTTTATTGGTATTGTATTTTACTTCTCTTTGGTGGTAGCACCAAGTGTATGGCCAGCATTTCAAGCAGCTGTTGTCGCAGGTCTTTTTATTGTACTCGTTGGAGGAGTTAGTATCATTGGTTTGTTATACATTTTATGGGTTTATCGTGGTTCGGGCGTACGTAGAATCTTTTCCATTTCACCGAAAGGTATTAAAATAGTAGTTCCAAGACAACCGATTTTTGAAGTAAATTGGTCCGAATTTGACCTGATTCAAATGTATAAGCATGCTGGTTATCATAATAATAACGAATATAGATTTTACTTTGTTTTAAATGATGAAGTGTATAAAGAATTTAATATTGAAGGATCTATGCATTTTAGTGGGTTAAATTGTAGAGCAATTGTATCTAAAATGGAACAGTACGCAGTAAAAATGAATAAACAATTTGTCAGGGGAAGAAGAAGAAAGAAGAAATATTAAGTGATTACTCTTAGATTAAAATTTTTTTAAACTATTTTTTATTTTATAGAATTTCTTTTTCTCGATAGTATCAATTAAGTTTAATTTAAGTTGAAATGCTCATAGAAAGATTAATTATACTGAGTTGAAATTTGGTTTTATGATTACGTATCAGGAATCCTTGTTAACGAATTTATGATAATCAGTTTATTCACACTATTAGGATAAATACTCTCAAAGAGAGTATTTAGGAGGGGGTAGAGCAACCCCTTTTGAACGCATTGTATATGATTAAATCCTATTTTAAGCAGGTGCATATCATGAAAGAAGAGACTTATGCTGAGATTTTTTTAGATGTACACGATCGAATAAAGAATTATTTAGAAAAGAATTTTGACCTTTCACTTATGAGGGATAATGGAAGAGTTAGAATCATCCATAGAGATAATAACTCAACATTATTTGATTATCATCCTTCAAATAGACGAAATATTTATCGATATATTCGAGTAAAAGATACGTCCACAGGCAATTTTTATTTCTTGAGTGTTCCTAATGAACTACGAAATTGTAAAGAAGCACTTGCATGGGGATTTCGTATTCCCCCCTCTGAGTATAATTTAGTTAAGGAAACTTAACACCAAATTTTTTTTTATTATCTAAAATCTCCTTATTTGAAAGGATCAAATATATTAGCTAAAGGATCTAGATATAACTTTATATAAAATTCTATTTCTTTGAATTAATTAATAAAATAGTGGCTTATGAGTACAGTAGCTTTAGAAAGAATATATTGGGGAGTAGTAATTACACTTATATCAATGATTATCCCAACTCATTGGATGGGTGTTATCGCAGGTGGACCAACAGGCAGTAGTGACAGATTTATTTGGATGTTTGGCTTCGTAGTTGAAATTTTTGTAACGGGAGAGGTAGAAATCTATTGGCTATTTCTTACCAATTATTTGCATATTATTTTATGGTTTGTTATATCGCTCCCAACCACTCTTTTGGTTCTAATCTTATCAGGTAAAATCCTTAAAAATTTAAAAAAAATTAGAAATTATCAAACAACCGATATTGAGATAATTCGTATTTCTACAGAAAGATTATTTATTACAGTTATTTTATTTATAGTATTAAATGTTTTAATTTACAGAATTCCTATATTTGGTTCTGTTACCTTAATAATAGGAATAATTCTAATCAAATCAGGGATTAAAAAATATATAAACTCTTCATAAATTATTTAAAAACTTTCTTTTCCACTGTTCAAAACGAGAGTAATTAGTTATTCAAAATTACTAATTTTCGAAAGATCAAATTTATTAATATAGATATCTAGGAATTATTTGACATTAATGGAATTCTCTAAACCGTTATTTAAGAGAGAGTGTACCTATTATGCCTAATTGTGTAGATTGTGGTATCGAGGTTGTTGATGTAAATATTGAAGAAGAAGTGGTTAGATGTTATAATTGTGTTTATCACAACAATCTTAATAACGCTACCAAGAAAACGATAAAATATTGTCTAATTGTTATCGGGGGGCTTTTCGTATTTGAGATATTATTCCTTTCAGTTGTAGGTCTCTTGAGTTATTTTGTTTTTTGAATGATTGGATGATAACTATTCCTTTACTAGTTTTCACTTTATAAGTTAGCTATAATAAATAAAAGTAATATAAAAACAGCAACAATTATAAAAACCATTAATCCTATAGGGGAAAACAAGAAGATCGTCAGATTGAATCCTATATATGATAAGGGTAGTATTATAATCACAAAAAAACAGACTATTTTTATTTTGGATATACGCTTCCTATAGGGGTATATCATCCCAATTATAAGAAGAAGAAGACCAAAAACTTCAAAAAATAATAGTATGTAAGCGCTATTTACAATATTCCTTAAAATAGTAGTGTATAAGAAGAAACTCCCTACTATGGTAATTACACCAATTACATAGATAAGAACCCCCACCCATAAACCTGTAACGTTTTTTACATGAAATTCCCTTTCAAGGTTCTTAAAATCCCGTTCCACTTTCATAGCTCCAATTTTCTATTTGGATGGATAATTTGCCAGATTTTTAAAAAAGTTTTTTGAACTGTAATTTTTCAAACTTGAAAAAGTTGCTTTAGTATTAAAAATTTACTCACCTTAAAGCAGAAGACTATAGAAATTGATAGGAACGCTTAATCCGAAATTATACTTTCATTTAGGGTAAAAGTATAACCCTCATCTTTAACAATTTGTAAAATTCCTTCTTTTCTGAATTTATGCAGCAATGGTTTAATTTCTTTAAGGGGGATGGCATAATTTTCAGCCATGACTTCAATCATAAATTTTGGGAATTTTTTATAATTGCTTTGAAGGAATTCAAGCATACTGTAAAATATTTCAGAATAGTCCATATGATTACCTCGCCTTTAATACCTCTTAATATATCAATGAGATTAGTATATTTTTAAACCTATATAAAGAAAAATTTTAGAGTCGGAATATGATAAAGGTGTCAAGTTAATTCATCAGATTAGAAGGGATTAGGAGATGGAGAATAAGGTGGTTTTGTATAAAATTTAAAAATTTTAGAATCTTAATCAAAATTAGCACACTCTTGAGATCTTGGTGTTAATATGAAAAGTAAATTTTCCAAGGGAATTATCTTTTTTACTATTTTGATTCTCTCTCTTTCTGCCTTGAGTTTTACAGCCCAAGCTTCTAACACTGTGTTATTCCCCACTAAAGACTCTTACGTGAACAGCTATGAACCTCATAAGAATTTTGGTAGTCAAATGAATATGGAATGTGGAACCTTTTATGTCCCTATGACTGGTTTGCAACAAATTGAAGCATATATTTATTTTGATCTTAGTGGGATATCGACGGGTAGAAGTAAAATAGAACTTTACCTTGACTTTTATTTAGTATCAGAAGCGGTAGAATTTAAGATTTTAAATATTGTTGATGATTGGGAAGAATCTTCAATTACTTGGTTTAATAAACCACTTCAGGGAGAAATACTACTATATTTTTCTGTGGTAAATGATTCAGAAATTCTTATTGACGTAAGTTCTCATGTATCTGGTGACATTTTTTCAATTTGCATTGATTCTCCATATTTCCAAGATGAACTTGTAAATATTACCTCAAAGGAATATGATTGGGACAACTATAGACCGTGTTTAATATTTAGCTCTAATAATGGTCAAGTTACCCTTTTACCTGTTATTGTTGGGATTGTTGTCACTATCATTTCAGGGGGATCAATAATTTGGGTAGGAAGATATAATAAAAGAAATGGAGTTCAAAAACTACAGAATCCATGCCCTAAATGTGGATATAAAAGTTTATTGCCCGGAAAATATTGTTATAATTGCGGAGCTAAATTACCCTTATAGAATTATGGAAATTAATTCTTTGATTTATTGTATTTATCTATCAACTCTTTCTTTTTGGATAAAATCAAAGCATTGAGTTCATCAGTAGTTTTAGGTGGAGAGGATTCCTTCTCTTTATTACTCAAATTGATTGCCTCTGAAGGACATGTAACCACACAGAGACCACATCCTAAGCATTTTTTTCGGTTTACAGAAGAAATATCATCAACAATGCTTAGAGCACCCATTTGACAACGATCAACACAAACACCACAACCAGTACATAATTCAGAATCAACTTCTACGACATAATTTGTTTTCATAAGTCTGGCGGGATTGTTCATTTTTTTTAAATCTCTTAATAATCCACAACAACATCCGCAACAACTACATATAAAGTCTGGTCGTATAGCATTTCCAGGTTGGAGTATTAATCCCGTTTCCTCGTTTTTGTCTAATATATCTAATGCTTCTTCTTTAGTTACTTGGCGAGCCCACCCTTGATCTATATACATTTGGGCACTATGTCCGAATCCAAGACATGTTTCATACCTGTCAGTAAGTTTGCAGGGATCTTTTTCCCTTCTGACATCTTGTTTTTGACGACAGACACAATTAGTAATAGCAAGGGGTTCTTCTGCATTTCTAATTATATTTCTTACATTACTATACGTTTCTATTATGTTTTCATGAGTTAAACTCTTCTCTACAGGAATGATCCGAGTTTGAGATGTTCGGGTTCGGAACATTTCTACATCAAATGCTTCCTGACCATATTGTTTCATAAGATCCATAAATTCCATGGTAAGTTTGTTTACTTGATATTCAAAAATTCCTATAACCAGCATTGCATTTGCATACAGTTTTTCATCACTATCCTTTTTATAATGGATTGTCCCTTTACTCACTAAGTTCTCTAATAATAACTCTAATTCCGTAATAGAGATGTTTGATTCTTTTACACGATTATAAATTATTTTAATAGGTTCATACGTAAAACTGAGTTTAGTTGCGATTTTAGCTTCTTCTAAGGTAAACAAATACTTTAATAGTTTTAACTCCACACCGGATTTGGTAGGAGGAAACCCAACAGGAAGTTCATCTAGATGTTTTTGTAGATTTCTATAAATTGCTATTTCCTCTGCTTCCATTCAAAAAAACCTTATCTTGATATACCTATAAAGAAATATTGGTTTTAATTTAAAAAACCTTTAGAATATAAAATTAAAGCTTTAAAGTATTCTCTGCTCTAATTCAATTATGAGTGAGAAATATGGAGATAATTTTCAACAAAAGTCAAAATATATTAGGAGTCAATTACCACAGCATCGGTTAGATTGGGCAAGCAAGCCCGATACATATAAGACATACACAGATGCGTTAACAACAATTAAGTTGCCCGATCCTGAATTCGATAAAAATATTAAATTTTGGGATGTTATTGGCAACAGAAAGTCTTCCCGAAAGTTTAAGAATGAACCCCTATCTAAAGAACAACTCAGTTTATTGTTATTTGGAATGACGGGTTTAACACGGATTTTTCCTCAATTTGCTTTTAGAACTGTGCCTTCTGCAGGAGGATTATATCCAATTGAAGTGTACCCTATTATCAATAATGTTGAAAATCTTGATCAAGGGATATATCATTATAATATATCGACTCATAGTCTTGAATTGTTGCAAGCGGGTGATTTCCGAACAGAAATTGCCAAGGCATGTTTAGATCAAAAGATCGCTTACAACTCAGCTGTAAATTTCGTGTGGACCGCGCTGATAGAAAGATCGAAATGGAAATATCTTCAAAGATGTTATCGTTATATCTATATAGACGCAGGTCATATTGGGCAAAACTTCTACTTAATTGCTGAAGCTTTAAATTTAGGAGCATGTACTATAGGAGCAATCTTTGATGATGAAATAAATGATTTGTTAAAAATTGATGGTCTTACTGAAACAGCTATATATGTAGGGGTTATTGGTAAGAAATCCTGATTAACACTTATGAAAGATAATGATATTGAATTTAAATGCGAATCGATATAGCAAGAAATATTCTTAGATTTATTAGGCAAAATCCTAAGGATTATATTAAAAGAAAATGTGTTTTAGTAAGACAATATAAAATGTAAAAGATGTGAATATTAGTGTATCAAAAAGTTGTTCCACCTCAGAAAAAACCGAAAATGGATAAAGGCTATTTTGAAATATTAAGTAAAGCTGTGTTTAATGCGGGATTCTCATACCGAGTTGTAGATGCAAAATGGGAAGGTATTAAAGAAGTTTTTTATGATTTTGACCCTTTTACAATCTCAAAATGGACAGTGGATGAGGTTTCATTCGCCCTTAATTCCCCTAAAATAATTAGAAACCCGAAAAAAGTTAATGCCATTGTCTCTAACGCAAAAATATTCCTTGAATTAGTTGAAAAATATGGATCATTTGAAAAGTATCTTAAAACTTTCAGAGAGGAACCTTATGAAGAAAGACAAAAAATTCTCTCGAACCAATTTAAATGGATGGGTCCAACTGGAGCACATTTCTTTCTCTGGTCAGTTGGGGAGAATGCACCACCGTGTGAACAAGTTATCAAATAGGCTTAAAAAGAGTCGACTATTAAAATCATAAACCAAATTAACTTTATTTGATAGATAATGACCAAAGCAAAAGTAAATAATATTGAAATTGAATATGAAACCTTCGGGGATCCTTCAAATAAACCACTGCTTCTAATTGTAGGATTGGGTTCTCAGATGATCCATTGGGATGTAGATTTCATAAAAACTTTGACAAATCGCGGGTTTTATGTAATTATTTTTGACAATAGAGATATTGGATTATCCTCTAAATGTGATGAAGCTGGTGAACCAGATCTAATGGGCGCAATAATGGCAGTACAACGTGGGGAACCATTTGAAGCGCCATACTCATTAGATGACATGGCTGACGATGCTGTAGGCCTTCTCGATGTGTTAAACATAGAAAAGGCTCACATTTGCGGAGCCTCTATGGGAGGGATGATTGCTCAAACTATTGCGTATAAGCATCCGTCTCGAGTGTTGAGTCTTACGTCAATAATGAGTACCACGAGTAATCCAGATCTCCCTCAACCAACTCTAGAAACACAACAAGTATTTTATGCTCCAATACCTCCTGAACGTGATGCTATTATAGAGAATGCTATAAAAGTAGGAAATTATATCTATGGATCTGGATTTACTTATGATGAGGAAAAGCATCGTGCTCTTGCAGGTAGAGCGTTTGATAGAAACTTTTACCCTGATGGAGTACAACGTCATATGCTTGCTATAATGATCCAGGGAAATAGAAAAGAAAAACTTTCAGCAATAAAATCACCAACTCTAGTTATCCATGGAAGAGAGGATCCTCTCTTCCCATACGAAGCAGGTAAAGATACAGCAGAAGCTATACCCGGATCTGAATTGATTATTATAGATGGGATGGGTCATAGTTTACCTCCTGAAACATGGGATCAAATAGCTAATGCAATTGCATTGAATGCAGAAAAAATATAAATCAAGAGACTTATTTTCTCAGTGAAGGGTTAAAAAAAATGGTTAAAAATTAATATTAATTTGTTTGATATAAAGGTGAAGAGGCTTTCATAAAGCGATTCATATGTCGCATCTTAGCAATTTGTTTCCCGCTTTCTTTATCTTCTAATATTGAATCATACCAGAAGTATTCTGTTTTCGGACTCGCACCAACACATATTAACTTCCCATGCACTTTATAAGGTACTCCCACTTTGACAGGACCATTGACATTTTGGATTTCTGTAGCTCCATAAAATGCTACAGCATTAAGTGTACTAGTAGCCGTTAATTCAGCACCTAGAGCCATAACTCGGTTCATAGCGGTAGGAGAAAGAATACCAGGACCCCAAGGAGATTTACCCTTATAATAATCAAGATGATCTGTAATAGCAGTAAGCCCCTTATCAACTTGTTCTTGTGTTATCAGTAAATCACGGGGTTTAAATTCATATCCAGGTTTGAAATCAGAGAGAATACGAAGTTCTTCAGGATCACTGTTTTTAAGATCCATAGATTGTAGATATGAAAGTGCCTTAGGCTCTCCTACCGATACAGTTCCTTTGGCAACGATCTTACCATCGGGCATTTCTATTTTTGCTTCCACTTGAACATCACTAACACCCTCTGGGGGTTGAGCAATTACAGCTCTAACTTTCTCTCGATCAGTAGTAGCAAATGTATAATATAAACTTAATGAGCCTTTTTCAAACCATTTATCTCCAGAAACTTTTAGCATTACAGGAGGAAATAAACTGAGATGGATAGTACCAGGTATGGTTCCACCTCGCATTCCTACCTTATGTGCTGTTGAATCATCATGAATAGAAGTTTTCAAATTTCTCCAAAGATTTCTAGGTTCTCGCCAACCACCATACACAAATCCGTTTTTTATTGTTATATCATCAGGCATATTAATCAAATCATTATTGGAATTTTAGTTAAATTAAATATTTTATTAACTTATATATTCAAATATTTTTAACTCTTCTTCTTTAAAAAATCGAGATAACGGAAGCAATAAGTAAAATCCCAGCTGTTAAGAATAACCACTTTAAATGACTTTTATATCTTAGATATTCCGGAGAAGAACCAAATAATAGATACCCGACAAGTAAAGAAAGAATTGGCCAAAGGCTCATAATGAATGCAACTCCTGATACCCCTAAATGAAGGATACCAAAGAAATTTGCCGTATGTCCAATCGAAATACTTAAAATACCGTGTAAGACAAAATATTTAGTCACAGATTTATTAAGCTTAAAAATATGAAATTCAAATCCTTCTCTTCTCTTTTTTTCTCTATTTTTTATTATAAAAATTAAAACGAAAATCAACAATGAGGTAAAACCAAATAGAAGGCTATAGAGTGAATATACCAAAGGCTTAAGTGGATTTGTAGCTGTTGTTATAAATGATAGATTCATGAAAATTCCTCCCAAAGTCCAACTCAGGGATGTAAGAATACCTAAGATAAATCCAACCATCCCAAACTTTCCAGTCCAAGTAATGATTAGAAATAGAGCGATTCCAATACTTAATAAAATTAATGAAAACAAATCGAACATTGTGAATATTTCACCAAAAACAGAAATACCTATAATAATGTTAAAAAGTGGGCCAAATCTAGAGAATTGGGAAGCAATTTCTGCTTTCTTGTATACTAAAGTACAAAAATAGTATAAGCCGGTACCAACACTAAAAGAAAAAATCCCCCCTAAAATCAAAAATCCTGAAAACGAAAAATTATAATTAATCAATAAAGGAATTATGATGATGCTTAGAATTATAATACCAGTTAATAAAGTAATTCCGAGATAAGTAAATATTATTTCTATTTTCAATGAATAATCTTTAAGCGAGTTAAAAATAGTTTCATAAGTCTCCTTTAACTCCTTAATACCTTTACTTACAATTAAAGTACTTACTACCCAAGCCGTTACCGCCAAAAAGCTAAATAAAACTCCGAGCCATATCATATGATTATACCCAAAATATAATAAAATATTGTAATGATAATAAAATAAGTTCACCCTTTTGCATACGTACCTACAGCGTAAAGATAATTTATTTTCCTTTTAATTTTCTCACCATATACCATTTTAAGATTAGGTTTGCCTTGTTCAGCTAACCCGATGAGTCTTATAATTTCATTTTGAAAAGCAGGATGTTTAGGAATTATCATGCTTTTTGCTCCTAAGGAGATCCCCTCTCCAATGATATCAACTGCTACTTCTATATTAGATGCAATAACTGGTCCTAGTCTTACACTATTAAATATATTAGATAATAAACCATACCCTTCATTTTCAATAACGATTAATTTTGCCCCAAGAGAAATTCTTGCTTTTAAATAATCAGATCGATCAAATCCAACTGCTTCTCTATCGAGATCCAAGAGCCAATCAGGGCTTTTTGAAACAATTTTCAAGTTTTTATTCATTAATGGTATTTTTGGTGAAATATTCGGCATGAGATACATATTTGCAGAAAATTCTCCTTGAAAGCCTGATTTCCTATAAATAGGTTCACCTAATTTTGATGCATAAAGATTAATTGTCTTACAACCTGCATCTATAGCTGTTTGCTTTAATTTTTGAAAAATCCCCGCACCTACACCTTGATTTCTATAACCCGGTAAAACACCCATATATCCAATACTACCGACGTTTTGAAATAGAAACAATCCCCCAATACCAATTATTTTGTTATTTTTAAGAGCGATATAGAATTTAGCTAACTCATTCTTTATTAAGTATAGCCATACATCTCTTTCTTTTTCAGTCTCATTTATATGAGGTCTATCAAAAGACCTTAACATGGTTATAATACTGTTAAGGATTTCTTTGGCTTCTGGTTCTCTAATTACATAAGGATTCATAGGAAAATATTACAGCTTATATCTAACCTTCAATTGAAAATAATTTGAATTTTATTAAAAAAATAGAAGTCCCCCATGAAAATTTATAATTATTAACTCTTATGTGTTTATTAATTAATGTAGAATAATATTTGTATTGGTTAGAAAGAGAATCAATGGAAAACTCTTTACTTATTAAGCTATTAAGGCAATTTGTTACAGATATTCGTGGGATTTTGACTATCTTAGTTTACGAGAGAAAAGATTATTCTCTCCTTAGTTATTTTAATAACCCTGATCTTAATGAAGCTCAATCTAATGTCCATCATAGCCTTATAGATCAATTTATTCATGAGATTGATAATGAATATGGAAAACAAAATGATTTTCTATTAATTAAAGAAAACCAAAAAAATAAATTAGTATTTTGTTCAACAGATTCGTACTCTATGATATTTGTAATAACAGAAAAAGAAACAATGGATATTGATTTAAAAATTTATTCCGTATATGTTGCAGGAGAAATTAAAAGACTAACATCTGAAGGCTCTGAGAAATCAGAAAATCTCGAAGTAGAAACTCCGAGTACTATTAAGTTGTATTCAAAAGTAAAAAAGATTGAACACCCGATAGAAAAACTGTTAATTAAGATTGCAGTATTAGGAGATTATAAAGCAGGTAAATCTTCATTAATTCATCGGTTTGCTGAGAAAAATTTTGGTAGCGATTTGAAATCTACATCAGGATTTAAGGTAGTCAAAAAGGTTGTAAACATTGATGACGATATTATTATGAATTTGGCAATTTGGGATACAGGTGGATTATCAAGCCAAATTTCTCCTTCTAAAGAAAAGATTTATAAATTTGCTGATGCTGCTTTAATTGTTTTAGATATTTCGAACCCAAAACCTTTGAAAAATATCGAAAAATGGTATAATGAAATTGTTGAATCAGTTTCTTACGAAATCCCTATTATTTTAGCAATTACGAAAAGTGATTTAAGTGATGGGCATTTAAATTCAAGATTAAATGATATTGATAAGATTGCTAAAAAATTTCTTATTAAACATTTATTAGTATCCGCCAAAACTGGGGAAAATATTGATGATTTGTTTTATGAGATAATATATTCGATAATCATTTCAAGAAGTAAAGGTGACTCATATGAATTGACTGAAGATAGCCATAAATATAAGGACTATTATGTAGGACAAAGCGAGAGAGAAGCATTAAAAGATTTAGAACAATTAATTATTGAAAAACTAAGTATACAGAATAAATATTATCAAGCTATTAGCAAAAAAATAGAAGAATCTGGTATCCCAATATTATTTGAAATTGATGGGACCGCATTTGGTATCGCAATCGAAAATGGGAGTGTTGTAGGTTTAGGGCTGTTTAACTGTTTTTTAACCACACTCCCAGAATCAATAGTTTCATTTAAATCTCTTAAAAAGTTAGGTTTACGCTCTAATCAATTAGTCAGATTACCACGTTTTATTCCTGAATTAGAATCACTTGAAATGCTAGATGTAGCATTAACTGATTTAGCACTCCTTCCAGAATCTATAGAATATATGAAGAACCTAAAAATTCTACATCTTGAAAATAATGCTTTAGTATCTTTACCTGAATCAATTGGAAACCTTAAATTTCTTCAAGAAATTCATTTAGAAAATAATCCAATTAAAAGACTTCCAGAATCTTTTTGTAATTTAACCAATCTACAGAAAATTTATTTAGAGGCACCGGTTTTTTTTTACAAGGGGAGTTTGAATGAATTACCGCATAACTTTGGGAATTTGGTCTCTCTTCAAGAATTAGATTTAAGTTCGTGTGAGTTGAAACATCTTCCTGAATCATTTGGGGATCTCAAATCGCTTATGTATTTAGATCTCTATAACAACAAATTAACCGATCTACCTGATACATTTGGCAGTCTCGAATTGTTGGAGATTTTAAATTTGGAAGATAACAACATAAGATATCTTCCAAACTCTTTAGGTGTGCTTTCTCACTTGAAAACTATAAATGTATCAAAAAACCCTTTACAAAAAAAAGCTTCCGAGAAATTCAAGGCATTAGCTCTGAAATCAAAAGGTATTAAATATGATAGATTAATGGCACTTTCAGGATTGAGCAAGCAAGAGGAAACTGCGCAAAAATTACAAAAAACTGGAATAAAACGATTTAAAATCTCTAATATAATAAAGCCTTTAACTTATGCTAGTATTGTGGCATTTTTGGGCATATTAACATTTTTATCATTTAGAATTAATTCCCAAACACTTGACATAACAATTTGGGCACTGTTTAGTTTAGCTCTGTTTATAAATATCTTAATTGGTACTTGTATAATTGCTACAATTTCAAGTTATTTCAAAGTATCAACCATCCTTTTTTCCCAAAAATTAATTAAAATATTTGATATATTCGTAATATTCTATTTTGTGTGGGCTTTACGGGCATTATTAAAAATAGTGACTTCAATTGAATTTATACCATCTATTAATTTTCTATTTGAGTTCTCTGCTCCAGATTGGATGCTAAATCTATTCGTAGAAGTAGGGTATAACATTAACTTAACGTTTTTAGATAACGTAGATCTGTTCTTTGGTCATTTTTATCTGAAAGTTTTTAGTATTGCACTTGTATTTTGGGCATTGTATCGAAATGGTTTTAGTCATATAAGAAAAACGATTTTTGATGAAAAAACCAATAAGAAACTTTGGCTTTTTCTAATTCTTGGATTGTTTGGAGCAGTGTCATTAGCTTTTATGGAGTATAGTAATCTAGAACCATTTTTAGATATTGGATTCAATATTGGGGTAATTTCTGGTTCTTGTCTCTTTATCTGGGAGATAAATAAAGTCAGAAAACAGTTCTTTTATTATTATCTTCTGATAATAATTAGTGGAATCGTATTAATTTGGTTTATTTCTAATTGGAACCTATTCTATTCATTCCTTATAACTATAGCATTTATTACTGTTTTTCTTTTAGTTCGAATGTGGCACCATAAGAAAATCAAGTATTATCTTTATTAAGTCTCCCTTTTGTATAATTATGCCAATTAATTCGGATAATAAAGTTTTAAAAAATCCACATATTTATACATTTAAAGGTGATTTATTAAATGATCGAAACTAACATAACAAAAATGTTTGGAATAAAGCACCCTATTTTTAGTGCCCCTATGGGTCCTTTTTATACAAGGGATCTAGCTTTAGCAGTTTGTGAGGCAGGGGGACTGGGTGTTTTGTCAAATGTTAATATAACTGGAACAGATCCGGTAAAAGAACACATAGAAAGCATAGAATACATGATTGAGCACACAGACAAGCCATTTGGCCTTAATTTCCTAACCTCTCGAAATAATCGGGGAGTCAAAGAAATGTGTACTGATGTACCTAAAATGGTTATGGAAAATCCTAAGATGAGAGAACAGTGTGTTTACTGGTTAACTTCTGCGGGTTCTTCAAAGATTTTACCTTCTTCTAAGAATTTTCAAGAATTACGGGAAAAATCGGAAGTAAAACATTTTCATGTAGCACCAGCCGTATGGTTAGCTCAGAAATGTGTAGATGCTAAGGTCGACGGAATAGTAGCTACTGGTGGTGAAGGAGGAGGGCATCAATCATATGAGAGAGTAAGTACTCTTGTACTACTACAACAAATTAGAAAACTTTTTCCTGATTTACCTACGATTGCGTGTGGAGGATTTGCTTCAGGAGAAGGTTTAGCTGCAGCTTTATCTCTTGGCGCAGGAGCAATAGCTATGGGCTCACGATTTATTGCATCCAAACAAAGCGAGTTCCATGAAAATTATAAAGCCTTAGTTCCACCTGGTAAACCACAAGATACGGATCTCTTCACAGGATCATTTGGTCCTATTCGTTTATATAAAAATGAATATGCTTTAGCACATCCAGCACCCCAAACTAAAGAAGACATGATTGCTTATGAGAAATCCTTAACACCTGAGGCATTACTACGAGATGCTGGTGCTTATGATAGGGTTTATAAAGGAGATACTACAACCGGAGCAGTGTTACTCGGACAATCAATAGGTGTTATTGATAGTATTGACGACGTCAATGATATCATTAAAAGGGTAATAAATGAAGCAGAAGCAGCTATAAAGAAAAACAGTTCTATGTTAAAATAGATTAGTGAAAAAATTCAATTCTTTTTTTTTCTTTATTTCTTCTTATTTTTAGATGTTATCAAGTCATAGGTATTAGAATTTCTTGCCTAAAATCTTCTCGAATGGTAGTTTTTTTTTGGTTTTTATAAGTATACCAAACTAGATGATTCAATTAAAAAAATAAAAAAAAGAAGGTATTAGGAAATCTTTTTTAACCTTTGGATGACCTCTTCGGCTTCTTTCATTATCCTATCAAGCAATTCTTTTACAGTTGGAATATCCTTCACTAGACCTACCCCTTGACCACAGCTTACCATTCCTGCAGTTATATCGCCCTCTATATACATTTTTCGAGCATTTTGACCAGAAGCTACTTGAATAATTTCTTGTAAGGGCGCTTTTTTAGATTCCAATTCAATTATTTTTTCTGCTGCTTGATTCCTCCATACTCTATGTGTGTTACGTATAGAACGCATGACTAAATGAGTATCAGTTTCCGACGCTTGCACAAAAGCTTGTTTTAAATTATCATGAAGTGGGCATTCTTTAGTGGCCATCATCCTGGTCCCCATGATTACTCCTTCAGCACCAAGTGCAAGAGCCGCCGCAATACCTCTTCCATCTGTAATTCCACCCCCTGCAATTACAGGAACATCTATGGCATCCACAACTGAAGGTATCATAACAAAAGTTCCAATATCTAAAGTTCCAGTTGCACCACCGTTTTCATAACCCACAACGGTAATTATATCAGCACCCAAAGATGCGGCTGTTTTAGCATATCTGACACCGGCACATTTATGTATCCATATGGCACCCCCGTCTTTGAATTTTGGAACCAGATCTGCTGGAGCTTTATGACCGCTAGTTTCAATTATTTTTACACCCTCATCTAACGTCGCAGTTACGTAATCCTCCAATTTTTCTGGTGGCATCATAGCTGGAAATAGATTTATGTTTACAGCAAACGGCTGATCTGTTAATGATTGAGTTTTTCTAATTCCCTCACGTAGCTCTTCAGGAGTTTGATAATTTGCACTTGCTAATACAGCACAAGCTCCCGCGTTGCTTACTGCGGCTACAAATTCAGGATAGGAAATATTGGCCATCGTTCCTGATATAATAGGATATTTACATCCCAACATTTCAGTTACTTTAGTTTTTATCATAAATTTTCACTTTAAGAATTAATTAATTATTGATCAATATTTCTCCATTTGATTTATAGTTCATTAAAAAAATTAATTTTACAATTCAGAATTTAAAATACCAGCTAGTGATTTAATAGAGATCTAATCAACTGGAACGAAAATCTCATCTTGAATTAAACGGAGTATCGTTTCATAATCTTTAGGACTGCAGACATTGTCAGCAAAGAGATTCCTTACATAAAAGTAATCATCATCACTGTCATGTAAGTAGGATATAACTTTCTGCATCATCTCTTTTTCCTCAGAATTTAGTTTTATTTTATACGTATAATTGATTTTCAATGGATACAAGAGTGATATTTTTAAATGAAGCTCGAGTAATTTCTTGATTCCTCGAAATTCTACAAGTACACCATTAAATTTATCAAATACGTTCCCAAAATCTTTGTAAATATCATAAGCTAATGATTCAATAGCATATAAGAAATTTTTGGTGGGACTCTCTTTCATTATTACGATTAACCTTAAGTTGACAAATTCAGCCATTATAATTATTGATTTTCGATATTCGACTTTGAAAGTACGAGAATCTTTTTCCCTACCGAGTACTTCACTCCCAAAATTCTGGATTGCTTGGAGAAATCCAGAAATAAGTGTAGCATCAACTTTTTTTTCTCCAAAAGCCTCAGAATACACATCAATCCCAGAATTCTTATCTAAAACAATAATATACTCCAAATTCATTACATCGCTACATTTTTCAAAAACTAGTCTTAATTTATCAGTATGACGGGTTTTAACTTTTTTAATTGTAATATAGCTAGAACCTCCGATTACAGATCCCCCAATTAATACCATCCCTAATATGAAGAAAATTGGGAAATCTTGAGATGATACAGAAGTTGGTGATGGGGATAAAGAAAATACTTGTGATTGAACCCCCGCATCAGTTTGATTATACCAGTAAACATATGCTATGTAATCTCCTCCTAATATATTGGTAGGGATTTCATATGAGAATAAATTATTATCCGTTGGGAGCATGATAGTTTCTTGGTATTTAACACTTCCAAGTAGATTAATCAACCTGAAATCATAAATACCATCACGAATAGGGGATCCTATTGAAAATTGTAATTCTTGTCCTCCAACAAATTCTGTTTTAATTATATTTAAGTTAAAATTAATTCTTGAAGAAGAAGCTTGAATTTCCCATTCTACCCCATTTTCAATTGTACTATTTGGTATGATAAGAAATTTATTTGTTGAATCAATCACAACCTCGGACGTGATATCTTGTTGATTCTTAGAAATTAATATTGTATGCCAATTATAAGGATAATTAAATTTGACGGTATGATTATTTGAAAACCGTTCTATAGTTGGAAAAACAATCCAAGTGTTACTCGAATTATTCTCGATTTTTAAAAGACTGGGTGCTAGAAATTCATTGTTAATATTGATACTATAACTAAGATTAAAATCCAGGTTTTTAGTTTTATTATTTTTAATCTTAATTTTAACATCCTTATTATTTGGATGGTAATTTATATTTAATTTCTTTAGATAACCTTTTCCTGGATGATCTCCATTTGAAACTTGAAAGGAATTACCATCCACTTCTGCTGTCATGTTTATCTCCTCAGGAAAGAAAGAGGAGTTCACTTTTTGGATAATTTTATGAAGAAAAGGAGTTCCTTGTGATCCTGTTGTCCAAGAAGTACCATCATATTCAGAAATATGTAAATCAGGATAATTAGGAGTAGTATTATTAAAATGCCAATAATAGAAAGATTTAGGACTCTGCCCAATTGAAGCCCCATCTATTACAAGATAAAAATTTCCTTTAGAGAGAGAAATTGGTTCAGGAAAAGTTTGTATGTGCCAAGAAGGAGTTAAAGAATAAGACATATTTAATAGAATAGGAGTTCCGTAAATAGTAGTGTTTGGTGAATTAGTAACATTATCATAACCATGAATTTGAACATAAAGAGGTAAGTTTTCAGTTGATTCATTATTTCCATATATTAAAACACCATAAATGAGCGTAGGATCATCAATTACTATTTGAACCCCGTATCCATCATGAAATTTGTCAATGAGATTGGTCCCAGAAGGTTTATCTTCAATAGTTTTCATTTCCAATCCAAATTCTACATCAGTAAAATTAAACTCAATATCATCAATTTCCCATGTAGATGAGGGCAATTCAAAATCTATATCGTTCACATTAGAATAAGTTCCATCTGATATAGAATATTCAGTCATTTCAAACTCTGTATTAATCTCTAAAGAAGTATCACCATTTGCTGACACGTTCTGAGTATTTCCAATCAAAAATAGGAAAACCGATGTTAAAAGAATAATAAATATTAATTTTTTTGATTTAACTGGATTCATATTGAATTGTTTTTGATTTCTAAGTGTTATAGTTATTTTCTAATTAAAAAATATTTGGATTATAAACCATTATTTCAAATCTTTTCTATACGTCGATGTCGGTTTAATTTTATGATAAAGTAAGTAAAAAGAAAGGAGCAGGATGGTATTAAATGATCTATCAATTGGTTTAAAAATTTTAAAAAAAAAACTAAAAATAAAAAAAGGCAGTAAGGAAAACTTTATACTACTACTATATAATTTTCTTCAGAGGTATAGATAACTTCATCGTTAACTATCAAAGTCCATCTAAATCTTATTAAAATATCACTTGTGGTACAATTTACAAATCCATTTAATATTAATCCTTCACCAGAATAGAGAATTTTGTCAATTACAGTGAAATTAATTCCAGAGTAGATTCCAGTGGTAAAAGTAGCATTTTCTAGAGGATAATAAATAGGTGGAACTATAATTGAAAAGAAACCCCCTCCTTCACGGTATAATGATATATTCACCTTTACATTATAACCCGGGCTAAAAATACTTTCATTGAAATTTTCTAATTCAATTCTAAAACTTGCCAGGTCATCAGGCAATATCATCGAGTTTTCCATATCAAACATGTAAGAGATTAGATAGATTTCGATTTTTACTGTAATATTGTTAGAAGTCGTATTCCCAAATTCGTTT
>JAGXNO010000042.1 GCA_019894975.1 Promethearchaeota archaeon | reverse complement strand
GCATTCCATCGAACAATATTAACTGAGTATTTTTTCTATACTTATTTTTTCTATACTGATACCTGCTATGGTTGATCTTTGTCTGTTCAGTCTGTTTTTTGGTTTATAAGATTTATTTTTTTATAAGAACTTTTGATTTTTTCCCAGATTCGCTGAATGCATTAACAGCTTCTTTATTCGCAAATGCACCTGTAACATCTACTATCAATAAAATATCTTTCTTTCCAGATTGGAAAGTCAGATCAGTGATCCTCTTAACTAAAGGTGCAAATTGTTCTGGAAAGACATTTGTATAATCATCAAGAAGAATTTCGTGTCCTTTATAATTAATCCATTTCATACGTGCTTTTGCTTCAGTATCATAATCTTCTATTTTTTGCATGGTCATTCAATCCAAAATTGAGTGCGTAGTTCAATAACAAGGTATAGTTATTTAAATCTATTCAAATAGAAAAACCAAACATTAATCTGCCTAAGAAGATTCTTATTTATTAGTTAATTTGATTGTAGATTCATTAGTAGATTATAGAGATGTGAATTGATATGGAAAAACTTGATAAAGATATTCTGAAATTATCAAAATTATGTGAGCATTGGGCTGATCATAACGTTTCTCATAAGGAAAACTTTTCGAAATGGCGAGATATTGCTAAAAGTAAAGGTTTAGAAAAAGTTGTGGAAAATTTAAATAAAGCAATTGAAATGTTAGATAAGTGTAATAAATACTTATTAATTGCTCGAGATGGTCTATAACAATGGTGGATTTGGATAAGTACAAGAAGATCTTCCGTGAATTTGCCGAAGATGCTGAATTCATAGATGAAAATATTAAACAACTTAATTTGAATAAAGAGAGCAAGATATTAGATATCGGTACAGGGATGGGTACGATGTCAACCTTGCTTGCATTAAATTGTTTCAGCATTTTAACTGGTGAACCTAAGGTAGACCCTGAAAGAAATGGTCTTGGAGCTCACGATCATCATCACCATCAAGAAGAACATCACGGTGGTGCTTCGAGTTCCTGGAAAAAATCTGCCAAGATGCTTGGGGTTGAGGAAAAGATTAAATTTCAATATTTTAATGCTCAAAATTTACCATTTGAAGATAATTCTTTTGATGGAATATTTTTGTATGATGCTCTTCAACATATTCAAGATAGAGAGCTAGCTCTTAATGAGTGTTTGAGAGTTCTTAATACTAAGGGAGTTATCGTAGTAATTGAATGGTCTAAAAAACAGATCGAGAAGGATTTTAAAAAATATGGATTTAAAATTGATTATATTGACCCTCAAGATTATATTAATCGAAAGGGCATTTCAATTAAAGTATCTAATGGTGAAACCATTAATTTTTATACGATCCGAAAAAAATAATAATACTGCACCTACCCACCCAGATCCTGTTTTCTATAGGAACGGTCCTCTGCTTCATAATATTCATCATCAAAAAATTTCGCTTCTTCTTTTAGGAAAGCTTCAATATCTTCAGGTTTTTTAATACCAATGCTATACAGAGTGTCAGCAATGTCATACTCTCGGAAGTAATAGTATTTTTCTTTCTTTCGTCTTTTAACAATCTCCATTTGAATAGCGAAACACTCGGGACACACCCAGTACGTGTCTGGCGTAATATTACATTTCTCTTCATCGCTAAGAGGAGGATACCAGAATTGATACTCAATCTCATCGCTCCAAAAGACAGCATCTCTCTCTACACTCCAACACCTTCGACATCGGCAGATCGAAAACTTGAACAAGTCATCTGTTGAGCGAATCCTCTGATCTATCTTCTGAACTCCGTTAAAATTATCTACTGATGATTGAAGATGGCCTTGATCTACTAAACGGTTAAATTGATAACTTAAAGCAGTTAGGAAAAGCTTTCTGAGATTAGATCTAATCCACCTTAAATTTTCACTTTTTAATCTAATTACTTGCCCATGCTTTATCATATTTTGCTTTAGACCTTGTTAACAATTAAAAATGAAACCATTAATTTTTATACGATCCGAAACAACTAATAAAAAAAATTAACTAAAGGAAAAGATTAATTAACGGTAATAATTGTTCCTTGAAATAGTCTAACTTACCTTCTAATTTTTCAGGTTCTTCAGAAAGCGCCCAAAGATATACCGGAATTTGGAGATCTGAGTATTCAAAAAGTTTCTCTCCTCGGATGGTAAACCCATTAAGAGGTAAATCAAGTCTTATTGATTTCTCCCGTATCAAACCAATAGAGTTATAGAAATTGGAAAGTGTTTGCAAGAGTAATGCTGTGTTGTTTACGAGCATTTCATCGGTATCCGTATTGGTATAACTCCCAAAAATCAGCCCATCCATTGATACTAAACTCGAAGCTTTGGCATCTACTTGAGAGCAAAAATCTTCAAGGATATTTTCAATGATTTCTGAGGTATCAGAAACTTTTTTCAATGCGATACTAAACATCTGCATTATTGTATGTCTATCAAATATAGTTGTATCACAAAAATCGATGGTAAACTGCTCAAACTCATCTGCGACTTTACCTAATTTATTTTTTACGGTAGAAACGTTTTGTTGCCATTGAAGGGTTTTGCGAATATCCTGATCACTTTTACTCAGAACAACGAGTATGGCCGGTTTTTCCTTCAATTCCTTTAAAACTTTTAAGACTTCTCGAAAATAATTCGCAGATTCCGGAAACCTATCAGGTTCCTGACTGTCAACAACATATAAAATAATATCCGCTTCTGTAAAGAAAAGTTCTGGTCTATTGAAGTATAGTTTCTCGCGATATTGAACTTGCCCTCCAAGGTCCCATGAAATTATTGGGTAACCGAAGAAATCTAACTTTTCTCTTTTGACACCTCTTGTCGGAAGTAAAGATTTAATTATTGAAAATTTTTCTTGAATTAGTGCTAAAATAGAAGTTTTTCCCCCATTATCAAGCCCGATCATTAGTAATTTCTTATGCCTTCTTAATTGTTCCTGAATATTTTTTTGGATTAACTGAGCTATTTTAATCCATTTTTGTAACATCGATGGTAATACGTTTTTTATTTCAGGAAGATTTGCAACAGATAGGCTCGCTAATTCTCCAACAGTTTTTATACCATTTGCATGTAATTGATCGGAACTAACTTTATCTACACCTATTAACGTTTCTGGTTTGAATCTTAAAACTTCTTCAAGTTCACTAATTAATACATTACGTTTAAAGAAGTCTTTTAAAATAACATCTTTATTGGTTTGATCTGACATTTCGCATCAGAATATTTTACATTTATCTTTATACTTTATACTTAATAAGATATTATTAAATTTTAGTAATTTTACTAATTATTTAATAATTAATTAATATATAAAAAATAGATTAATTGGAAAAGCATTGCAGTCAAATTATTATTAATACGCCCTAAAGTCTGTTATAAAATATGACCGAACAAAGAATACCTGAGAATATTGTAATATGTTTGGATACCTCAAGATCGATGTATAGGAAGGATTTTTCTCCATATCGATTAAGATCATGCACTGATGCTATGAAGACATTAATAGCTAAAAGATTCGAATTAGATAGTTTAAGTACATTCGCGTTAATCAAATTCTCAAATAGAGCAGAAACTCTTTTAGGTTTTACAAGCTCCACCTATATAAATAATCTCAATAATGCATTAGATTCTCTTACTTGTGGGGGATATTCTGCATTAGGTGATGGGTTAGCTTTAGCAATAAAAACTGTTATAGCAGAATTGCGGAAAATCGGAGCAAAACCCCCGAGAATTCTTTTAATTTCTGATGGAAAAATTATGAAAACAGCAGTTGATCCTTTAAAGATGGCACGATTAGCACAGGGATTAAACATAAAAATTGATACCTTTTTAGTAGGTCAGATCGGCCAAGTGAATACGTTGAAAAAATTAAGTGACGTTACAAAAGGTAGGTATTTTTACAATAGTGATCCTGAAAGTCTCATAAGATCGGCTAATGAAATTGCAGATGATAATTATAAGCGATATGGCTCTAATCAGGAAGTAATTAGTGAAAATCCAGCTTTTCTTAGGAAAATTGCTGCGGATTTATTAAGAGTTCAAGATTTAACAAGCGGTCAAGAACAACGTGCTAAACAAATAAGAGGTGAAGTAGATTATAAAAAATGTTCAATTTGTTTTTCTGACAAAAATCCCTACACTAAGGGATCGTTTTATGTCACAGGACGTTATTGTCCTAATTGCACTACTCCATTTCATATCCATTGTTTAGCAGGCTGGGCAGACTCTCAAAAAGATCATAAGATAAAAAGATCAGGAACCGCAAGATGCCCGCATTGTTTTTATTTATTAAGAATTCCCACAGAGGTCACCCAAATACAAAAATTACGCGTACTTTCTCGAGGCACAAAAGAAGAGCCCACACAGAGACCTGAAATTCTTCCTGCAAAATTTATTGAAGATGTCGCTTTACTGGGAGAGGATGCCATGTTTAATGCATGTCCAGTATGCCATTTAATCTTTGAAAAAGGACAGCGAGCTGTACAATGTGGCAACCTTGAGTGCAATACACTTTATCATGAGGAATGTTTTAAGAAGTTAAAAGAAGGACAATGTAGAACCTGTGATGTTAAACTCCATCTATATTAATTTAAATTTTAATTGATCAAAATGAGCGATTTGAATAATAATTTTGTGGACCAAATAGGAGTAGCAGCATATTATCTTTCCCAAAAGGATCATCCCTATGATACATTATGTTGGATGCTCGCTGAAAGACAATTAATAACTCATCAGGATCCCTTGTATTCAGATCAAGAAAGAATTAGAGAAAAGGCAGCCCAAATTTATTATGATTCTCTCCATTATGATGTCCTTATCTGGTTGATTGCAGAATTTGATGTTATGCTAAAAATTAAGCAATCGAGGAAACTATAAGAGAGAATTATTCATCTTCTTAAGTTAATTTAATTAATTATATTAGATACGTTATAGTAAGCCCTCTATTATTTGAAATTTATAAGATGATGAGCGACCCGAATTTCTTTAATTATGGAGATATTAAACTTGGTCGTGGAAGTTTTGATTCTCCTCCTGTATTAATTGGTACTATCTTTTATCAAGGTCAAACTCTTGTTAATCGCAAAAACGCTGAGATTTTTGATGAGGAAAAAGCCCTGAAAAGAATAAACACACATTTATCCCTTTCAAAAAAATATAGAATCCCTAATTTTATTGAAATTTCAGCAACTACACCAAAGGCTATGGTTAAATATTTAGAATTTTATATAACAAATTTTGATCAACCGTTTGTTTTAGGGGGAAATTTTGAATCTAGACTTGCTGGGATTGAATACTTAACAGAACAAGGAATTAATCCTGATCGTTATATCTATAATACTATTTCAAACCTTAAAAATAAACAAGAATTAGAGATTCTTCAAAAATATAAGATCAGATCAGCTGTTGTGTTGATACTTGGCTCAGAAAATATGACTTCTACCCAGAGATATGAATACATAACCACAAAGAATCAACCTAACAATAATAGCATACTAGGAGGACTAAAGGATCTTGGGATTGAAAAAATCTGGGTCGATGGGGGTGTAATTAACTTAGAAAGTTTAGCCCATGTATTAGAAACACAACAATTAGTCAGCACATCATTACAGCTTCCCGTAGGTACAGCTCCAAATCTATTTCTGTTTCAATATTCCTCACCACGATTAAACATTAAATTCCATACACGTTATAGAAGAGCTAGTATTATGTTTATAGCTTCATGGTATTCTAATTTTATTTTCTATGGAGCAATTGAAGATGCTAAGGAATCATTTTCTTCTACATATCAATCGATTGAACTTAAAAAAATTGTGGAAAGTAAAAATATGAAACTGTTTAAGTAATAAAATGTTGTCCCCTTGTCAGTATTTAACAACCTTCGATAAAAAAATGTAAAATACATAACAAAAAGCTATTAATACTAAGGTTTTAATATTTTAATTAAGTTTATACAATTTGAATATAAATTTTATAGTCAGCATCAAGAAAATAATCCTTAAACTACTTTAATTGGCAAGAAATTATGTTCGATAGAGAAGGTAAAGAAATAGAAGCAATAAATTTAATCGATAGGGCCGAAAACCTAGCAGATAAAAATAAGGGTGATGAGGCAATTAATTTTTATGAGCAAGCAGCTCAAATCTATATAGATCTTGGAAGCTATATAAAATTAGATGAACTCTACGTAAGAATTACTCAAATCATCTCACAGTTTAAGAATAATATTCAAGCAACTTACAGATTAAAATCTATTATTAGGAAAACTGAGGAATTAAAATTATATGAAGTTTCAGCAAAATTGTTAATCCAATTAGGAAATCTTGCTAATAACATGCGAGACTGGGAGACCGCTGGAGAATCTTGGCAAAAAGCTGCAGAATATTTGAATGAGGTTGATCCTGATGAATTTAACAGTGTATGTTCAATTTTTCTATTGAAAGCAGGTCAAGCTTTTGAACATTCACACATTAAAAAAGATTTAGGTAAGAATTTAATCTTAAGTGCTGTGATGAAAATAAATAGATTTGATGAGCTATATGAACAAGAGGAAAAAGAAGCATTAAAATTATTATCAGGAAAAGATTTTGAAGCATCAGCCAAAAAATTCATTAACATAGCTACTCATTTCGAAGAAGCATTAAAAAATTTAGGAGATCTTATAGATGAAGAATCATCAAAAGATACAATGCTTAATGCTAAAGCCAGATTTATCCATTTTGTTGCTGAATATCAAACCGTTGCTGCATTATGTTTAAGAGTATCAGAAAATCGGGAACATAATAAAAAAATTAAAGAACTTGGGACAAATTCAATTGAACGGTTTAAAAACTCTATATCGCTACTTAAAACTTATTTACTTCCTCAAGCTTCTGATTTTGATCATGAAATAATACTCCGAATAACATTTGATACTATGTTGATGGCAATCATCCAAGAAATGTTGGGAGATCAAAATTTTACTTCTACAGATTATGTAACTAATGATCTTGAAGAAAATAAAAAATTAGTAAAAGAACTGAAGAATTCACCCTATTTCAAAATTACCAAACGATTAGAAAAAGTTGGTATTCGAGAAGTATTTGATGACCTCTTAAAACTTAATTTAGGACATTTTGAAATAATAAAAAACACGTTAATTCAATATTTTCAATAAACAAACTATTTTCCCTTTGATAGTACTAACGTTCTAAGTCTATTTGACAGCTATATAGAATAAACAATAGATTTAAATATGAGCAATATATATTTTATTTAATTAAATGAGTTGAGAATCTATTAGATAGTTCTCAAAGCTTTTTCTCTTCTAATTAAGTATATTAACTAGATAGAGGAGATAAGAAAAGAAATTATATGTTTAGAGGATAAAATCTTTGAAAATTCTATACGTAAATCCTGCCCGATTAACCTCGGGGCTTGATGCAATCATTAAAGGGCCACCTCTTAGCCTCATATCGATTGCTGCAATGGTACCTGAGCATGATGCGAAATTATTTGATTTTAAGGTGCATAAATATAAAGAAAATAAATTTCGTGCATTAATGAACCGATATGATATAGTTGCTATTACTAGTATGACTCCACAAATCTCTTCCGCTTTTGAGGTCGCCGCGATGGCTAAAGAGATAGGATGCACTACAATTATGGGGGGTTATCACCCCAGTTTAGTACCAGATTATGTAGCAAGTCATCCTGCTGTAGATTATACTATCCGAGGTGAAGGGGAACACACATTTCGAGAATTAATACAACATATTGATAAAGACAAAAATCAAACTCAATTAAGAGAGATTGATGGTGTCTCATTTAAAAACAAAGAAGGAAAAGTAATCCATAACAAAGATCGAAAATTAGAGCCTAATTTGGACAATTTTCCAATGCCTCGAAGGGATCTTATAGACGATAAAAAATATATCTATTTAGGTGCCCGTGTCGCTCAGCTTGAGACTTCACGGGGTTGTCCTCATAACTGCAAGTTCTGTTGCATCATAAAAATGTGGAGAAACCCAGATCGTCTCGTTACTTATCGTACAAAATCCACTAAACGAATTATGAGAGAAATCTATGACATTGATTGGAAAAATGATTTTATCTTCTTCTGTGAGGATAATTTTACAATAAAAGTAAAGCGTACGAGAGAGATTCTAAATACTATTATTCGTTCCGGAGTTCCAAATAAGATACTTTTATCTTGCCAATCACGAGTTGATACACTATATCGAAACCCAGGGTTAATTGATTTAATGCATAAAGCAGGCATGAGACAAGTATTTCTTGGTATTGAATCAGTTCATCAACAAAGCCTAGATGCCATGAACAAAAAAAATACTACACCTGATATGGTAAGAAAAGTAGTTTCTTCTCTTCAAGATCGCGGGATCTCAATCTTTGGGGGTGTAATTATTGGATTTCCCGGAGAAACTAAAACAATGGTAAGGGAAAACATCCAGTTTGCAAAATCACTCAATCTAACTATTGTCCAATTTACCCCTATAACTGCTTTTCCAGGAACAGATTTTTACAATGAAATGAAAGAAAAAAATATGGTTACTAGTACTGATTATAAACATTACGACTTATTTCATCCTATGATGAGAACTGAACAACTAACTACTAATGAAATGTTTCAGTTGGTAGCGGAAGCTTATTCTGCTTACTACCTAAGTAAAGGATGGTTTAAAATGGTTATAAAACGATACACTGATCCCTTTGGAAAATTTAATTGGATGTTAAAAAATATTCCTCAATTTGCAAAAACAGTGATAGTAAGCGGAATGGAAATGCTTCACAACATGGGAATGACACAATCAATTATTTCTGACGAGATGAAAGAAATCATGGCACTTGCAGAAGCAGGTAAACCTTTCCTAACTGAACACTCCGAAACATCTGAAACTCAAATTGAAAAGGTTTCTTCTGAAAAACAGCCAAAAAAACCGGTAAAAATTACTAGTTAATTTAATCTAATTATTCTATTCTCACTGTAGTTGAGAATTAATTATTTAATGTTTAGTATCTGCTCTATAACTTCTTCAAGTTTATGCGCTAATCTTGAATTTGCCCCCCCACAAGTATCTAATATTATTAAACCTTGCTCTGCGTATAATTTCTGTTTTTCATTATTCCATTTAGTATCTGCCATATCCATGAGATTGTCTATACGATCAGCCATTTTAATTATTTTTGCCCTTTTCGAAGCAGTGATAAAAGAACTTAACCAATCTGTTTTACTCATATTATCGGGTTTTGATAACTCCTTTACAATCAAAGCTACATTATCGCCAAATTTTGCTCTTAATTCTTCAAAGGTTAAATCTGTATCCTCTAGGAGATCATGAAACAGTGCTGCTAAAAATAAATTCTTATCTTTAAATTCAGAAAAACCAGCAGCTCGCAAGATCATCGTGACTCGGATCGGATGAATAACATAAGGTAAGTCTTTTGATTTTCTCTTTAAACTATCATACTTTAGAAAAGCAAAACTCAATCCTTCCCATAAATTTTCGAATTCTCTCATTTTCAATATAGTGAATAGTTAGAAGAAATCTGTTAAACTGGCTTATAAATTGTAAGTTCAAATCACTTTATTACTTAATTATCGTTCCAAAAAAAGAATTGGAATTTACAAAATATTAGAATTTAATAGTTAATCTATTGAATCTTAGCTTGCTTAATTTTCTGACTCCATGTGCTCCAGAAGAATAAGCACAAGTGATTAAACCAGCTTCTTCAAGTTTCTTAATTTGAGCCGATATGTTTGCTTCAGTCATACTTAAACATGATGCAATATCTGATACATCCATTGGATCTTCTTGAATATATTGTAATATCTTTCTCCTGGTTCGTGAAGACAGTGCTTTTACAATCTTCTCAATCTGATCATCTGACTCTATAGAGAGAGATTCTTCTTTATTTTGTAAATTTAGTTCCAAAATGCCCGTTTGAGAAATTTCCATACCTTTTTATTCAACCCTTAATATATTTTTTGCTTTTAAATACAAGAAAATTATGTTTTTCCGAGAATATAAATTCTTCAATTTTACAAATTCAACTTTTGCTGTAATCTTCGATTACAAAGAATATGAATGATTACTAGAATTACATTTGATATAGAAAAAATTGTAAATTGGGTTTTTGACTTAAAAATTAATTGTATTAATTAACTATTCGTCTATTGAAACTATCTACTTAGAGAAGATTAATTTGAGAAAAATGTATTCAAAGACTAAAATATCTAATTGTAAAATTAACTTTTCGAATAAGGAGTTATATTATTTGATAGAAATCATATTTTTTACATTTTAATAAGAAATGTCGAATTCTATCTAATTTTTTATTAATTTTTAGCGATTTCCTTAATAAAAAGTGAAATTTATCTGTAGCATGCCTATTAGCTTATCCTTATGAAGTTTCGTTTTTTGATAGAATTTATACTGATAATATTACTTGAAAAAGGTTTTAAAAAGTTTTCTTAAATTATATCACTAAATTTGCAGATTTAATTAAGGATCTTTTATTTAAAATCATCTTTCAATCATTATTTCGAGATTTTTAAATTTCTCTTTCTCCCATAAATAGATCTAATATCTATCTTTATATAGAATTCTTAAAGTTTAAGTAGCAAATTATTTTAACCATCCCAACCGAGAGTGAGTCACTTTGCAAAATGTTGAAATCACAAGCATTAAAATATTAAAGTTACTTATATTACATTAGATGATTATCTATTACAAATATTACATGCAATTATCTATGAAGGCGTATTAAATGAGTCCAAATTCAGCACAAAATTCTCCTTCGACGTTAAATTCCCAATCAGAAAAGGAGCATAAATCAAAGGATTCAACAGTAGTCATTACTGTTAGAATTGATGAAGAATTAAATTCTAATTTGGAGCGTATTAAAAGAGATATTGGCATCTCTAAGGCGAATCTAATTAGGTATTATTTAGAATTTTCTCAATGTCTAATAAAACAAAAGAATTCTGTGAAATCTTTAGATGATCAAGATTTCATAATAATTATAAGAAATTTCTTTCGAGATATTATTGAGAAGGTCGAAGAAGCAGAACAAATTTTACTCGGAGATAAATTAGCTCGATTTATAAATTCTATATCACTTGTTAAGAATAAGGTAGATGACTTAAACTTTAAATTAGACTTATGCAATAATTTGGGCTTTTTTCGTAAATATGTCGATGATCAAAACTATGTATTAATTTCAAAGAAATTTGGTCCAAAAAAATTTGTAGAAGCTTTTGTCTGGCAACTTTTCAAGAAAAAAGAGTTCAACTCACGATATACTGAAGAAGAATTGAAAGGTAGTAAAAACCTTACTCAACAATATAATAAAGAAATTCATCCTGTAGATCGTATATCTTCGTATTATTCATTTGAATTTGCAAGAATGGTGGAAGAAGAAAAATAAGAAAAATTTTTAATTCTTATCTACAATTTCTTTTAACCCTAGAATAGGAACAAGTATTTTATTAGGACGATGACCTATTTCATAGTTTAATTCATTAAGGGCTCTTTCGATATAAAAATATGTAATTAAAACATAATCCATGTTTAAGTTTTTTAATATTTTCCCCATTAGTTTTGTTTCCCAAATATTTAAAACATTAAGGACTACATCTAGGGTTTTATTTAAGGGTTTAGCAGCTCTTCTAAAGTATAGGTTGTAAAGAATCTCTTCAGGTACTTCATACCTGCCTTTTCGAATAATTTTCTTTTCGATAAAGTTGAGTAATGTGTTGAATTTAATATAACTTAATGCTCTAAGGAACGATGCTAAATCTTTTTCGACAGGAAACTTTGCTTTCCTTTCCTCAATCGCTAATTGTGGATCGCCTTCGAAATCAATAAAATAGAAATTATATTGACTATCAGCTTTGTTATATAAGATTTGTTCCATGTGTAAATCTTGATGGACGGGTTGAATTTCAATTTTAGGAACTTGGAACTCAGCCCGAAATCTTTCAATAATATCTTTGATATCTATTAAAATTGAACTTATTTTTGGTAAATTAAAAAAGGCACTTTCAGATTGTTGAGTCATGTGAGTCAATAATTCTGAGATTATACCATTTAATCTCTCAGTATAATTTCTGAGGTAAGTATTACTATCTGCAGACTCCAAAGAATATTCATCTTGGCTTGATAAAATTAGGGCTTTATGCAAGTTTTTGATGAACCCCCCAATTTCAGAAGATAATTTTATAGTCTCAGCACAACTTTCTTTAATTAGATTCGAAATATTTTGTTTTTCGTTATAAATGGAATAGTCCTTATTTAAATCTTTAAATACCTTAGTGATCATATTGTTTAATTCATTCCAATAAATTTCACCTAAATTACCCACATTTGGAACACTTTCTATTATTCCAATTGTCTCTTTATCAAGTAATTTTATTGTTCCATATATTTTAGGGGCATTAGGAAACTTATTTTTAACTAATACGAATAGTGTAGAAGGTTCCAAACTTACTGAATAATCTTTATAAGATTTAAGAACATAAGAAACAGAAGATTGGTCCGGATTCCTCTTATTAGATATATTTAGTGAAAATAGCATGTTAGTTGTATTTCCCTTACCTAATTGATTTATAGAAAGTTGATATCTGTCGGGATACAATCCAGCTTCTATTAGATTTTGCACTTTCTTCATATTTACGTCTTCTTCAAACTGGTCAGTATAAAGGGTTAATTCCATATCCATAGATGGGAAACTTTCAGACACAGTGGTATCAAATAACATTTTTCTCCAGAAAAATAAGCAATATTCAGCTTCCACTAAATTTAAAGTAATAATTTTCTGTTCATTTTCAACTGTTACTGCTATTTTTTTACTAAAGGTATTTTCAGTAAGGTTTAAAATAATCTCTCTAGTCTTTTCTAAAGGCTCTAAAATGTCTTCAACTTTTTCATAATAAATTAAAGGTAAAAAATACGTCTTGGAATAGTCAGGAGTTTTAACTTCGATTATATTTACTAAAATTCTATCAGCAATTAATTCAAAATAAGTGATACCAATATCAAATGCTAAGTTTGAGAGTGCTGATTTCTCTCCAAACCATCTTTTTGAAAGGAGCCATCCTTTAAACTCATTTGAATTACAAACGTTCTGAACTAAATTTTTTTCTAAAATGTTTTTATCAAAGTTCTTCATCATGGAAACCATTTTATTTAACCTTCAATTATAATATTAGTTATCTTTTATAAGTAAAAAAAGATGCTTAAAAATTAGAATTTTCCTATACAATTATTTGATATTACAAAACCAAGTGTCTGAGGAATTATAAAAACTTTTTCTGATATATAAGACTCATGAGACATTTATCTTGAACTTACTTAAAAATCCATGTGGGATAAATTTGCTTCCCTAATGGAGAATAATCCAATGGAATCATTAAAACATGAATAACTCAACTGAGCTAGTATTTTTCTTTAAATACGTTCATATTTTCTATCTTAAAAAATTGCTATCAAAACAATATTGGTGACTTTATTTGAGTGAGTATGGTAATGATAAGGGTGATCGTGAAATCCCTCAGGATATGAATAAATCTATAGATAAGGGAAAGGATGAAAAGATTGTGTCGAATGAATTAAATGCAAAAATGGAATCAAGCGAAGAAGTTCAAGGCTCTTTAACAGATTTTGAAAGCTTTAATCCAAATGTAGAGACGAATGATACAATTAAGGAAAATTTTAATCGAGAATATTTAGAAGAGAAAAATCAAGAAGATGTAGATATTCATAACTACAATAACTTATTTGATGAAAGAATTCAAAACACCTTTAGAACCTACTATAATGAAACAGGTAAATATCCCAACCATGGAAAGAACCTTAGAAAAGATTTCATGGATTGGGTCAAAAAGAATGGATCAGACCTGGAGCTAATTAATAAAATCTATGCTATACATAAGAACCAAGAAATTTACAGCTTTATTAAAGATAAAATCGAGAATTCAGATTTCTCTCAAACAAAAATTTCAACGAGCTTAAGAGAAGATGGTTTGTCGGTTAGTCGAGGAACTGTTGGAAATATATCGTTGAAAGAAGTATATAATGATAATAAAGATGCTCATCATCAGAGATTTGACATTTCTTTGGATCCTGAAATTAAAGAAAGGATTAAAAACAGGTTAAATCAAGAATCAGAAAATTATAAACTAGGTGCTCAACATGATTCTCTCTATAAGATTGCGAAAGATTTTCCAAAAATTTCAGAAAAAACTGTACATAGAATTGCCAAGAATGAAATATCTCAAGATTTGTATAGAAATATGTGGCGGTCTACAAGTGGATCAGTATCCAATGAGACAAAAAAAGTAATTGAGGATCGTTTGAAAGAAGAAGTCCAAAAAGAAAATCCTAGTTCTTTAAGAAGTATTTCAAATGATTTTCCAGGTGCATCCCATACTTATGTTATGGAATTAGCTAGAGAAATCTATCCTGATAGATATAAAGATTTATGGCCAGCAATTAAAAAAATACCTAACGAAATTAAAAATGAAATAATGAATTCAATTAAAGATGAATCTTTGAAAGAACATCCAAGAACATTACGAAACATTCATAAAGATTTCCCTGAGGTAGGAGCGGATACAATTAAGAGACTTGCCAAGCAAGTTATCCCTAAAGACCTTCATGATAAAATATGGGCACCATTAACAACTGAAATTCCAAAGGAGCTTGCTTTGAAAATAACAAAAACTATAAAAAACGAAATTAACAAACCAAATCCTCGGTCTTTAAACGAAGTTGGAAAACATTTTAGTGTATCTACTGAGTATATTTGTAAGTTGGCTAAAAAAACGATATCTAAACAGGAATATGAAAATACATGGAAAGCCTATGAATCAATTACCAAGGTAACGAAGAATAACATTGTCAAAGATATTATGAATACTAAGTTAAATATATCAGAAATTGCAGAAAAGAATAGTGTAAGTTCACCTTCAGTTTCAAATATTTCTCAAAGAGACGTGTTTCAAGATAATATTGAAGATCATAGAGAAAGGTTTCCTATCGATGAAAATCTTGAAATTGGGTCGTTTACACATTTAAATATAAACTCTCTTATAACAAAAACAATAAATGATCTTCCTAATCAGAAATATTATGCAGAACCAAATATATATCCTGATAAAAGAAGACCTGATGGATTAATACTTGAAGACAATAACTTCATACATCAAAGGCTATCAAATTCTCAAACCGGAGAAGATTTGAAAAATAAACTGGAATTAAATCCTAAGAATTTAGATCAAATAAAAAGCACTCAATTCGATTTTACTAACGATGTTAGTGATGAAAATCTTATCGATAAGATCGAAAAATATCAATCTGAAGACACTCTCTTATTTATTGTTGGAACTAGATGGTATCTATATGATGAAATAAAAAACTTGCCTGTAGACGATAAGATTAAATATGCTGAAAATGTGCGAATTGTTAGTAATAATTTAGGTGCAGATCTCATTGGTTTAGAAGGTAATGATAAAGATCTCTATGACAAAATAATCGAATTTAATTATAACCATGATTTAAACTCACTAAAAATGCTCTATAACTATGATTTATCTTCAATTAACAATCATAATACTCAAGAACTAAGAGAAGATTTAGTTCAAAAAGGTTTGATAAAAGCAGATTTAAATGAATACTTCAATTTTGATGAAGTTAATAAAAAAGATCCTGAAGAAAAACAACTAGATTTAGATCATTTTTTAAATTTTTGATTCTTTATATTTTTAAATTTCAATTTATATTGAACATAGTATTCAATATAATCAATTAATCACATAAATTGCTCAAAACCTTTAAAACCTATATTATAGAAGAGATGAGAATTAAATGGATGTGGAAAAAAGCATAAATCTTCCAATATTGTTTCACTTTCATCAACCAGTTGATCAAGTAAGTTTTGTTTACGAGGATATCTATGAAAAATCATATGAGCCTTTAATTAACAATATATTCCAGTTTGAAGATGTTAAATTCACCCTTCATTTTTCTGGTAATTTATTAGAATGGCTTTTGGAGAATAAGCCTGAGTTTATAGAAAAATTAAAAATAATGGCAAATAGGGGGCAAATTGAAATAATAGGTGGTGGTTATTATGAACCAATGTTCGCAATAATACCTTACAGAGATAAAATAGCTCAAATGAAAAAATTGTCCGATTTAATAAAAGAAGAATTTGATCTAGAAGTCAAAGGTGCTTGGTTATCAGAAAGAGTTTGGGAACCTAATTATCCTTCATTTCTTAATGATGTGGGCTTAAAATATGTTATCGTTGATGACAATCATTTCAGATCGACAGGAATAACAGAAGAAGAAACTTTATACTCATACATAACGGAAGACGAAGGCAAAACTTTAAGAATTTTTCCAATTAACGAAGAACTAAGATATCTGACACCATGGAAACCAACTTACTATTCTATTGATTATTTAAAAAAAATGGCTGATGGGAATGGTGATAGAATTGCTCTGCTAATATCTGATGCAGAAAAGATGGGTGTGTGGGGAACCACTAACCAAATATGCTATGTAGAGGGACAGGGTCATGAAGATGGAGATGAGGGAAAGCCTTTTATACCTGCTTTTTTTGAACAAGTTACAACTAATGAGTGGATTAAATCTGTAACACTCTCTGAATACATGGAAAAGTTTCCAGCAAGAAGCTTAATATATCTTCCCACAGCAAGCTATGACAAAATGGAGGAATGGGTTTTACCTACGAATATTAGAAGGAATTTTAAAAGGATAAGAAAAGCCTTAAAAGATGATGAGGAAAAAAGGGAAACTTATCAATTTTTAAAGGGAGGATTTTGGAGATCTTTCCTTGTAAAGTATCCCGAATCTAATAATATGCATAAAAAAATGTTGTATGTCCGGCATAAACTAATCTATACAGAAGAGAATCTTTTAAACGTTCAAGATGATAAGATTATTTCCATTATTTTAAATAAAATAAATGACGCTTGGGATGAAATATATAAAGCTCAATGTAATGATTGTTATTGGCATGGTCTATTTGGCGGAGTTTATTTACAGTTCTTAAGATTTTCTGTGTACACACATTTAATAAATGCTGAAAAATTAATTGATACAATAAATGCTCTTATTAACCCGGATCTAACCTCATATATTTACATAACGCCTATTGATTTTAATAAAAATAGTAGAACAGAACACATTATTGAATCGGATATTTATAATCTCTACATTAATCCTGCTGATGGTGGCACTCTTTTTGAATTGGATTATAAGCCAATGTCTTATAATATATTGAACACGTTAACCAGATGGCCAGAAGCATATCATGATAGTAAAAAATTGGATAGTGAAGAAGTGTTAGTCGATCGATACAGAAGAAGTATGCTCCGTCTAAGGTTTTTGCATGATGATGTAACAATCGAACAGTTGCAATCGGATAAATGTTATGAATTTGGGGATTTTGTAGATGGGGAATTTAAAGTTACCTCAAGCGAGAAAGAAGGTAAAAAAGCAATATTAGAGATGGAAAGAATTGGGAGCGTAAAAGATCCAGAGAGTGATTATAGAAATCCGATTAGAATAACTAAAGATATATATGTAGAGGATAATGAGATTGAGATAATCGTGAGAGCTAACTTTGAAGAAATACCCGGTAAAGAACCACATCTGCAAAGGATTGTTGATTATTTAAATATCGCAATAGACATTCCCTTTTTCTTTAATGGAGACACAAATCAATTCCAATGGGATAATGCTCAAAGAGAATTGAATGATGATCTAGAGGTGGATCTCTTGAAGGTTTCTGAAGAAAAAGGATACACTTTTAAAGCTTATGACAAATCCTACGATTTAGGTTTAGAAATTAAGATATCGAATGATTTGAATTCAAGTAAGATTTATAGATTCCCCATTATTGCATATGCATACACAGAGGAAGGCTATCAAAAGATTTATCAGGGAATCAACGTAACCCCTCTTTTTAAGTTCGAGAAAGCCCTTGAATTTCACCTCAAATTAAAGACTTTTTAGTATTAAAATTTTTCTAAAATTTTCTATTTTAGTGATAGACGTAAGAATTTCGTCGGTTTTAACTAGCCTTAAATATATTAAGGGTCTAATATCAAATATAAATTTAAAAAAATTAAAGATTTCACTGACCATGGGAACTAATCATAATGGAAAACGGAATGGCTGGAGTTACAGTTCTATTTCTACAAAGAAAAATATCGAAAATAATGAACATATCAAAAACGTTAGAAAAAAATTAATGGAACAGAAGCTTAAGAAGCAAATTGAGAAATAATTCACTCCTAACTTTTAATGGTTATAATTTCTTACCCTATAAATAAGAATTTAAGATTCAAACCCAAATTCGCCTATTAAAGGCACAAATCTCACACCAGTAATCCTTTTTGAATCATAATCTTCCCCTTGTTTCCGAATAATATACAAATCCTGACCATAACTCTTAGAACCTGCTGGAATGCAAAGAATTCCATTGTCTTTTAATTGATTTCGCAATGGTGGAGGAATTTTTTTAGGAGAGGCAGCAGTTACTAAGATTTTATCATATGGGGCTTCCTTTTGATGCCCTAATGTACCATCACCATGTATTACTGTCACCATACTTTCATAACCTGTTTTCTTTAGCGCAATTTTTGCTTTTTTAGCGAGATCTTCATGACGTTCAATGGTATATACATGACCAGGATGTTTAGAATTTTTTGGTGCAACTAATTCTGCACATAGTGCCGCATGGTATCCAGAACCAGTTCCAACTTCTAAAACTTTATCTCCTTCTTTCAATTCAAGGTATTCACACATCATCGCATTCATATGGGGCGCACTAATAGTCTGACCAGATCCAATTGATAAAGGTGAGTCAATGTAAGCAGATGACTCTGCATCTTTGGGAACAAAGAGGTGTCTGGGTACTTTCAACATTGCTTTAATTACTTCTGGCTTAGTCAATACAGGATAATCTCGATTTTTGAGATTATTCACCAATTTCTTCCTTTTTTCTTCGTAATTCATCAAGTTCACACTTTAGAATTCTTGGATAAAATATAAATTTTATCCTCTTTTTTCACTTCAGTGTTCAGGCGTAAATTAATCCTAACTGGAGTTGTGTACCTTTTTCTTGTGATACTTTTAACTTTTTCCCCCTTATAGATCATCTTCTTTATTGTTTCAATCATATATGTAGTGGGACCAGTGATAATTATCTCATCTCCTAGCATCAAAGGATTTTCTAAGTTTTCAAGTAAAATATTAGCAGATTTACTGTTTTCATCATAAGAAAGAATTTTTCCCAGATAAGACTTTTTATAGGCTGAAATGTTTCCTCTCTTTTTTAATTCAATGTCTTCTACAGTTGGTCTATGAAAATAAAATCCTGTATGAAAACCACGATTAAATACCGTAGAAAGCCTTTCGAGCCAATTTTTTATTTTTTTTTCAGTATAACTCTCCTCGTAATAGGAATCTAAAGCTTCTTTATAGCATTCAACCACGGTTTTAACGTAAACAGGATCTTTCATACGACCCTCTATCTTGAAGGCATCAATGTGTGCATCAATTAATTCAGGAATATATTCTATCATACACAAATCTTTCGCATTAAGAAACATCTGGCCATCATATAAGAATTCATTGTTTTTATCATCAATTACCCTCCATTCCCTTCTACACGGTTGAATACAGTTTCCACGGTTAGCAGAATATTCTTCAGAGTCACAAATAGTAGCAGAAAAATAACATCTTCCTGAAATTGAAGTACACATTGAACCATGTACAAAGCTTTCAATTTTAGTTTTATTTAGAAGGTGTTTTATCAATTTTATTTGCTTAAGTGATAATTCTCTTGCCAATATTATCCTCTCAGCACCTAACTCTTCATAGAACCTAGCAGATTCTATATTGGAAACATTTGCCTGTGTCGATATATGAAAATCAACATTATATCGTTTAGCAATTTGAATTGTAGCAAGATCATGACTAATAATTGCATCAATTCCCGCATCTTTAGCTTCAGATATAAGACTTTCTAAATCTTGTAATTCTGAATCATAGATTATAATATTTGTAGTTAAATATGCCTTTTTAGGGGATTCTTGGTTATGACAAAATTCAACTATTTTATTCAAATCATTTTGTTCAAAATTTTTTGCTTTTATTCTCATATTGAACTTCTTTACCCCAAAATATACCGCATCAGTCAAACTGCCTATTAATTTTAATGAATTCCAATCTTGAACAGGGGCAAGTAACTCAGGACGATTTTGCATTGTAAAATTCAATGATTGTGGTTATCTTCTCTTTATATTAATAATAAATGCGCGATATAAGATTATTTATTTTTTAGTGATTAATTTTATTCAATTAAATGAGTTTTTCTAATTGAAGATGGAGGGTAGATAAATATGGTATTGATTCTAGATTAAATCCTCATAATATTCTTTCCTTTTTTTTTAAATTTTATTTAATTAAAACTAATTTTTTAATTGAACAAATAATACATCTTATAACTTCCTATTTTTAAATGAATTAAATAACATTTTCAAAGTATATGATCAGATCAAAAGTTTCACCAAAACAAATATTATTTAGACCACCTGTAGAAGCATATAGTTTATTAATAGCTGTAACGAGTGGCTGTTCTTGGAACAAATGTAAATTCTGTGACATGTATAAAGGAAAGGACTATGAAGTTTACCAAGAATATGAAATCCTTCCCTTGGAGTATGTTTTTGAGCAAATTGACAGAGCTGCAAAAAACAATTACCATGGTTTCCCTGTTTATTTAGCTGGTGGAAATCCTACTTCTGCTCCTACTGACCACCTTGTTAAAATTATTAAATATGTTAGAGAAAAATTAAATAATGTGAAAAGGGTAAGTTGTTATTCGAAGGCTCTTGATATTTTGCGGAAATCAGATGAAGAATTGAAAGAACTAAAGGATGCGGGCTTGGATATAGTTTACATGGGGTTAGAGAGTGGCAGTAATACCGTACTGCGTTTCATGCATAAAGGAACTAATGCAAATTCATTCATAAAAGCGGGAAAAAAGGTTATGGAAGCGGGAATACAACTTAGCTTATATGTTTTATTAGGTTTAGGGGGAAAAAAATATTCAAAAGACCATGTACTAGAAACCGCAAGAGTTCTCACTGAGATCAATCCAACTATCTTTCGATTCAGATCTTTGGGGGTTGGATCTAATATACCTTTATGGTATGATTTAGAGAAGGGGGAATTTGAACTAATTGATCCTGTAGATTACCTCATAGAAGAAAGAGATATTATAGCAAATTTGGGGGAAAATGTTACCTCACAAGTGTTTAATGATCATGCTGCTAATTACTGCTACATCGAATCGAATAACATCAAAGAGGATAGGGATCATTTTATCCATACCATAAATTCCTATATTAAAGATCCAAGATTTCTGACTATGGAGCGGAAAATTCCGAGATAGTCATGACATGAGACGGAAAAGAATCTTAATTCAATTTTATGGATTTTGTATAAGATTACTACAATTAGACAAATTAGTATTCCAATAAACCATACAAACCAATAGAAAAACACCAAAATAAACTTCTTCTTATAGATTTTTTATTAACATAAAAATTAAAAGCGATACATCAATTATTCAAAAATAATTTGTATGTTAAATTCTTTTAGGTTAAAATTATGAAAGTTATTGTATTTAATGGAAGTCCAAGAGAGAATGGGAACACACGTTTTTGTTTGGATATAGTGATGAATGAACTGAAGGCAGCGGGAGTTGATGTGGAATATATATGGATGGGGATGGATAAAATTCAAGGGTGTATCTCTTGTTATCGCTGCACACAGAATAGGGACAAGGAATGTGCTGTTAAAACTGATAAATTAAACGAATATTTAGGGAAAATGATTGAAGCAGATGGTATTATCCTCGGGGCACCCACTTATTTTGCCGACACTCCTGCAAGAATGAAGGCTTTAATCGAGAGAGCAGGACTTGTAAGTAAAGTCAATGGAGACCTTTTAAAACATAAAGCTGGCGCTGCAGTAGTTTCCGTAAGACGAGCTGGAGCAACTCATGTTTATTCAAGTATTAACTACTTCTTTGGGATAAATAATATGTTCATTGTTGGTTCTAGTTATTGGAACCTTGGGGTAAATCCTAACGTGATGAATGCTCAAGATATGGATAAAGATGCAGAAGGAAAGCTTACATTTCAGAATTTAGGGAAAAATTTTGCGTTTTTACTTCAAAAACTAGCAATTTAATCCTAAGAATTCAAGATTTATTTTTTACTAACTTTTTTTTTGTATTGAATTTAGATAGAAATAACCATTGGAATATGAAGAAGAGATTTGAACTTGTTGATGCATTTTACATAAAAATCTTAGAGTTCAGACTTATTTTCCAAAAAGAATAGTAGGAACATAAAAAAAAAAATCCTTATTTTAGAACAGAAATGTTAAATATTTTAGTACAATTAATTATTTAAAGACAGGTCGAATAAATTTAATAATTCGATTTAGTAATTAATATCTAAGGGTTTTGCATGGTAAATTTTGTAAAGATTAAACGAGAATTAGTTGCATTATTTATTTTTATATTTCTTGTAATTAGTCTAATTCAATTCCTACCATTCTCTTATGCTCAAACTAATGGTGAGCCTATATCTTTTTCTTCGAATTTAGAATTTAATGAATATTCGGAAATTGAAGGAATAAAAACAAATGTTAGTGAATTAAATATTCCGCTCCCAGAAGAAAATTGGACAGTCACAGACATACAAATTAACTTTACTGATATAAGACTTGGAAATGAAATCAAAACGATTGAAGACAGTGAAACAGGGCTGGATTTGGTAATTAATAAAAATCCTACATTTAGAACATTTGCCTTAGGTACCCAGTTTGAAATCTTGGAACCCACTGAATTATTTGGAGTTTATATAAAAGCATATAAAACCCCGCAAGCAACCGAGACTATTAAATTCCAAATACAAGGATATGATGAAGGGAATCAGAGTCCTAACAATACAATTTATAGATCTATAGATTTAAATATTTCTGTCAATTTGGATTGGTATTATCAAGACTTTTCATTAAACTCAATAACACTTCCGGCTGGAAATTATTCTCTAGTGATGAATGGGACTGATTTACCCTTAAATACAGAAGCAAAATATTATTGGCAAATAGATGATTTTGATCCTCAAAATCCATTTTTACATACATCTTCATTTATAACTTCTTGGAGTACGGGAGCCATAAATTCAAGTTTTCTCTGTAAATTAAATCAAAAAGTTGCTCGAAGTTATTTTCCTTCAGATCTAAACATGACGGCTGAAATCAATGGAGATAATTTTGAAATAACTAACGGATCAGTTATTGGTACAGGATCTTTAGAAATTAGTGACCTGGATCATTTTCAGGAAGGAATCAATTTTGATCTTACAATCATAATTAATAGATCAGTAACCTTAAAATTCAATTATAATTATTCTCTTAAATTAAAAAATTCATTCACAACTGAAGCCCTTGCAACACCTGAAGACTCGTATAATTTTTGGTCGATGTCACCAGTAATCAATAGAATTTCTCAAAACTACTCTATACAATTTGAGATTCCAAACGATTGGTATAATTTTACTATATATAGAAAATTGAGTGGACCATGGGAAAATGTAACCTCATTAGTAAACATTGATATGATTAATAATTCTATTAATATTCCTAATGGAACTATAGTAGAGGGAGCTGAATGGAAAATAGACTCATATTCACCAAACATTAATCTTAATTTAGAAATGACAATTACGGTATGGAAACGTGGAGATGAATTAGAATTTTCTGTTGACGCTCCGAGCACTCAAGGTAATCTTACTTTTTATATAATAAAACCGAGTGGTAAAGCAGAATTAATTAAAGTAGAAGAATCTGTCTCAGGGCTACACTTTTTCTCATACGAAATCCCCGTAAATTGGACTGAAGGAACATATTCAGCAAAAGTGTATTGGTATAATCATACAGATATTGGGGTGGCGAGTCAGGAATTTCAAATATCTATTCCCCCCGTTCCATTTACATTAGAACCATGGATGATTGCGGTTATAATAATTAGTATAATTGGAGTCTCTATTGCAGGTATTATGTCATATCGAACAGTAAGATCATATAGAAACAAACAAATTGAAAAAAAACAAAAATTATTTAACTCATGTATAGACATCTTGAATCTTGATTATATAATGGTGTCAGACAAAAGATCGGGGTTAAATGTTTATACTCAAAATTACACGGAGAAAAAAATCGATGCAGCTTTAATATCCGGATTTTTACAAGCAATACATTCATTTGGAATTGAATTAATCAAGGTTGAAGATCAATCACAGATAATTAAACTAGAATACAAAGATTCCATAGTATTAATGAGCGAGTTCATTAATGTCAGACTAATCCTAATAATGAAAGAAAGACCCTCCAGGTTCTTTTTGTATTCGATTGAAGAATTAACCTATGATGTATATAAAAATTATGGAACAATGCTAGAATCTTTTAATGGGGATGTTAAAAAGTTCCAATCAGTTGAGAATTTACTTAAACAACATTTAAATGTAGCTTTCATATATCCGTTAAAAATTACTCCTGTTGAGAAACTCGACAAACTAAGAATCACACAAAATGAAAGATTTTATATCAATAAAGCAGTATCATGGATGAAAACTAATAATCAAGACCATTTTCTTATAAAATCATTATTGCCTGGAAAAGAATGTAGCCCAAAAGACGTAGAAGTTATATTTAAATTAATCGAAAAAAAGATATTCCAATTAATTTAGAAAATTATATTTTATTTAAATCAACAAAATTTTCATTGAAATTTTCTAATTTTGAACGTGATTAGTATTTCGATATCCTATATCAATCATATTTATATTTGCAGGTTGTCATTAAGGAAATAATGAGAAAAATTAATCATTCTTTGCTAATAATTAGCTTTTTTCTAACAACGATCGCGTTTATAAGCCTTGTTCAATTAATTAATATTTCTTATGCCCAGGGACATGATGAAACAATTATAGTTTCAACTAGTTCTCGAATGACTGAAATGACAGAAAATATAGATAATCAAACTAGTGTAAGTTCAATTAGTCTATCCCTTCCTTCAGAGAGTTGGAATATTACAAACATCCAATTGAATATCAGCGACATTAAATTAGGTGAAGAAGTTAAAACTGTTGAAGATAAAGGACAAGCCATTCACACAATTGATCCCAGAGGAAAATTAGGTTATGGTGTAGAAATCAATATTACAGAACCTACAATTATATTTGGTGTTTATATTTATGGATACATTACAGGAACTCCTGTCTTTCCAGTGTATGTTCAAATTCAAGGTTTTGATGGAGGTACTGATGCTCCGGATGGAAACATTTTAGCGAACACTTTAATAAATATATCCAGCCCTGAATGGCATCTACAAACATTTGAAGAAGAGATCTCGCTTACTACAGGAAGTTATTATTTAGCAATAAATGGTTCTGAATTGTTTCCGACAGATAAATCAACCTACAATTGGTTTTATAATGCGAGTGGATCTTACAACATAAATCTGCATACAGCTGTGTATGACGGTGAATGGAAGCAAGATGATATTGGAAAGCCACTATTATATAAGTTAATTCAACGAGTAAATCGATCTTTCAACCCTGAAGAAGTTAACATGACTGCTGAACTTAATGGATCTTCATACCCTATTTTAGATGGACCCAGCAAAGGTACAGGAAATCTTACAATTAATGATGTTATTACTCCAAATGCTACAGATTTTAATATTGAAATTGGAAATAATCGATCTATTGGCTTAATTTTCAATCTGAGTTATCAAGTTAAGTTAGTTAATCATTTCTTTTCTGATGGTCAATTGGAACTTAGAGATAATTCAGCAAATAGCTGGTTGTTAACTCCTGATTTTACTAAGATTCACCAAAATTATACTGTCAAATTTAATTATCCTACCTCATGGTATAACTTTTCAGTAAAAAGAAATGGAGTGGACATTACACCTAATGTTACCATTAACATTTTAGATGAGTACTTAGTGATTCCAAATGATGTTCTTATTGATGGGGCTTCTTGGGAAATAAATGCTAATTCACCCAATGTGGTTTTATCATTAAAAACGCCAAAACTTAAATTCGAACCCGATCAGGATTTGGAATTTTCTGTGTTACCCCCAATTAATCCTGGAAATCTTACATATGTGTTAATAAATTCTTTAGGGTTTGAAGAATATCGAGAAACAGTAGAGATTGCCGTAACTACGACAAGCGAAATTGTTCTAGCTCATACATTGTCATCTAACCCAAACAAGGGAATTTATTGGGCTTATGTTTATTGGTTTGATGGGGAAAATGCAGGAATCAAGTCTCAGGATTTTCAAGTTAATGTCCCATTTGTTTTAGATCCACTCTATATTGTTATTATTGTTGTGGGCTCGGTTCTTTTAGCAGGGGCTAGTTTTATATCGTATAAACTTGTAAAAAGATCGAAAACGAAACATCAGGAATTCAGACAGAAAATCTATAATAAATACATGGATGTTTTAAATTTAGATTATTTTATAATTATTGAAAAAAACACAGGGCTTAATATTTATGAACAGTTACTTGCAGGGAAAGATATTGATGCTTCACTCATTACGGGATTTTTAGAAGCTATTCGTAATTTTGGCATAGAATTAACAGGCGCCAATGAACAATCTCAAACAATAAAACTAGAATATCTTGAATCTAAAATAATAATGTCTGAATTTAAAGATTTTAGAATTTTACTTATAATGAAAGATAATCCTTCTCAAGACTTCTTAGACTCGATTAAATCCTTATCATATGATATTGATGGTGAATATGGTGAAGACCTAGCAAATTTTACAGGAGAAATCTCTAAGTTTAGTGGAATTAAAAATTTACTTGATATACATTTAGAAACTTCATTAATATATCCATTAGAATTAAAAACTCAAAATGTAAAAATATCCTCAGACGAAAAAACATTAATTATTAGAGCAGAAGAAGTAATGAAAATGAGGAAGACGGATTATTTTTTCCTCTCCTATTTACTTTACGCTAAAAAGGGCTTTCAAATTAAGGACGCTGAGACTGTACTTAATTTAATAGATAAAAAGATTTTTAAACCAAAAATATAAAAAAAGAAATGAATTTTTTTTTTAATTCTTATTTTTTTCTTCCTTTTACTAAATACCAGATAATAAAAGCGATTAAACAAGGTGTCCCAAGAACGATAACAATCCACATAAATGTTAACATATATGAATATAGCCAATATGTGTACGGTTCAGAGCCAAATGTGGCGTTATAATTCCCTTGCACTGCGATATAGATACAAAATGCGATAAACATAACGAAACTAAATCCCCCGCCACCACCACCATATTTTTCTGCTTTATGGGATTTCTTTTTTTTCTCTCGTTCCTTGTGTTCTTTCTTTTCTTCTTCTGGTAATCCCTTCCACCATAAGTATCCTCCAACACCAAAGAATATAGCTGCGGGTAATCCAATTAACAATAATTCCCATAGAATTATGAGTATCATGAATCCAACAACATAATTAAGCGTCCAATCGTTAAAGGTACCGGTACGTGGATCTACAAAAGGGTTTGCCTCTAATACCCAAATCCCAACTAAAATTGCTCCAATGAATAAGCATATTCCAGCTATAATCATTATAATTAGAGCATTCTTATGTTTTCGAAGAGTTCCTTTCCAAAATGTATTATCACTTACTTCTTCACTCATTTTTATATACCTTTTCTTGAAATTTTTTAATTTATTAGAATTCTACATCTTTTATATATAAAACCTATATTAAGATAAAAGGAGTCCAATTTTTAACAAAAATGATCTATACTTAATTACTACAGAAAAAAATTAAGAACCATAGAATCTTATTACTCAAAGAGTAGTTTTGAAAATTAATAGTAAATAGGTGTGAATAAAATCGCTGTAACCTTTATGAGAAAATTAGAGCAAGAACCAGATACCTATGACGAAAAATTTACTGCTTTAACTAAAGGTGTAAATATTGAAGTCAAAGATTGGATTTTAGAACGAATTGGAACATCACAATCTATATTGGAGGTAGGTTGTGGTACAGGTGATCTAGCCTCTAAAATAGCGTTAAAAGGAAACAATGTTCTTGCAATAGATAAGAATTTTCAAATGATTAACAATGCTATGAAAAATTATCCGACTGATCAAGATGTTAAATTAATATATCAAATCGGAACTATCAAAGAATTGCCTGTTGAGGAGAACTCAATGGATCTAATTGTCAGCACATTCATGCTTTCAGAACTCGGACCATTTGAACAGCAAATCTTTCTTAGAAACTCTTGGAGAATGCTAAAACCTGGAGGCAAAATACTGATTGGTGCCGAATTTGTACCTTCTGGATTTTGGAAAATAATTTTCAAAATAAAACGATGGTGGTTCAAGAAAAAATTAAGGAGACTTCGGATACCAACTACGTCACTTGTGAAATGGTTTTTTGATTATATGGAGCCAATAGGATTTAAAATAAATATCGAAAAAAAATGGAGACACGGTTCAATCAAGGCTCTTGAATTGGAAAAAATTAACGATGTAAATCGAGATAAGCCTGGATATTATCGACCGTCTCAAAGAAAATCTAAAGGTTTCCGAAGTCAAATGCAAATGTATAAATGTATTTTTACAGGCCAAGTAGACCATCTCCCTATTGAACCTGGAATCTACCAATCAGGAAAACCAAATGAAAAGGCCCCAATTATAGTTACCGCAAATTATATTTACACATATATTAAAGTTATGCGAGCACTCAAAGGAATAGATGCTTGGGTATTATGTGTAGACTCAAAAGGTATAAATGTATGGTGTGCAGCACGTGGAGATAACTTTGGAAACAAACAGGTTATTGAAGCTGTTGAAGCTTCTGGGATAACTGGTGTAACAACTAAAAAAACTCTTATATTGCCCCAACTCTCAGCAGGGGGGGTAGCTGCACCTATAATAAAGAGTGAATCCCCAGATTTTCCATTTAATATCCTCTATGGACCAGTTTGGGCAAAACATTTACCCCGTTATCTAGAAGACCGCCCTGCAAAAAAACCAGATAAATGGAAATTGGCAAAATTTACGCTCTCACACCGATTACGGGCATTTATAACACATTCTACATTTTTACTGAGAAAAATATTCCTCAAACCAACTATAGGATTATTAGTACTCATTTTTGCTATTAGCTTCCTTAATCCCCTTTGGATTGATAAGTTTTGGAGAATCGGTGAGATTTGGCTGTGGATACTTCTCACAAATGCTTTAATTGCCTTCTTTTTTCCGATAACAAAGTTTACACGATGTTTTATTAAGAAGGGAATAGTGTATGGAATTCTTAACGTAATAATCTTAGGTGGTTTAACTTGGTTTATCCATGATTCAATTATAGTAAGCCTATGGAGTATAGGATTGTATTTCTGGTTTGCTTTCTTCTTTACAATGAGCTTTAGCGGATACTCAATGGAAACGAGTCCAGGTGAAATACAGGAAGAATATCCAACTTTCAGAAAAATTAATCTACCCTTATTAATAGTAGGTTTAATTCTGGCTAGTGTAGGTTTTGTCTTATTCTAAATAATAGAATAACATAAATATTGCTAAGAATATTATATTATTAGAGCTATTAAAATAAAGATGTGGTTAAAATGGTCCTAAAACCCGCTTCAATAAATATTACAATAAGTTTGCCTAAAATATCAATTGATCAAGAATTATGCACTGGTTGCGGTATCTGTGCAGAAGTTTGCCCTTTTGGAATTCCACAATCAACTGATAATGGCAAATTCAAGATATATGATGTTGATAGATGCACTGAATGTAGTGCTTGTCAAAGAAATTGCCCTGCAATGGCTGTCCTTCTCCAAGAACGTAAAGGATGTGGGTGTTTGTGGGACGCTCGAGCCCGATCTAAAAATCCTCAAAGTAATAACTGCTGTGGATAAAAATTAGAATTCTACTTATTTTTGTAATTCAAGTCTCTTCTTCTTCATTTAAGTTGCTGCCACAGTAGGTGCAGAATTTATGTTCAGGAGTAATGAGCGTTTGGCAAAAT
>JAGXNO010000041.1 GCA_019894975.1 Promethearchaeota archaeon | reverse complement strand
ATGTTACTACCACAATTTGGGCAAAATTTTATACCCGTTTCTAATTTTTCCCCACATAAAGAGCAGTAATGCCACCTATAACGGAGTTACCACTTATAACGATTTACATATAGAAACACAGTATGATTTTAAAATAAGTCATAAAAATTATTCCCTTCTTTCCTTCCCAAGCCATCATTTTAGTATTAGTGATGATGAGAAAAGAGGAGATTACTGGTTAGATTTAGAAGGCAAATCTCAATATAAGAAAATTGTAAAAATGTATAATTTAAAAAAAAATTTAGATTAATATTGCCTGCGAAACAGGCGTTCCTTTTCCGAGCTTCTGGGCCTTTTCTTCCCGCTTCAGTTCACACACGGGACAGCTCACCACTTTATTGTCGATCATAATCATACCTGTCTGACAACATGGACATTTCGCATACCCCGTAAATACAAACTTGTCATACCCCATTCCTTTCACTCCCTTTATTTTTTATTTTTAGTGCTTTTTTTTTGTTTAATTGGAATTTCTATAAGTAGGAAAGTTCGGGAGGATTAAAATCACTCCCTCACCCCCGATGTGAATCCATTATGGAAAATGGTCTTACTTACTTCTGGTTCTATGAGTTGATAAAAAATTGCTCGTGATGTAATGATTGATGATGATGTGATGATTTAGTTCTTGTTAGCATGATAATTAAAAAAGGAAAAAATATTTAATAACGATTGCGGTAATACATGTTCCTGATAATGATTATTTCTCTTCTATCCATCAGTTTTCTTGACATTTTTTTAACCTCTTTCTTGTTTTTTGTTTGTTTTTTGATTGTTTTTTTGTTCTACTTACTAATTATATTAAAAAAGTTTTATTTAAACCTCTAATATATTCCGTAATTCCTGTGAATTCGCTCACGTTCTAATCGTTGGATGGGAATTACTTGTTCCATATACTTTGCGTTATACTTTGATTTCTTAAATAACTTTGATAACCGATTCTTAATTGGAACTCTATGAACCTCTTTTTCCCGCACTGGCTCTTTTGCTTTCGCTTCACATTCTATACAGACTTCGATCTTCTCGCACTCAGGCACACTAAGATCGTTTAAATCCATTTCTTGTAGTTGTTCCATTTTTTTTACTCACTTTTTTTTCTTTTTGTTCTAATAATTACTAAGAATTACTTCAATATATAGTTTAATTACATAAAGTTCAATTGTAGTTTGTACTTCAATTGGAGTTCAAACACCAAATTGAACGAGAAACCTTAAATAAGAGTTGGATTATACATATATTGTAGGACAATTCACAAAAATAAAGAACTTTAAAGCAAGTTTTAAGTGAAAATTTATGAGTAGAGTATCAGAACTGAATTTACCACCTGAGGAGATTACAAAGCAAACATTTGGTCTTCGCAAAAATGTCGAGCATGTTATCCTTTGGATGTTAAAAAACAACGAAAGTGTCGAATGGGCTCATTTTAAAGAAGACCCTCTTAATATCCCTCAATCTACCTTATCAAATTATCTAAAAGAACTCCAAGATGAAGGTTATATTGAGAAAGTGAAGAGGGGGGTATACAAAATAACGGCGAGTGGTGAAATCAGATATAATGAACTATCACAAACAAAGGATAAGAAACGAAGGTTAAATTATCCTCCTAAGGCGTTAACGGACAGAAGGGAATATGAGCATTGGATTTTATGGATGGCATATAACAACAATTTTTTGAAGTGGTCAGATTTCCTGGAGGAGCCACTTTCAATAAATCAATCCTCATTGTCGAAAAGTATTAAATCATTATTGCATAGAGAAGTGATACAGAAGAATGATGAAAAGGAGTATCGGATTACCCGGATTGGTAAAGCAGAATATGCACGAATGTTGAGAACATATGATTTAGACAGACAATCAATCCTTAATGAAGAAAGTAAGCGGATCGAAGAGATTACGATGAAAACAATAGGATTTTTCGAGAAGTATGACATTGTCAATTCTGACGTCAAATTTCGGTTTTTAAACAATGTCTTAACTTTACCTTTTGAGAAATTAAAGGGCTCAATTGATACAGAAGATCAATTCAATAAGATCCTGCTTTATCTTTCTATGAATCATCCAAATCAATATCCTTCTTATATATCAACAGACGAATTTTCAGAAAAATATAAGGTTGACAAATTGGATCTAGAGTTCAATATCCGCAAAATTACTGAAAAAGGTGTTTATACTACAAAATTCTTTAAATTGGATCCAGGTGAAGATAAAACTTATTTTTTTCAGGCAAATGAAAAGCTTGAGAAGGTCTTAAGCGCCATTACTGAAGATTATATCACAAAGTTTACATATTTAAATAAGTTGTATGAAAAAAACGATATGGAGACTCTTCCCTTAACCTTAGAGTCTACAGTTGAAGCCATATTGAATGAGATCTGCGACATCTTATTTGATGTCAGTTTAAAAGGTCCATTGAGAGAATTTCTACCTGATTATATAAAATACCTTGCTTATAAAATGGAAACTCAGAAGAGATTAGAAGATATTACTGATAAATTAGAGGGGACTATTTGGCAGGAATTTCAATATTACAGTGCTACAACCGAAGTACTTAAAGACTTTGATGAAACACAAGAAAATTATTACATTTCTCCCCAAATTTTTGACATACTCGAAGAGTATTATACGATTCCTAGTACTGCTTCAGCAATTAAGGAAGGAAAGAAAAGGCTGGAAGATAAGATGCAATATAAAAAAGCCTTAAATTATGTTAATTCTAAGATTAATGGTGGTCTAAGGAGTAAAGAATTTATGCTATTTAAAGCAAGGGTTCTTTGCCAGATAAACCGTTATACTGAAGCAATAAAATTAATTGATGATGTAATAGAGTATGAGAAATATAAAGAGGATGAAGGAATTTACTTATCCTCATCGTTTATATTAGTGTCTTCATACACAGCCTTGGGTAAAGCTAGTGAGGCTTTAGAAATTGTAGAAGATATGTTTGAATTTTATCCGGATCATCCGATTTCACTCGCTGCAAAAGCATTAGTATATGGATATAGTAAAATCTACGATTTTGAAGTTGGGGAAGTAAATGATGATTACGTTTTAGATTTAATAGATGAGGCAATTAGAACCGATTCTAGCATATCTAATATGGCCCGATATTATCAATTTAAATCAACAATATTGGAGCAAATGCAAAAGTATGAAGAAGCGCTTGAAGAAATTGAAATAGCAATGGAGATGACTGATGAGGTAGTTGACTTATATTATTATAAATTAAAAATCCTTGCAGAGTTAAAAAGATATGAGGAAGCTTTTGAAGTATTGGAGGAGGCGATGGAGCGACATCCTGATAATCGAAAAAACCTTTTAATGCAAAAAGCTTATCTTTATAAAATGCAGGGTGACTATGAATCTGGATTAGAAATCATTACCGAATTGACAAAAACTTATCCGGATTATGTTGAATTTTTTAATAATAAAGCATACTGGCATGCCTATATCTATAAACAAAAGAAAGAGATGGGAGTTGAAGATGAGGAGAATGAGATTGCCGCTATTGAAACTATTAAAGCGCTCACTGAAAATTTTCCACAAGAGGGTAATTTTTTTGATTCATATGGAGAAATTCTGGTGATTACTGGAGAGTATGAAAAAGCAATTAAAAAATATAAAAAAGCAATCAAAACTGAACCAAATGGTTGGTTCGTTCCTGCATCTTATGTAGGTTTAGGGAAATGCTATGAAAAGCTTGGAAATTATCCAGAAGCAAAAGAAAGCTTCCAAAAAGCTAGAAAAATAGTAAGATACTGCTTCTGTCATATTAAAAATAAAAAAGAATGGATTGAAGAGATTGAGTTCCACATGAATAAGCTCAAAGAATTGGGTCAAGAATCCTAAAATTCCTTAATCTTTTTTTTATAATTACTTATTCTTATAATAGAAACTTTACTCGGAGTTGTAAATACGATGGATGATAATAATATAGAAACATTAGAATTCCAGTGTGATGAAAAGGCTACAATTAAAGTTAATATAATGGATTTCATTGTTAATAGTTTAGAAGGATTTGAGGATTTCTTGAATTATATTAAGAAAGAAAAGGGAGATCTAGTCAATGCAATAATTGAAGAAGCAATTTCCCAGTCTAAAGATGTAGAGGATTTCGGAATTCAGGTTGAAGCAGAATTTAATATCCTACAGAATAATCCAGTATTTTATAATATGATTATCAACACATTATTGGATTTGTTGAATTATCCCAAATACAAAAAAAAACCTTTAAAAGAAGAAATAATTGTTGATGTCTTAGATCTTGTTAAAGGTTACATCTTATTCGATTATTTACAAGCAAACTCGATGCTAGCAGCTATGTCCCGAGAAGAAGTAATCAATTTAATACAGAATTATATAAGAGCTACTATTGAATCAAGAAGTAATTCCGCTAATTTTATTGAGTCTTTAAAAGATTATGTAAACACGTTGAAAAATACTACAATGATGTGGCAAACTCATGATGGTATTTTGAAGTTATGTAATGATGAGAAAATTGTGTATAAAGTTAGAAAATGCAGATGGGCTGAAGTATTGCAGGATTGTGATAAAGAAATTTGTTATTCTATGATGTGTTATCAAGACCTATTTCAGGTAAAGAATTTGAATCCAGATTTTAATCTCACGAGAACTAAAACTATAATGCAGGGAGACGATTATTGTGATTTTTGCTATCATGATGAGCGAAAAGTGAAGGAAATTATCCACCCTTCAGAAAAATTTTGGAATAATTTTAGTTAGGAAAGTATATTAAAAGTAAGATTGTGATTTGATGTGAAAACAATATTATGTTATTTATATGATGGTATTGCCGATTTTGAAACGGTTCTTGCGTGTTCAGGCTTGAATAGTTCTGAAGAACTGGAAGTTGTGTATATTGCATACGATACATTACCCTTAAAAACTTCAGGGGGATTAACAATCTTCCCTGATAAGACTGTTTCTGAAATTACTCAAACAGATGATATTGATGGTCTTTTAATTCCAGGGGGTTCAGAAAGAGAAATGAAACCAGAACTTCAAAAACTGATTAAACAGCTTAATAAAGAAAAAAAACTGATCGCTGCAATCTGTGCGGGACCCGAATTTTTAGCAAAAGCGGGTATTTTAAAAGATAAAAATTATACAACATCCCAAACACCTCAAATCTATGAGGAAAATAATGACCCAGATCCCTTTCCTCGAAAAACGTATGTAGAATCTCGAATTGTTCAAGATGGAAATATAATTACTGCTCAAGGACACGCTTTCATAGATTTTGCACTAAAAATATGGGATTGGTTTAATGCTTATGAATATGATGGAGAAAGAGAGGAATTGGAAACTTTATTCACTCAAATTTAAAAATAAGAGATTTTAAAATTTTATTTTTTATTTTTTATAACCTATTTTAATTATCAGTGATAAAGACTCATCAAAACTATGGCCTTCAACAGTACATTTAAAGGAGATTTCATCTGAGGCAAATAATTCTGTGAAATAACCTAACCAATAAGAGCTATAACGTTTATTTTGTCTATGCCTGAAGAGTACATGAAATTCATCTTCACCTGCTTTAACAACATCAATTGTATGGAAATAGTTCGCAACCACCCACATTTTTTGTATTGTACTAATAATTTCTTCTATTGAAAGACTTTTAAGTGGTTTTGCTTCATTATACCAAAGAATTATATCGATAGCTACATTTTTATGCCATGGTTTTTCCAAACTGTCTTGCGGGGCTTCAGCAGCAGCAATCAATTGATTAAAGGTAGTTTTTCCAATCAACATCATTTTCATTTCATCTCTGGCACGAATCCATAAATCTCTATCTATATTTTTTTGGTCCCCAAAATATCTAATTGCACGTTCGATGAAAGAGATATCAGATTCACTGTTCTCTCTGTATTTTTCAATAGTAGCATGAATTTCAGGTGAGATTGAGTTGAAATCATCGTAGCACTTAATAGCATTTCTAATAAGATCAGAGATAGTAGTACCTTGTACTTTGTATTTATCAATTAAACCTCTTGTTTCATCACTCACTTTAACATAAATAGGTTTATCTTTATGCTCGGAGTTTTTAACCTCGTTTTTATCGTCAGGTTTGTCGTTTTCATTTGCGATTAGAATCATCCCCAGTATATTTATTTTTACCTATGTCTCAATTTGATTATATATCTTTATATTTATTAACTTTAATCCTATTTATTAAATGAATAATTGGCATTAAAAAATGTTTCTGTTAATATATAAGGATATATATTTAATAGTCTTCCTATTTTTAATCTTTCTTTAATTCTATATATACTTATATATATCTCTATAGTTGGAATATCGCTGTTTTCTGTTTTTTTGTCTGAAATTAGAAACTGATCATAACATTTAAATATATAAGTATATGAATATATATTGTAGGTAAAAAAAATATAAAAAAATATATTAAAATATAAGAAAATGAAGAAAAAGAAGAAAAAAAAGTTCCATAGAGCCGAATGTCATAAAAATGCAGTTTGGAAGGTTGCGGATAAATATACATTTGACTCCCCTGCTATATCGTTTAACCCCAATATCGTATCATTTGGGGAATTCAAAATACTGAATAAAAATTTAGATCAACATCCATAATAATAAAAAAGGTTTTAATTACAAATGAAAAAAATAAAACCAATTTGTAATAAATTTCAGAAAAGAAAGCATCATAGGCAATGTGTTGATAAAAAAAATTGGCAGAATTTAGACAAATATATAACTCTCAGAACAAATGGGAGTATCGGTCGTTCTATATAAAAAATACTTTTAATTACAAAAAAAGAAGAGATAAGAAAAAATGGCATATGTAATCCCCATTGTAGCAAGTAGAAAGAACTGTCGTAGAACTGGTTCTGGAGCAGCGATAGCTGGTTTACTCATTTTTTTAGTCTTTGGAATTATGTTTTTCTTGTTTTTCAACCGTTCGTGGTTTTTTGGATTCAATTTTAGTATAGTTTTTTGGATTGGAGGTTTTATGATATTTTTTGCAATTATCTTAGCTGCTGGTGCAGTAACAATGAGTAAACCTCATAATAATTCTAGAAATGGAAATATGTATAGAAAACAAATTCCTTTTGAAAAACCGATCGTTCCTATAAACCCTTATAAAGCATCAGCATTTAAAAGTCCCACTAAGGACGTTCATGATAAAGAAGTCAATGTAGAAGTGGTAGTCAATTACTGTCAATATTGTGGTGCTAAAAAGGATTTGAATGCTGTATTTTGTCATATGTGTGGTACAAAATTTTAGTTATTAATTTTATAAGTAGAAATGATATAATAATACCTAAATGACGCAAAAAAGACCCTATAGAGTATTAACATACGTTCATTGGAAGAAAAAAGACAGTATTGCTGTATCTTTAATCGTTGTTATTGGGTTATTAATGACATCAATTGGTTTTTTCTTTACTAATTTTTATGATATTTTTATAAGCCTATGTTTAGGCTTTTTTATAGGGGGTTTAGTTTTATCAATAATTTCAACTTTTCTAGCTCAAATGGAATCAAATATAATGGGAACGGGCGAATTGGATGCTGAAGTAGATATAGATATTGACAGTGATATAGACATCGATAGTGAAATAGATATTGACGCCGATGTTGATGCTGAAATTGATATTGATAGTGATGTTGACGTTGATTATGATATAGAGGCAGAAATCGATGTAGACGCTGTTGATGTTGAAGGAGATGTAGATGTGGATGCAGGAGTTGATGTGGATTCTGAATTAGAGATCGATACGGAGGGTGAGTTTGACTCGGATTTTATATCCACTACTACTCCTGCTCCTATTATGTTTTTATTTTCAACTGCATTTTTAGTTTATGGGATTTCAGGGCTGACTCTATATTATCTATTAGGGGTAGATCATAAATATATAATATTTTTTGCCTCTCCTATGATTTCATATCTTTCAGTAAAATTTATCAATTTCTTATGGAAAATATTGGCAAAATCGCGATATTACAGGATTTCTTCTACAATGAATTTAATCGGGATTAAAGGGGAAGTACTTTTAAAGGTTGACGATAGGGGGGGAGTGATTAAGGTACCTTCTAATACACCAATGAAATTTGAACGATTACACGTTAAACCTCTAAGAGAAGAAATGGTTTTTGATAGGGGGGATCACGTTTACATTTGTAGTGTCAAAAACGGTTTATTATTAGTTGATAATAGCTTGAAGTCAATTAGAAGCAAGAAGAGATTAAACTAATTATAAATTGTATTTGGTTAAAAGAGTGTGTAATGGAATTTTGAGATTTAAACAAAAATAATAAAGGATTTAACAAAATAAAAAAAAGGAGGGAAGAAAAGAAGATTGATATTTGAAATAAACCCCTTATTTGTAGGGATAGGGGTTTCAATTGGTATTGTAATATTCCTGTTTGTAATCTTTTTCGCCGCACGATATAGAAAGTTTAAAACAAACCAGTTTGTTATCCATTTACGTAATGGTAAAGTTAAACATGCAGGATTGGGTGGAAGTATAGTTTTACTTCCATTGATAGATGAGTATATCGTTATTCCTACTACTAGTATTCAAACTTTAGTTGAAGCTCATGAACAGGTAGTCTCAAGCGAATATCAAAACATTGAGATCGAGGGATTGTTGATTTGGAAGGTGATTGATCCAGAAAAAGCTTTCAGTGCGGTCTCATGGAATATGAGAGATGATAATTATGTTGAGAAAATATTAAAAGGCGCAACCGAAGCGATTATTCGTACTACATGTGCTAATATGCCACTGGAAAAGATCATTAGAGAAAGAAGAGAGATAATTGATCATGTTGAAAAAGATTTACATGAATTAACATCTGATTGGGGCATAGTGATCGAATCTTTAGAAATAATAGAAGTTATTATTGGTGAACCAGAGCTTAAAAAGAATATGGAAGCATCTAAACAAGCTGAGGAACATAGAAAAGCTAGAATAGCAAAAGCTGAAGCAGAAAGAGAATCAAGATTAAGAGAATTAGATGTTAAAAATGAATTAGGAATTCAAGAACAGTCTGTTGAAAGGGAGATTGAAATACGTAGGAAGGAAAAAGAAATAGCTATTGCAGAACAAGAAAGAGAACGTAAGATAATTGAAGCTGATGGTGATAGACGAAAGAAAATTATTGAAGCTGATGCTGATGCTCAACAAATAAAACGTAGGTTAATAGCTCAAGCTGAAGGTGAATCTGAGAATATAAAACAACAAATGCTCGCCCAAGCTGAAGGGTTTATGAAACAAGTAGAAGCTATGGGTAGCGCAGATGAGAGATTCTTAGCGGTTCAGTTAACAAACATCTTACCTGAAATATTTAAACATATAAAACCGGATAAAATGTTTATCATGGGTGATGGAAATGATGTATTCTCATCACTTTCAAAAGCGATTATGCCGTTCTTACAACTTTTACCCGAGTATTCTGATAAAATTAAGGAATTTTTTGGCAATGGTGGAGCTGAGAAAATTAAAGAAATTTTAGTTAAAAAATAATATTTTTTTCATTTTAATATTTTTTTTAAAATTCTTTAGGAATTTATGAGGAGATTAAAAATGAGATGTGGAAAGAGGTATGATTGATAATATTGAAAATGTACTAATAAATGGAAATTTACGGTATCAATGGAAGATATTGCAGGGCTTAGAGAATATTGAAGTTAATGATAAAATTCCAAAATATCCTGTTTTAATTCTTACTTGTATGGACCCTAGAATAGATGTTCATCGAGTTTTTCAACTAAATCCTGGAGATGTCTTCATCTTAAGGAATGCTGGAAATTTAATTACTTCAGATGCTCTGAGATCAATACTTCTAGCTGTTTATCAATATAATATTAAGCATATTATAATTTTAGGCCATTTAGACTGTGGAATGACAAAAATTAAGATGTTGGAGCTAAGAAAGAAAATTCCCTATGAATTTTTTACACCAAGGTCAAAAGAATCATTAGATATCTTCTCTCAGATTAAAAATTTCTTCAAACCGTTTACTGACGAGTTGAAAAATATCAAACAACAACTAGCAAATATAAAAAGATTACGAGTTCATAAAGAAGATTTGACTATTACAGGTATGTTATATGATGTTGATACAGGATGGGTATTTGAGTATGAAAAATTTCAAGAATTCGACAATATTGAGAATTTTAGAGAGCAATTTAGCATAATCCTTAATGAAAAAAAATTCCAATCTGTAGAATTCATTAAATCTATTGAAAATGAAATAGTTAGTAATAAAGAATCTGTTGAAGATCAATATATTCTTCCTCAACAAGAGAGCCATGATGATGAAAAGATTATTTTTGTTGGTAATTTAGAAGAAGATAAGACTTTTAACGCAAAAATTAATCATGAAACCATATCAAATAGATTATTTACCACTCAGATGATTTTACCAAAGATTTCCTTTCCTCAAATTCATTTTTCGAGAGTAAAAATATATATGCCTAAAATATCTAGAAATAATAAGTGAGATCGTGTTGAAAAAATTAAATAGATTTTAAAAAAAAAAAACTAACTAAATAATTTCTTTATTGTGATTCTCTTTCTTCATTATAATCCGTCAAGTTATCTAATAGTCGTTTTAAATATTCTTCGAACTCATCAATATCCTCTTCAGTGAATCCTTTATAAAAAAGATCTTTCATTTGATTAGATACTTCAACATATTTTTCCTGGAGCTCTTTATCTTCTTCTGTTAGTTTAATATATACAGTTCGTTTATCTTCATCTCCTCGAGGTGGGATTCGTTTTATATGTCCAGACTTTTCAAGGTTGTCTAACAAATGAGATAAAGTGGCTTTACTTAATGAGGTTATTTTTAATAATTCGTGGAAGGATAATTTATCCTTATTTGAATTCCAGAGTGGAAACATAACCCTACCTTGAGCAGGAGTTATTTCAACCGCTTTATATTCTCGCAGTAATTTTGCAAAGATCCTACTAGATAATTTCTGAATCTTTGAAATCAAAAATCCTCCCTCCCTCATATTTGCCATTATTCTTCTCCTGGGACAAAATGAACTTGAGTTAATTTATAGTAAAATCTTGCATTTTTTGGATGTAACTTAAACAATGTATAATCCGGATCTTCTAATCCATCAGGATAATATCTTGTCCACCAATCTAACCAAATATTCTTTTTTATTTTTGGATCAACAATGATTTCTGCTTCACCTCCAAACATAACTCCTTTAAACTCTTCGGGATCACAGAAATACACAGAAATTTTAGGATTTTTCTTAATATGCTCCACTTTCGATGATGATGTATTTGTAGAAATAAAGATCATAAACTCATTTTCTTGTTCTGCAAAAAAATCCGAAAATTCTGGAAATTGCTCTTTATTCCTTAAATTAAACATGGCTCTCGTTATTGGATATCCTTCAGAGTCAATAGTTGTTAAATAAGCGGCTTTAGATGTCTCTATTAATTCCAAACTTATATCTTTAACTTCTTCTAATTCCATAAACATCTCCTTTAAGTAGTTTTAATTTTATAAGTTCTTTCTAATATCATCTAATCTTTCTTTAGCAGTAGGATCCATGCCAAAAGTCTTCTTTAAGTTATCACAGAAATAATCTGTGCAGTAAGCACAATTTTCAAGTTGGTGTTCCCTACAACAGTTCCTTGTTGGGCAATCCTTACACCAACTAAAAACTCTCTCATCCGAATTACACCCATCACAATATATATCTTCTGGTTTAAATGACATTGACTCATTTGACCACTGCTCTGCAACTTTTTTAATTTCTTCATAATCATCTTTTTGGGTAGCAATATATGCAGGGTATGCGGAACAATTAAGCCCACAATAGGCAATAATTTCTTCCATATTTTAATTCCTCCTTTAACTCTTTTTTTATATTTTTATTCATTTTTAGGATTATAACTTTTACCTACATTATAAGCTTTAGCAAGATAATCCCCAAGTTTTAAATATGGACCATTAGGCATTAAAAACATAAAAGAATCGAAATTATTTACATCAGCTTCCTTATCTTTTACGTATTTTTCATCAGTATATATCTCAGTTATTTCACCTACAAATAACTCAGTATTCTTAAATTCAATGGTATTGTATAGGCTACACTCAATATTTACACTACATTCTTTTATCATTGGAGCTGTCTTGAGATCTCCATAAAAAAGCTCGAATTCTTTGGATTTATCAACTTTCGAACCAGAATGCAAGCCACAATAATCTGTTACAGTGACCATATCGCTTGTGGGGATATTAATACTGAATGTTTTATTTTCCTTAATACCTTGATTAGTATAATGTCTTTTAGACATCGCAACGCCAATTAAAGGGGGATTATCATGCAACATGTTAAACCACACAATAGTATTGAAATTGGGTTTATCATTAACATGTGCTCCTAACAAGCATACAGGTAAAGGTAATATTGGCAACTTCCATCCAGTCTTTATTTTATTTATCATTTTCACCGATATTTTTTAATTCGGAATAAATTTTTTCAGAAGTAATCTTTTCACTAATTTCCTCACTTCGACTAGATTTAACGTGTTTTCTGCATTTGAAATTATAGGTTTCAAAATAAAAAGACGTTGTATCCATGCTTTATTCCTCCATTTTTAATGTTTCGATTTCGATTGTTCGATATCGAACTGTTCGATCTAGAACAAAGTCACTTTATATTTAAATCTTTCTATGGATAAAACGATTATTATAATAGTGAATTAGTGAGACTAGATAAGAAAGATTTTATTAAATTGTAAAAATATAGAGATAATTATTAATTACGTTTTATTTATTGAAAGCTGATAGAATTTCATCATTAATACGTTCATATATTTGTGGTTTGGCTGGTACACCTCCAAACATGATTTCTTCGACACCTGCGTCTTTATACTGTTGAATGCGGTCAATAATAAATGATTTTGTACCAATTAAGACCCAATCACCACGCTGTTTGCGAAGTTGGGTGGCTTTTTCTTCGTTGTTTTCAAGATGAAAGGGAATTAGCATCGTTTTTTTAATCTCGGAAGAATCTCGACCAAATTCTTCACAATGACGTTCCAGTACTTCTAATTTATGCTTAAAGATTTCTGGAGATCCAGGATTATTAAAATCTATATTACAAATATCACCGAATCGAGCGAGTGTACGAAGCGTCCTTTTCTCACCATTACCACCAACCATAATTGGAACATGCGGTTTCTGAATACACGCAGGTGAAAAGGATGCCTTATTAAGCTTGTAATAACGACCGTTATAATCAACAGGTCCTTTCGCGTTAAACAGCTTTTTGATCAACTCCAAAGCCTCCTCTAGACGATCACATCTCTCACGAACTCCTGGAAACTCCCATCCGAAAGCTTCATGCTCACGCTTGTACCACCCGGCACCGATACCAAGGATAAGACGACCATTAGAAATTTGGTCCACTGTGGCTGACATCTTGGCAATTAACGCGGGATTTCGGTAATTATTGCCTGTGACGAGTATACCTAGTCGAAGACGCTTTGTAACGGCAGCGGTAGCAGTAATCAATGACCAACCTTCGAGGGCTTCTTCAGATTCAAGACCTGATCCAGGTACTGGTGTAAAGAAATGATCTGAGTACCAGAGACTGTGCCAACGCCCCGATTCAACTACCTTAATTGTCGAAAGTGTATCTTTCCAAGTAGTAGAATAATTAACTAATTGTGCTCCAAATTGCATACTAATCTAATTGAATAATTTTAAATTATAACAGTAAAAGAAAAAGTATTTTTAAAATTTCTTATTGGAGAATATGAATTTGTGTTGAGAAAAGCTGAGAAAAGCAGAATAACAAAGATATCACCAAGTATACCAAAATTATTTAAATTTCTTTTAATTAAATGAATATCATTAAAAACATATCTCTTCAATGAAAAACTATGATTGAATACATTTTTTTGGTTCTATTCTTCATTTTCGCGGGAATAGAAATCTTTAGTGAATATAAAGACATTAAAAAAATTGAATATTTAACTAAGCCACTTTTGATGCCCTTACTGATATTATTTTATACTTTTGGAGTAATCGAAACAACATCAATAAACAATGTCGACTGGTTAATAATCGTCGCGTTAATTGGTGGGTGTGCGGGCGATATTTTCTTGATGCTTGAAAATGAAGAAAAATGGTTTTTATTCGGGATGGTTGCCTTTTTAATTAACCAGCTGTTCTACATTATATCATTTTTCTTATCTATATCAGATATTACCAATTTTACTTCATGGGGATTCTTTCTGCTTGGTCCAGCAATTTTGATACTAGTATTTACAGTACCAAGATTCATTAAAAAGACAGAAGACATGAAAATTCCCGTATTAGTATATTTAGGAGCTATTCTATTAATGCATATCGCAGCCATCTTCAGATTGGCAGAATTTGCAGGCTTACCGTTTGTCTTAGTATATGTCGGTTCAATTTCTTTTATATTCTCAGATGCTTGCATTGCAGTAAATAAATGGGCGGGAGAGTTTACCAACGCAAGACTTATCATCATGACTACATACATCTTAGCCCAATTCTATATTACACTAGGATTATTACTTACAGCCAATTTGTAAATAATTTAATCTTTTATCTCCTTTTTTTTTATAAAATTATCTTGCATATAAGAAACTGTTTTAAAAATATTTATTAAATGAATTCTTAATAATCATAAGTATTGATATTTTTCGCAGGTTTCCTAAGTGAATGATAAATATTTTAAAGCAAATCAAAAGATGTGGGATGAATTTGCAAAAGAACATTTCCATAATGAAAGTGAATTTTATAGTGTTAACTCATTTCTTGAAGGAAAGACTACCCTAAAACAGTATGAATTAAATGATATTGGTAGTGTTAAAGGTAAGAAGTTGCTACATCTTCAATGTCATTTTGGATTAGATACACTTTCCTGGGAACGAGAGGGGGCAATAGTTACAGGTATTGATTTTTCAGGTGAGGCAATAAGACTAGCGAAAGTTTTAACGGAAAAAGCTAATCTTTCTGGAAAATTTATTCGATCAAACCTTTATGATTTACCAAATGTGCTTTCTGAGAAGTTCGATATAATATATACATCTATAGGAGTATTGTGCTGGTTAAACGATCTTAGAAAATGGGCTGAAATTATTGCTCATTTCTTAAAACCAGGAGGATTTTTCTATATTGCTGACGGTCATCCTTTCTCAAAAATGTTTGATAATGAACATCCAGAGGAATTACAACTTAGATACAATTATTTTCATAGTGCGGAACCAATGGAAGATACTGTTGAAGGTTCTTACGCATCTAATAAACCTCATATGAAACCCCTTAAAGAATATGAGTGGGAACACAGCTTATCAGATATTATCAATTCATTAATACAAGCAGGTTTAAAAATTGATTTCTTTAATGAGCATCCATACCTACCATTTCAAGTATATTCATTTTCAGAACAAGATTCTAATGGATATTATAAACTGAAAAATCAAAAAGCTGAGATCCCTCTTTTCTTTACGTTAAAAGCATCGAAAATATAAGTTGAACAATTATTTCTATATTATTTTAACGACATCACTTACTACATTTTATAAGTGAAAAAAACTTATTTCGTAATAAAATTTTTAATTTAACTTTAATTACTTAGTTTGTTAGAAGTTTAATTATGCCTCCGTGGCTTAGGTGGTAGAGCATTGCCTTGGTAAGGCAAAGGCCGCGGGTTCAAAAGAGATAAGAGGATCCTTTTACTCGGAAATTCCCGCCGGAGGCTAAATTTGATTAAATTATGCCGGTGTGGCTTAGCTTGGTTATAGCACCAGACTCATAATCCTTCTGAAATAATGGGTCAGACCGGATGTACTCTGGAGGTCGAGGGCTCAAAATGGTAAAGATAAGCGCTTTACCTGTGAGATCCCCTCCACCGGCACTCCTTTTATCTTAATTAAACGAAATAGTGTATTTTCAACAAATTAGAATAAAAAAAAAGAGATTTAAATTTTGTTTTTTGTCTTGTTAAAATTTAAATTTGCGTAACTTCAGGTCTTACCTTCTCTCCCTTCATCTGACTATAAAGAACAAAAATTCCGAGGAGAAGAGGAACGCATGCTAGTCCGTATGAGAAAAATATTCCTACTCCCCAAGAATATTCATCAAATGGTGAATCACCTACTGCTGCTAAGTATATTGATGGCGCAATCAGCAAGATGATTCCCAATATTAACCAGATAATTCCAAAGATATTTAGGTTCTTCTCAGTTTTAAATGTCTTCTTAATTTTGACTATGATAAAGGTTATTGTTAGGATTACATAACAAATTATCATTAATATCATTGCGGTTCTACCTGCGGATAGCCACTCCTCATTTGATATAATCCCTGTATCAAAAGTGCCACCACCACCTGCAATATAAAAACCCCAGTACCAAAAGAACGATGCCATAATATCAGGAACTACTATACCCCACACTGGAAGAAGGATATGCAAAAATCCCAGAATCAAAAATATTATAACTCCTAGTGTAGGTCTGCTTTTTTTAGATCCCAAATTTCTCGCCTATCTTTTTAATTAGTAAATTTGAATTTCTTTAATATTGATTCAACATATCTCTTTAAAAATATTTATATTTTTTATCTAATTCATCTGTTTAATTATTAGACCTTATTAATATCCAATTTAAAAAATTCATATATATTGATTAATTGGTAACTAAATGGTTCAGAATAAATCAGCAAAACTATGATCAGAATAAAATCAAAAAAGAAAGTACGGCAATTTCAAGAATTTTTAATGAATTCATGGCCAGCAAAACATTATTATTTTTTAAACGGATGGGTTTTACGTTTTACTGTTGGCGTTACATCTCGAGCTAATTCTGTGTTTCCTGTAGGATACACAGGTGCACAAAAAGATCTTGGTAGTGATATCGATTTAGTTGAAAAGGCATATAATGTGCATAAATTACCGCCTGTTTTTACAATACCCGAGTTTCATGAACCGAAAAACCTTAAAGCTAAATTATTGGAACGAGGATATCACACATATGATCACACTAGTGCTTTAGGGATAAAAATTGAAGACCTTCAAAATGAGAGTATAAATGAAGATTTTGAATATTACATTTTTGGTTCTCGGAATGAAGAGATCTCAGGTTTTTTAGCTAAGTTTTCAAAAAGGAACGAAGAGGAGCAGAGGATCATTCAAGAAATTAATCAAAGAATTTTAATTCCCAAAAAATGTTATATGCTAACGAAATGCAAGAATGTAATCATCGGAACACTTTTAGCAGTGTTAGTCCCTCAAGGATATATGTATATAGGAGATGTTTTTGTTCATCCCAATTATAGAAGACAAAGAGTTGCCTCTTCAATGTTAGTTAAACTCATTGATAAATGGGCAATTAAAGAAGCGGTAAAAAACATTTGGCTACAAGTAGAAATCAATAATAAGAAAGCTCTAAACCTATATTACAAAATTGCTATGAGGAAGCTATACAATTACTTTTATATGAAAAGAGATCAATGAGAAAATTCTTATCTTGACTTTCTAATTTTCAATATATTGTCTTTAGTTAGTTGCTAAGCCTTTCATTATTAATTAGAGTAGTTATGATTGCATTAATCTCAGCCCTGGATCTTATTTTCATGTCTTTCTGTAAATTTTCTAAAATCTTTTTCTCATTATAGCCTTTACTATAGTATTCTTTGAACTTTTCTACCCCTATTTCGTTTAGAAATAGATATCGTTTATTCAAAAAGACTAATAACCATGTTTTTTTTTTCTGATTTTTAGATAATGAGGATAATATCTTTCTAATATCATCTATGGGACGTTTTAACTTTTCCGCAACTTCTATATCATTTATGATTAAATATTCTTGCATTAATTTTAGAACTCTTCTCTTAGAAGAAAGAGTAAACAAGTAATAAATGATGTATATGATGAAAAAAGAACCAGCTAGCAATACACCTACTAATTGATTAAAAATGAAAATCAAAATGATGGTTCCTAGAATGAGGTAGAAAATCGCTTTTTTAACTATCTCAATCAATTTAGAATTAAAAATTGTTTTCTTAGCAACATCTTTCAAGTTAGTGATAATAGTAAGCACCCGACATTCTTAATTACATAATTGTTTTAAGAATATGTTTCTGCTCTTCTGATCCTTTACTTTTAATTTTAGGATTTTTCAAGTTTTGAATTGCAGCCTCAATTCCTTCAAGTTTAATTGAGTACTTTTCAAATAGTTCAGTAAAGCTGTTAATATCAATATCATTATTATCATACAAGATTTTTAATTGTTTTAACGTTCGACCAATACCCGCTTTACTATTTTTTAATTCTTCGATTTTATTTGAATCAATTGCAACTTCAGACATTAAATTTTTATAACGTAAATATGCGTCAAAGTTAAGATCAGCCTGCTTATACTTTGTAAGGAAATTGGTAGTTCGTGGAATAAATGGTGCTAAGTTTTCTGGAATTATAATAAGGGGTTCTGGATCTTGTATTTCTAGAGCTTCTGCATCATTAATTGTCTCAACATCATTTTCTATAATATTATTATTTACTATAGACAAATTGGTTCGTAAACTTTCCTTTTCAATATCGGTAAGGTTCTCAAATTTATTTAGCATAGTTTCCCATATTTCTTCAGCATTTATATAATAGAAATTTGCCTTTTTCTGTAATTTTTCGATTTTTTCTTCATTTTCTCCTTCAGGAGACGCTTTTAATAGATATTTGGCTTTTAAATTACAAGCTCTTCCAATATCATAATTATGCTGAGCTTTAAATTGATATTCCTTTTTTATGTTATATTTTCTTAGAAATGCCAATCTTTTAGTAAGTGCACTTAATCCTGCAGATAAATGAGAGGCCATCGAGAAATTTCCCTTCTTTTCTTCACTGATAGTAGCTAAGTTTTGAGCAAGTATACGAGCTTCCTCTGAATTCATTTCAAGACTATTAACAGATAATGCTATCCCTTTATCTTCTTGGCGAGTGCAAGCAGCGCTAAAATATGCGGCAGTTTTAAACATTTTACTACACTCAACCATCGCCACTATTGCTTTTTCCATTACATTTTCTGCTTCGAATTTGGCAGAGAGATAAGAGTATGCTTTTGCTGAAATCCAAAGTGCTCTTGAACATTCATAAATCAAATCCCATATTTTTATCTCTTTTCTCGCAATGGGATCATAAAATGAGGGAGTGATATCTAATTCTTTAAAGATCTTAATTTGGCTTTGGGTTTTATAGTTAACGTTAAGATTTTTTATGTATTCTATAACATTATTAAGTTCTGAGAAGGAAAAGTCTTCATTTCTCTCTAAGATTTTTTCTAATTTTTTAATACTAAAGTGTAAGAAACGTATCTTTTGCATTGTTGGTAGTGGGAAAAAAGTTTGCGTTTCTGGTTGTTTTTTTGTATCAACATTTACTTTTACTAATTTTGGTTTTACTTCCTTTCTCTGTAATGGTTTTTCAGTCAGTTTTATGTCAAGAGTTGGTTTCTTAAGGGCTTTAATGTTAAGTGTTGGCTTCTTTATTGTTTGCTGCGGTCTTTCAATAGTGGAGTCTTCTTTTTGTTTGTTTGATGCAATTGGTTCCATTTTCGGTATAGAACTTTTAGAGTCAAATTTTACAAAACCCAAAGGTTGATCTTGTTGTTTTAAAGATGATCGTGTTCCTTTATTTGCTAATTCTTCTTTCCTCATACTTACTAGATACTTTTTTGCAATCTCGATATACTTTTGTGCTTTTGCAGTATCTATACCGTTTGTTTTCAACAACTCTTCAATACTAGAAGAAGCAATTTTTTTTATTGAGCTGATAGACACTCTTTTCTTTTCAAATTGTTGCAATCTAATTGGGTTATCTCCCGATCTTGATTCTTCTGATGCACTCCCTTTGTTAATTATACTGTATACTTTTGATCTTGCATCAATTCGTTGAAGATGCTTCTTCGCAAACTGAATATAAGTTTTAGCAGTTGAAACTCCAATACCATCTATTACAAGTAAATCTTCTACGCTTGAGGATGCTAATTTTTCTATAGAGTCGATTCCTATTTCCCTCAATCTTAGTGTATTCCTTTTTCCAATACTATTAGATACGTTCAATATGGAAGTCATATATATATACCTATAATTTATAATTCAATGTTTTATTTAAAACTTGAGTCATCATCTTCCGACACATTTGTTTAAATGGAAAATCCTAATTTCATAGTAAAATTTGATTTTCTAGTGATAAAATAAAGAAAGCTTTTGTTTTATATAAATTCTAAAAAAAACAGGTAAAAACATAAAATCCTGTTGCTACTACCCTTCAAGGCGCAACAATAAGAATTTTAAGCAAGTTATAAGCTATAAAAAACTTAAGCCTATAAAATATAAAAAATTTAAGCAATAGCGAATAATTATTTCATGGTATTTCAACAATTTAATGTAATTTCATGTGATTAAAAAATTAATTATAAGTATATTTCTAAATGAGTGACGAAAAAGATTTTAATTTTGATCATCATCTAAAGGAAGCGCAAAAAAAAGTTAAAGAATTTGTGCTTGAGAAGGAACAGCTAAATAGCAAACTCAAAAATTATATTATCAGCTTTCAGAGTTTTGATTCCGAAATCTACAACACATTAATTGATGCGAGAAAGTTTTACTCTAAAAAGCGTTATGACTATAATATAAAAATAGCAAATTTGAAACATAAAAAAATCGAATATGAACGACATTGGAGTCATCTTAGTAAAAAGATAGAAAATTTTCCAAAACCACAAATAAATGAAAATGCTTTAGTCTTAGTTGATTACACGAAGAAATCTCTTGAAGATATTGAGAATAAAATAGTATATTTGAATCAAAAACTTGAAGAGCAAATTTTAGATATTGAAGAGGAAAATGAAATTATTGAACAGCTTAGGGATTTAGAAACAGATAAAAAAAAAAAAAAGAATAACCTAACACAATTAGAGCAAACACAACTAAAAAAATTACAGAGTAGTGATTATTTTAGTACTCAAAGAAAAATTAAAGACCTTGAGAACACTCTAACTGAAATTTATGAAAATTTATATGATTTATCTAGAAAAAGGTTAATGACTCATAAGAAATTACTGGATTTATGTAAGAAAGCAAAAGGATTTGAAAAAGCTAAGCAAGAAATAGAAAATGAATTAATAGAAAATAAAACGTCTGCAGAAGGATTCCACCAACTTTTCCTAAAATTGATGAACCTCAACAGAAAAGTGTTATTAGACGATTTATCAAATAAAACAAAAAGTTTCTTGAGACCAAAAGTGTTAAAAACATCAGATGTTAAAGCTCTTATTAAAAAGAAAAAGAAAGTTAAAAGACTTGAACAAAAAAAATTAGAAATCGCATTAGAGAAACAAAAGTCTGGAAAAAAACTAGATTTCTATGAATATCAACTTATTTTAAAGCACTCAAAGAAATAAGAGAGATCTACCAAGATCTCAAAAAATTAATAGTAACACTAAAAAGCAAAAAATATAGCTGTTACAGATAATGTGAGAAAAGCAGCAACTAAAACTTTTTTAAGCTTACTTTTCTCCTTCTTGTTTAATTTCTCGTAATACCGGCTTCTAGTTAATTTCACGGTAATGGGAATCATTGCCATAACACCTACAGTTGATGAAATAAATCCTATTGGATTAGAGATAATATCACCAACGGGTTGATATTTGATCACAGTAATATCCTTGTAATTTATATTTCCAAGTTTATCAGATGAATAGAATCTAATGGTCATGCTAGCTCCTCTGGTTAGGTTATCCCAAATATTTTCCCATAGATCCTTATCAATTCTGCCTATAGTACCCGTAAATGGAATGGGGGGACTTCCTTCAATAGTGTACCAAGAGAGATCTATATCATTTATATCAAAAAGAATAAGTTCAAAAAAAGGATTATTTCTATCAACCTTCTGATTTTCATGTGGTAGAAGTATTGTGATATTGGGTCCTATAGTATCTTTCAATAGAGATAGCTCAAATAAATTATTCAGATTACCTAAAGTGTCATTAGCATAAAGTTTCACTATAAATAATCCTTGAGATAAATTATTCCATATAAAAGAGTCAAAATTTTGTGTGAAATTATCTGTTATATCAATTATTATAGAATTGACTACATACCAAACTCTATGTAAATTTGGTTCTATAATTGTAATATTAATAAATGGCGCGGAAGCATAATACGTTTGATTAAGAGGAGAATTCACAATGATTGTTGGTGGATTTGGGTCTTTATTTACTAGCACCTCATCATATCCAATCTTTCCTATTGAATCATTGAGATAAAACTTAATGGTGACGCTTTCATAACCAAAATTATCCCATGCGGTTTGATTAATGAATCCACTTAATCCTGAAAATGTGTAATTCGTTAAACCATTATCTAATGTATACCACGTTTCTTGAATTTCAGATCCAGATTTATATATTACAAAATCAGGGGAATTTATCCCAAATATATCATCATGTCCAGGAGAACTGATAGTGATAATAGGAGCAAAAATATTTTTTCTTACGGTAATATCTTTGTAACCTAAATTCCCTGCTAGATCATTTGCCATAAACCGAATAGTGACAGTTCCATTACCAAATTTATCCCATTCTGTTTGGTTAATTGTCCCGGTAGAACTGTTAAATACAAAACTTTGCGATTCACCAATTAGAGTATACCACGTACTATTGAGATAAGGTTCGATCATAGAAATTTCAAAATTTGGCGCAATAGCCCCAAATAGTTCATTTGGTTGAGGTAAACTAATATTTATCTCTGGTGCATAAGTATCTTTAACTAATGTAATTTTCACGGAATTATTTATATTACCAAGAGAATCTTCTGCAATAATCTCTATAATAAACGTCCCTTCTGATACTTGAGACCAAACAAAAGAATTCAATAACACATCTATATTGTTTGGCAATACTAATGAATATTCAAGTACTTTATAACTAAGTGATAATAAATTCGGATCAATTGCCGTTATATTAAGAATTGGTCTTGAATTCCAATAGGTATTGTTGTAGGGTGAATTGACAGTTATTAATGGTGCTAATGTATCTTTATAGAGAGTAAGAGTATAAGAATTATTTAAATTTCCTGCAGAATCGTTTGCAAAAATTAGAACTTGAAATTCTCCTTGAGGTAAATTATCCCAAATATTTGTATCTAGCGGTTCTGGACCAGAGAGAAGAATTATTTTAGTACCCATGACACTATACCAAATACTATCAAGATTTACATCAGATGCTAATATATTCATACTAGGTGACGCAGAATAGTAAGTATTGTTATTTGGAGAAATGATAGTTATGGTAGGTATTGTTATATCTTTATTTAGAGTTATATTTACAGCAAGACAAGTATACCCAAAACTATCATTAGCATAAAATTCTATAGTAAAATCTCCTTCAGTTATGCTATCCCATATTGAAGAATCGAGTATTTGTTCAGTATTGTTAAAGAAATCAATTGAAATTGACCCATCTACTTTATACCACATAGATTGAAGATTAGGATCGTCAGAAGTTATCTTAAAAAGAGGTGGAGAATTATAAGACGAATATCCCTCAGGTAAAATGATTTCTAATACCGGTGCTAAAGTATCTTTGTATAATGTCAAAATATAAGTGTCATTAAGATGACCAAATTCATCGTAAGCTGTAATACTGACAAGAAACTCTCCTTGAGGTAGATCATCCCATATATCTATATTTATTAATTCTGCAGTATTATTTTCTAACCAGTTATTCCCTGGAAGATGTCCTACAACAGTATAAGTAAGGGAGTTAAAATTTGGGTCAAAAACAGTGATGTTAATCGCTGGGGGGGAATTATAGTAAGTCTGATCATATGGGGCATTTACAATTAATAGGGGGGCAAGAGTGTCTTTATAAAAAGTCAAATTAAGAGGATCATTTATATATCCTAGTTTATCTTCCGCGAAAATCTCGATTATAAACTTCCCTTGAGGAAGGACATCCCAAATTGAGCCATTAAGCGTAATATCTGTATTACTTAATATCAATATCTCTGTAATCCCCACTCTATACCATATCCTTTGAAGGTTTGGTTCATTTACATATACTCTAAACTCTGGTGCCTCAGAACAATACTCATCATTTTTGTCAGGGCTTATGAAATCAATTGTAATTTCTGGGGGATCAGGATCTTTTCTAATTGTCACCTCATCAAAACCTATTTTTCCAAGGGAATCATTTATGTAAAAGATTAAAATGACATTTTCAAAATCAAAAAGATCCCAAGCAGTTTGATTTATTGTTCCATTTAATCCATAAAAAGTATAATTAGTCAATCCACCATCTAATGTATACCAGGTAGTGTTTAATACAAGTCCTGATTTATAAATTGTAAAATTTGGAGCTTCAACACCAAATAAATCATTTTCATCGGGTGAGATTATAGTGATAATTGGAGCGTCTATGTTTTTTCTAACCGTAACTTCCTTAAAACCTAGATTACCCAAAGTATCATTAGCATAAAACCCGATTGTTACATTCCCATTACCAAAATTATCCCATTCTGTTTGGTTTATTAGTCCACTTAATCCTGAAAATATATAATTTGTCGTTCCGTTATCTAAGGTATACCAAGTCTGGTTTAAATTATCTTCAATTATAGAAATATAAAAATTTGGTGCAATATCTCCGTACAATCCGTTTGTTTTCGGACTATCAATGGATATTGAGGGATTTCTAACATCTTTATAGAGTTTTAATATATAGATATCATTTAAATTCCCAGAAGAGTCATTAGCATAAAATTGAATTTCAAATCCATCTTCTTCTGGTAAAAGATCCCATATGCTAGTATCTAACGGTTGATCAGTATTATTTGCTAAAACCACATTAGTAGTTCCAACTTGATACCATAATGTATGAAGATAAGAATCTGTCACTGTAACTCTGATGGTTGGGGGAAATTTCCAATAGGTGTCATTATATGGAGAATTTATAATTAAATCTGGAGTTGTTATATCTTTATAGAGTGTTAGTATGAATGTGTCATTTATATGACCAAAGGTGTCATTCGCATAAAATTGAACTTGGAAATCCCCTTCCCCAGGAAGTGAATTCCAAATTGATAAATTCAATTGTTCCAGAGTGTTATTTGACATGGTTATATTTATATTATTAACACTATACCAAATAGAATCAAAATTTGGATCAAACGCGGTAAGATTAAAAGAAGGACGTAAATTCCAATACGTATTATTTGTGGGAGTATTAATAGACAAAATCGGTGCATTAGTATCTTTGTATAGCGTTAAAACAACCGTAGTCTCATGCCCTAGACTATCAAAACTCGTAATAACAATCTGAAATTGTCCTTGAGGTAAAATATCCCATGTATCTCCATCTAATAGTTCTTCTGTGTTGTTATCTAACCAATTAGGTAGTAGTGGGGTCCCGGGTATAGTGTATGTTGAAGATCCTGCATTTGGTTCAAAAACAGTTATATTGATCGGAGGAGGTGTATTCCAATATGTATTATTTAAAGGAGAATTAACTATAACAGTTGGATCAATTGTATCTTTTTTTACATAAAAAGCATCATTTAAGAGAGCAATATTTCCTACCATGTCATAGACTCGTACTGATACAAAATTTATCCCCTCTTGACAGACACTAAAATCAATTGACCAATCCATGGTATAATCTGTGGTTCCAAGATATGTAAAAATATTCGTCCAGTCTTTCAAAACAACTCCTCCTTGTGCCGCTTCAGTAGTAATTCTATATTGGGCATAATCTAAATTTGATGAAGGAGTGTTATCCGAAAAGTCAATATTATATGTTGTACCTCCAGAGTCACGCAATCCATCATCTCCTGGTTGAGAATCAATTATAATTGGTTGTATGGTATCAAGATATAATTGTGTTGATTCGTAGGCACTATAGTTAATATTATTTGCATCATCGACCAACCATACATAAATATCATGCATACCTTCTGTTGATACTTGGATATCTATCAATGATTCGATATCTGTTCCTGCTACATAAGTACCATCATCATCTGCAATAGGAGCAGCATCTAATTTATAGTACGCACCGATTACTCCTGATGTGTCTGAGGGATTTGACCAAGTTACATTAAAACTGTCAATGTTCGTCCATGAAACAGGATTGGCTACTAAAGAGCTCACTTTAGAAGGATCTGTCGTATCTAAAAATAGTTGTGTCGACTCGTAGGCACTATAGTTAACATTATTTACATTATCGACCAACCATACATAAATATCATGCATACCTTCTGTTGATACTTGGATATCTAATATCGATTCGATATCTGATCCCGCAACATAGGTCCCATCATCATCGGCAATAGGGGTAGCATCCAATTTATAGTATGCACCAACGATTCCTGATGTATCAGAAGGATTTATCCATGTTATATTAAAACTATCAAGATTGGTCCAGGAGGATGGTATTGCTTCTAACATACTTGGTGCAGTAGGGGCAAATGAGTCTAAGTATAATTGCGTCGATTCGTAGGCACTATAGTTAATATTATTTACATCATCGACCAACCATACATAAATATCATGTATGCCTTCTGTTGATACTTGGATATCTATCAATGATTCGATATCTGATCCCGCAACATAAGTCCCATCATCATCAGCAATGGGTGCAGCATCCAATTTATAGTACGCACCAACTATTCCTGATGTATCTGACGGATTTGACCATGTTATATTAAAACTATCAAGATTGGTCCAGGAGGATGGTGTTGCTTCTAACATACTTGGTGCAGTAGGGGCAAATGAGTCTAAGTATAATTGCGTCGATTCATAGGCACTATAGTTAATATTATTTGCATCATCGATCAACCATACATAAATATCATGCATACCTTCTGTTGATACTTGAATACCTAATATCGATTCGATATCTGATCCCGCAATATAGGTCCCATCATCATCGGCAATAGGTGTAGCATCCAATTTATAGTACGCACCAACTATTCCTGATGTGTCAGAAGGATTTATCCATGTTATATTAAAACTATCAAGGCTAGTCCAAGACGATGGTGTTGCTTCTAACATACTTGGTGTATTAGGATTATTAGAATCTAAATACAATTGCGCTGATTCATAAGCACTGTAATTAATATTTCCTGCATCATCGACCAACCATACATAAATATCATGCATACCTTCTGCTGATACTTGGATATCTATCAATGATTCGATATCTGATCCCGCAACATAGGCCCCATCATCATCAGTAATAGGTGTAGCATCCAATTTATAATACGCACCAACTATTCCTGATGTATCAGACGGATTTGACCATGTTATATTAAAACTATCAAGATTGGTCCAGGAAGATGGTGTTGCTACTAGTGAGGTTGGTTTTATAGGATCTTCACTATCCAATTTTAATTCTGTTGAGGCATAGGTGTTATAATCAACATTTCCAACAGTATCCACTAACCATACGTAAATATCATGTTTCCCTTCCGTTGATACTGAAACATTTAGAATAGACTCAATATCCATCCCTGCAACATAAGTTCCATCATCATCTGCCATTGGAGCTTCATCTAATTTATAATAGGCACCTACTATGCCAGAAGGTTCAGAGGGATTTGACCATGTTATATTAAAACTGTTAAGATTAGTCCATAACGAGGGTGTAGCTGCTAAAGAGTTTGGAGTTCCAGGCGCAATTATATCAAGTCTAATAATGGCATCAATATAACCAATTGCATTTGAAGAATCATTTGCATAGAATCTAATAGTAACAGTTCCATTACTTAAGTTATCCCATAAATTTTGATCAAAAGTTTCATTAACATCCTCATTTAAAAGTCCACTCAATTCGAAAAGAGTAGAATTTTCACCAGTTTCTAAGAATTCATACCAAGAATAGTTACCTGGTCCCCCAGTAATGGTAATAGAAAAGTTTGGTGCGATTTTCCCATATAATGTATAATTTGCGGGTGAATTGACTGAAATAACGGGAGCCGAAGATGTTTTAATCAGGTGATCTCCCCGTATTTCGTTACTTTGAAAAATATTCAGAAGATTATTATAAATAAATGAGGATGAAGCAGAACTAATTATAATTAAAAATATGAAGAAGGTTTTCTGCAACCTTTTTGATTTAAAAAATGGTAGTCGAGAAGATCTTTTTTTTTTTATCATGATACAGATTAAAAATATTATTTTTTTTATATTAGATTGTTAGGAATCCCAATGACCAAACACATGTTTTTTAACTTCTAACCAAAGTTTTTTGGATTTATTATGGTAATAGTTAACAATGTTTGTTCATCACAAAACCCATATATATTTTATCCAAAGTTCCGCTTTATCCCGTGAGAAAAAAGAAATTCAAAACTATGCCAAAGTTGTATAAAAGGAGGAAAATAAAAATTGGAGTAAAGAACATTTGGTTACAGATAGAAAGGAATAATTTTAGAGTTTAAAATTTGTATTATAAAATTGGAATTGATGGTTTAACTGTTAAATCAAGGTTTTATTAATTCTATGATGCCCCTTCTTCTACTCTTTTCCATGTTTCTATGATATTGCCACTCCAAACTTTCTCAATATCCTTTTTAGAATAACCTCTATTTAACAGTTCTCTGGTAACATTTAAATTTTCACTTACATCTTTCCATCCATCAAGACAGTATGTATGTTCATAAAAATCAGAACTTATCCCAACAAAATCGATACCAATTCGGGATACAACATAATCGATATGATCAACGTAGTCATGGACATTTGCATTTGGATATTTTTTATCTATTTCACTTAATTTTTGATAATAAGCTGAACGTTTATCTTCAGGAGCGATATCAAAAGCATTAAAAAAAGCCCAAAATTCAATAGGAAATTTAAATTCTTCTCTAAGGTTGTCGATTTCATGTAATTTTTCTTCCGATACTGATTTGATTGCTCTATTTAATCCAACTATATTAATTACCCCGCCATTTGTTTTTAAGGCATCAAGTTGTTCGTCATCCCACACATTCCCCACACCACCTATTGATTTTATACCACAATGAGAACACAACACAGGGACTTTAGAAAGGGAAATTACATCCAAAACTGATTGTTTAGATATGTGAGCAACATCAATTATCATACCAAGCCTATTCATTTCTAGAACTACTTCCTTACCAAAATTGCTAAGTCCGTTGTGAAAGGTATCTGATCCTTGTGGGTTGAGATTAGAATCACATATCTGATTATGACCAATATGGGATAAAGTAATGTATAGAACACCCATTTTAAAGAATCTTTCAATGTTCAATATTTCGTCTCCAATAGCATAACCGTTTTCAATCGCAATGATGGCAAATTTTTTGCCAGTTTTATTTATTGAAAATACATCTTTAGGATGATATGCTATTCCAACTTTATCAATCATGCTATTATGAGTTTGATGGATTTGATCAATCTTTTTAGCCACTGTGTTGAAAGCCTTTCTATATCCGAGATCCGTTAATGCCCCTTGCTGAACATAGGCGGCAAAAAAGGCACCATCAAGACGTCCATCATCCATCTTCTTCAAACTTGCAAATTTTTCATATTCGATCTCATCTGCTTTTTCAGGCGTGAGGAATGTTACTTCAATATCAAGGTGAGCGTCGAGAGTTATTATATCATCATGTATGGATTTCACATAATCATTTAAATCTAAATCTGACATGATTCCTATCCTCACTCCTTTTTATTTTTCTTTAATTTTCGGTTGATTTCTTGATGTAATTTATCAAGATTCATGTTTTCAATTTGCATTTCATTGTTCTGTATAAAGGTATTAAAATCTGTTTTACTCATAAGATTTTTATTTTCTCCCCATTCTATTCCTTTTTCTATAATCCTTCCTCCATCCCCAGCTATAAAAGTTGGTAAATAAAAGTCTGTAAAATCCTTATCAAAAAACACTGATCGAAGAAATAATCCTTTAGGATCAAAATTTCGATACATCGTGGAAAGACGGGCAGGTGTTACGGTATTAACAATATTTTTCCCTACCGCTTGAATTTTTTTATATACGGGATACCACTTCTCATGACCCATAGGTTCTCTACCATCCCCAGGAACCCATTGTATTCCTGTAAGCTCTGGTATAGAAAGCAAATCATCCAAATGTACTAAAGCATTAGGACCATCTAAATGGTATATTGAATAATCCATATGAGCTGCTTGAGCGATAATATCTGGCAAGGCAAATCGTTTAAACCATGTAGGATTGAGCATTGCACAAAAATCACATTGGATGGGGTACCATCGTTTTTTATTCCAAACATTGAGCCATGCATTACATCCATCATTATATTTACTAATTATATTTTGAAGGTCATCATAGATCTTCAGAGTTTTCTCCAATAAAATTTCTCGACAGGTATCAATAATGTCAGGACGTCGCTTCATTGTTAGTATTACCTCTTTAGGGCCAAGGAAAGAGGATAAAATGTCTAAAATTCCCCCTAAATCGGTAACTGAAACTTGATAGTTGCCATGAGATTGTTTGGCAGCGTGTTCAGTTATTCGTAGTAATCGAGAGTACCATAGATTATCAGCGTTTAACTTGACATTTTCAAGTAATGCAACTATATCATTTGGAGACGTAGGTCGGCTTAACCAAACAGTTTGAGATTGAAATTTCGAGACAGCCCCAAAAACTGCTGCGATAATTCCTGCACCATAATAAGGAATAAAAGAGGGAATACTTTCTCCACCATAATTTAAGTGTTGTGCTCGTGATTCGAAACTAGTGACTGCTTTTTCTATTCCATCAGGATTTTTAGCTAAGTACCAGTTAAAAAAAATAATATCTATGAATGCCGCAATTGACAGTTCATTACGAGGAAAATAGTATGAAATAACAGGACGATCAATTATTTCATGGTCCCACCAGGCTTCCAGTCTATTTTTAGCTTCATCAATATCTTCTTTCAGAGCATCCATTTTAAAATCCATTTTTAAAAGTGTATAATTTTGAAGAAGTATAATCCTTCTAATTAAATAATATTTTTTAGTTCAGATTCCTAAGTTTAATTGTTATGGAAAGATTTAATTCTGAAAAAATTTCGGCTGAAGATGTTGCTATTGCCGATAATAATGCCCAGTGGTTAGGAATTCCTTTAATTCATTTGATGGAATGTGCCGGATATTGTATTGCTGATGAAATTATAAAAAGATATAATCTCAAAGATAAATCTACAGTTGCAATTTTTTGTGGGACAGGAAATAATGGAGGAGATGGATTTGCAGTAGCAAGACAATTAGCTGCATTTAATATTAAATCCTTAGTAATTTTGGTGGGAAGTCCTGAAAAAATTAGAACTCATGCCTCACAGTTTAATTGGAAAGTAATTAGGAACAATATAAACCATTTGGTTAAGACCTTAATCATTCGTGACTCTACTGAAATTGAACAAATAAGATTGTTGAGTGAAAATAGCAAAGATTTAGGTCTCATTATAGATGGGTTATTAGGAACAGGAGTATCAGGAGAAATTAGAGAACCAATATCAACCGCTATCGATGTAATCAATAGATTAAGAAGAGAAAGGGGAGTAAAAGTTGTATCAATTGATCTACCTTCCGGAATGAACCCGAATACCGGTGAAGTCCTTCATAAAGCTGTGAGAGCAGATTTAGTTATATCACTTCATCGAATTAAGAAAGGTTTAGATACTAATAGTGAATATATTGATGAAATTGTAACTAGATCCATTGGAATTCCTTATGAAGCTACTATATTTGTGGGAACTGGTGATTTAATCCCTACCTTAAAAATTAGAGATGTTGATAATCATAAGGGAAATTTTGGAAGAATGCTCGTTATTGGAGGATCCATAAATTATTCTGGTGCTCCTGCTTATACTTCGATAGCTGGGATTAATTTTGGATTAGATTTGGTTATAACATATGTTCCTGAGGTCGTCGGTGATGTAATAAGAAATTTTTCTCCTAACATAATTGTAAGAACAAGCCCGGGGAAATGGTTGGATATAAAATCATATGATGAGATCTCAGAATTAATTGAATGGTCAAATGCTATAGTTATCGGTCCAGGCTTGGGTGTGCAAAAAGAATCTGAAAATTTACTAATAAATTTAATAGAGAAATTAAATTCAGATAAGAAGTCATACGTTCTTGATGCTGATGCAC
>JAGXNO010000040.1 GCA_019894975.1 Promethearchaeota archaeon | reverse complement strand
CTCTTACGCTTATCTGCTTTGCAGACATTGATTGCTTCCTTGGTAGCCTTTGCAGCCGAACCCTCTAGGAAGCCTATGAGCTTATCTAGCGCTTTAACCGTAATTAGGACACTACCTAATTTACTTCAGCCGCGACTAGATCAGCCCCTTCCTTTTTCATCAACCTGCGGATAGGCGCATACCCAGATTTCAAGAGGTTTGAAACCTTTTTGGCGATATAACTATCACCTTTCTTTGCAGGAGCTTTTGCAGGAGCTTTCTTTTTAGCCATTTTTATTCCTCCACTTTAATTTTATAGGATTATTATTTAGATGGTAATTAATTATAACTACACATTTCTATTATATAAATGTTATGATTCGAATTGATAATCTCTTTATAGAAAATTTTCGAATCGTTATGTTCGAAAATTAGATCGTTTTATTAATATGATATTAATTTCTAATAACAATTATTTTTTAGTTTTGTCGGAAATAAATGCTATGAATCCTAATTTTCCACTTTTTCACTTTTATTAACAATTCAATAAATCTTAACGAAAGTTAGTTAGCCCATTATTAACCGTTGTTGAATTTTTATTGTAGCCATAATCTTAAAAACCTAAAGTTTAACTAGATTTAACCTCTAAACTAATGGAATTTTAATTTATCAGATACTAAAGGTTTAAATGATGTAGTTTAAAGTCTATCTCACTGAATATTATTTTTCTTTTTCAGATCTTTAGGTTCTAAATTTTATCTAAAAAAGAAAGTTAAAATATAAGATTTTAGACTATTTCATTATAGATGAAATTATAATTTTACTACCAAGTTAGTATTATAGAATTAACATACAAAAAATGAACGAACTAGAAGAATCTGAAATTGCAGTAGCTCTTCAATCGCTAAATTTCACCAAAAATGACTCAAAAGTATTGCTAACTTTGTGTAAATACAAAATATTGAGTCCCGCTGATATCGCGAAGCATTCAAGTGTAGATAGAGCCAGAGTTTATGATTCTTTAAACAGATTAATAGAGAAGGGCTTTATTCAAAAAGAACCGATTAAGAGAGGGGCAAATTACCAAGTAATACCAATTGAAAGAATATTTAGCGTAATAAGAGATGAATACAAGCAAAAAATTGAAGACACCTTAGTGCTTGAAAAACTAATTAGTGACCTGGAAATTACGAAAGAAGAAAATGAACCACGTGTGTGGGCTATAAATTCAAGATTAAAAATAAGGAAAAAAATAAAAGAACTAATAAGTACTGCGACGGAACGGATCTTCTTCATTATTACACCAGATCTACTTATGCAAGAATTAGGTGGTTATGAGTGGGTTCTTCGAGAACTTTGGAACAAAAAATTTTCTTCTCCTATTCAAGTCGTAATTGCATTAAAATATTATGATAATTTAAAGGAAGAAATTAAGAAATTACTAAAAGTTTCTATTACCGTCCACTCTATTGAGGGAGATAATATAATACCCTTTGGATTATTAATTGCTGATAATCAATTCTTACTTACTACTTTAGATCAAGTGAAAGACGCCCCCGAATATACTTCTGGTTTGTGGTTAGAAAATGGTAACCCTAAACAGCTTCAGGGGTACATCCATCTATTTAAATACTTCATTACCAATCAGTGTAAATTAATACAATTAACTCCCAAAAAATCACAAAATAATCATTAACTCTTTTGCATAAGTGCAATTTTTCAAAAAAATATATATTATACCTAAAGAAAATAAATAATATAAGTTAAAAATTAAGACAAAATTCTTATTAAAAATATAAGAGATTGGGGGATCCTATCGTATGTCATATCGAGGTAAAGTAATTCTGTGTGGAGATGCAGGGGTTGGAAAATCTTCTCTACTAAGTGTATATGTCGATGGTAAGTTCATTGAAGAATATATACAAACTCTTGGAGCTAATTTTTTAATAAAAGAAATTGATTTAAGGGTCGTAGTTGATAAACTTAATATAGAAAATCCAAATTTAAAGAGGGATATTAAAGATAAAGGCTTTAGGCTTTACTTCTGGGATTTGGGTGGTCAACACGATAAATTATTCAGCACAGAATATTATTTCGTTCAAGCCGTAGGCGCATTTATAATCTATGATATTTTAGACAGAGAATCTTTTGAAAACATTAATTTCTGGTATCAAAAAATAAAGGATTTGAGTGGAGACATTCCGCTTATCCTTCTTGGCAATAAAATAGATATGATCCAAGAGCGAACTGTTTCTATTGAGGAGGCTGAAAAAAAAGCGAAGGGGTTTGGCGTTGAATACTTTGAAACCTCTGCAAAATTAAATAAAAACGTAGATAAAGCTTTTGAGAGCTTATCCATCCAAATTTTAAATAAATTGAAATAAGTACTAAATAATCTTAAATAGTAAAGTTTATTTTTGTCTTCAAGATCATCTGTTATATTTTAAGATTATTTCATTATCCAGACATTATGAGTACATTATTAATACCTGTTGCTCCTTTATCAAGAACAAAAACCCGTCTTAGAGATTGCTTTTCCATAGACCAACTTAAAGATTTAACTATCGCGATGTTTAAAGATCTTTGTTCAACTTTAACTGATGTGAATTGTTTCGAGCATAAAATTGTTTACTGTACTACCCCAGAAATTTTAGAAATTGCAGAGGACTTTAGTTTAATTGGAATCAAAGAAGTTCAAATAGATCCTTCAAAAACTTTTGATGAAGTTATAGATTCCATAAATAGAATTGCTTTAGAGAAATATAATGCCCTTCAAACTACTATTGCTTTTTTAGATCTCATTTTAATTACATCGAAAAATTTTAATGAGATTAATTCCCTTGTAAAAGAAAATCAATTATTAGTGTGTCCTGCTATTCATTCCGCAGGTGTATCAATACTAGGGAGAAATCCTCCTAACATTATCCCCTCGTACTTTTCAGATCCAAACACCCCATCATTAGTCGCATTGCTTAACAATGCAAACACCAAAGGAATAAAAAATTTGATAATTTATGATTCCTTTAGAGCTGGTTTTGATGTAGATATAAAACAAGATTTAGCGCTGGCTTATGAGTATTTAAAAATCTTTAATTTGAAGAACACAGAAGTATTTAAGTTCTTGAAGAATAACCTACGAGTTTCTCTTAAAAAATTGAACGCTATCAATAATCGTACTTTTAATTTAGCTGATAAGAAGAAAACCTAAAAAGAAAGAACAATGTTCAATTTGACTTTTTCTCCTAGTATGTCCTCAGCATGAGATTGAAAATCCTCTCTTTCCTCTTTTAACGTGTTTAAATATCTTGTATAATCCTTATTTTTTCTTTCATAATCATTAGTTATATGTTCGATTTTCACAGTATTAACGGATATCTCATTTTTCAAATGCTCTAGTTGTTTAGCTAAACCCGCGGTTTCTATTTTGTCTTCTATTGATTTAATTTCTTCCTTAAATTGCAGATAGCGCTCAAGATTAGCCTGAAGTATTTTTTCATCAAATATTGCATTAATATGATCAATGGTTTTTTGTTTTGTATCTGTTTTAAGATTCAGTTTATTTTCTTCTAATACATGCCTTAATTGGACCATCAAACTAGTAAATTTTGGTAGGTCTTTTCTTTCAGAAGAAAGCATTCTAATTGGATTCTTAAGAAAATCCCTTAAATAATTATCTTCAATATTAGGAACACTAATAGATCCTTTATCTATTTCAAATTTAAACTTCTTTAAAGCTTTTTTAAAACCAATTTCGTCATTAATTTTTAATTGAAGTTGAAATAGTTTATCCTTCTCCATTTCTAATTCTTTGAATAAATTATTTTGTTCTAATTTTATCAATTGAGAATTTAATTCTTCTTGCTTATCATTCCTTTCTTCTAACTCACTTTCAAACTGCTCTAAGTCTGTTTTTGCATTTTCAATATTTTCCTTAAGTGTAAATATTTTAGGTAGTTTTTTTAGGAGATTTTCTGCATCTTTTACGTCATTATACTTTTTTCTAAGAAATTCGTCTAATTCTCCTTGAGATTTACCTAGTTTTCGCGTTATATAATTTAGTTCTTTAATTTGAGGTTGAACTTCTTTCTGAAATTTAGGTAGTGATTTTCTCGCAATTTCATTTATACTTGTAAATAGTTTTTTAATTGCATTTAACAAATCTAAAGTGTTATCATAAGTTATCTCATCCTCAGGAACTTCTATCTCATCTATCTCTTTTCTTATCCGATCTGAGAAGAAAGTAAGCGATTTTTGAGACTTCTGATCAATTTTTTCCTTCCCCACTTCTAGAAAATGGTCCAAACATATCTTAACTTCTATTAAATTATCTCGTATTTCAAGTATTATCTTTTTTAAAGCTCTTTTTATTTTGGAGAAAATAGCATTGATTTTTTCAACATAAAATTCTTCAAAATCTTCTATATTTTTTTCAACCATTATAAACTCTATTTAGATCTATTTTACTGATTTTATAACTTTTTTCCCATTCATATATTTTTGAAGAACTCTAGGAACAACTACGGATCCATCTTCTAGTTGGTAATTTTCCAAAATACAACAAATTGTGCGTGAAGTGGCAATTGCAGTTGAATTTAATGTGTGAAGAATTTCTTTGGGTTGATCACTACCCACCAAGCCCATTCTTATTTTTAGTTTTCTTGCTTGGTAATCTAAACAGTTACTGCATGATACCAATTCTCGATACGTTTCCGAAGAAGGAAACCATACTTCTAAATCGTATTTTTTAGCAGCATTGTCGTTTAGTTCCCCTGAAGCGATATTTACAATTCTATAGGGAAGTTCTAATTCTTTATAAATCTCTTCGGAGTTTGCTAATAATTCTTCATGGTACTGCCATGATTCTTCTGGTTTGCTAAAAATAAATTGTTCAACTTTTTCAAATCGATGGACTCTGAATATTCCTAGAGTATCTTTTCCATGAGAACCTGCTTCTTTTCTAAAACATGAAGAAATCCCGGCATATTTCAATGGTAATCTTGTGGGATCAATTATTTCATCGTAATGGTAAGCTGCTAATGTTTGTTCAGAAGTAGCAATCATATATAGATCCTCTCCCTCGATTTTATAAAGAGATTCTTCAAAATCCGCTAATTCTGCTGCTGCCTTCATAATTTCATGTTTAGTAAAAAAAGGAGTCCACATAGGGATATAATTTTTGCTAGTAATTTTATCTAGCCCAAATTGTAATAATGCAAGATTCAGGTAAACTATATCTCCTTTGAGATAGTAAAACCTTGATCCAGCGATTTCTGATGCTTTTTTTGTATCTGCACCCTCAACTATGGAAATTAACTCAACATGTGAGAGTGGTTTAAAATTAAATTTTGGTATTTTACCAACAGTTTTAATAATCTCATTCTTTTCTTCAGTTTCACCAATTGGAACCGAATCATGTAAAATATTCCCAACCATATACCGATATTTTTCTCGCTGGTCAAAAAAATTTGTTTTATCCTTTTCTAATTCCTCAATTTCTACTTTAAGTTCTTTAGATTTTGTGATTGCGTCTTCGGCTTTTTGATTGTCTCCTTTTTTCCTGAATTCCCCTATATTGGCAGAGATGTCGTTTCGTTCTTTCCTTAAATCCTGTAATTTTTGTAATACTTCTCGCCATTTAACATCTAATTCGAGGACTTTTTCAGCATTTACAGGATCCTTAAATCTTCTTTTCTCTGATTCAATAATTCTTTTAAGGTTATTTCGAAATAATTCAATATCCAGCATTTTTAAGTCTCATATCTGTTGTGGAAATAGGAAATTTAATCATGGTGAATCCTGTCTACGATTGTTGAACGTGCTAATGCAGTTTTAACCTTGCTTTTATTATAACCAACAGTCTCAATGATTTTCATAATTTTTATCCTTCTTGCTTTCCCTTTAAGACCTTCTTCAGCCATAAATTCCTTAGCAAATTCTTCTCTCTTCGATTCTTCTTGTTCTGCCATATATGTTAGTAATGAACTTTTTAATAAAAAACTTCATGAGTTATAGATATATTTTTCACTTTCTATTACAAATTATTATCTGATGGTTTGAATCTGACTTGAAATTATTAATTTACCAAATTATCAAAAATTGGCTAAAACATTAATTTAGATTAAGATAAATTGACTATAAAGATCTTCTTTCGAACAAAATTGTTTGAATTTTTCTACATTATAGATATCGATTTATCATAATTGAAATTATGAAATCTAATCAGAAAAAATAAATTGTAGCCATAATTTCATAAACCAATAAGATTTAATGGAATATTTCAAATCAACTAAAAATTTTTGGTGAAGTTTTACAAAAAGGTGAAATAGTTGTCTGATAAACAGACCAAGGATGAACTAAGAATCGGAGTTTATATATGTAGATGAGGGGTAAATATTGGAGCTGCTGTTGATTGCGACGCTGTCAGAGATTATGTGGAAAAACATGCTGCGAAAAATAATGTAGTAATTTCTCGTGTAAATGATTTTACTTGTAGTGACCCTGGTCAAAATATTATTAGAAATGATATTCTTGATTTAGATTTGAATCGCGTGGTAGTTGCTGCTTGTACACCAAAGATCCATGAGCCAACCTATAGAGCAGTTTTAGTGGAAGCAGGATTAAGCCCATATTATTTTCAAATGGTAAACATAAGAGAACACTGTTCTTTTGTGCATGCTAAAGATAGAAAAGGTGCCACAGAAAAAGCAATAAGGCTTGTTCAGGCAGGGATAAATCGGGCTAAAGAATTGGAAACGATACCAAGAAAAGAAATTCCTGTGGAAAGGGCAGTTTTAGTAATTGGAGCTGGAATCGCAGGAATGAATGCTGCTTTGGATTTAGCAAATCAAGGAATACCTGTCTATTTAGTAGAAAAGGAATCTACTATTGGTGGCAAAATGGCACAACTAGATCGAATATATCCAACTGATGATTGTGGAATATGAGTTTTAGCACCAATTATGGTAAACGCTTCAAAACATCCAAATATAAATTTATTTACTTATAGTGATGTTGTAGAGTTTGGTGGCATTCCTGGGGATTATAAAGTTAAAATTCGGAAAAATGCTCGATATGTTGACGCAAAGAAATGCACTGGATGTGGATTATGTACGACAAAATGCCCTGTTAAAGTTCCTAGTGAATTCGATAGAGGGATTGGTGAGAGAAATGCAATTTATATCCCTTTTCCACAAGCAGTACCAAAATTAGCTGTCATGGATAAGAGTGTATGTATAGATTGTAAAAATTGTGAACGAACCTGCCCCGCTGAAGCTATTGATTTCGAACAAGAAACTGAATATGTTGATATTACGGTAGGAGCAGCAATAGTTGCCACAGGATGGGATGAATATCCAATATGGGAGTCTAATGAGTATAATTATGGATACTATCCTGATGTGATTACTCAAATAGAACTGGAAAGAATGCTAAGTCCAATCGGACCGACAGGAGGACATGTTTATAGAGTATCTAGTGGTGAAACACCGAAAACAATCGTAATGATTCAGTGTGTAGGTTCCCGTGACATAAATGCTAATCCCTATTGTTCATTTGTTTGTTGTAGTGTTGCACTTAAAAATGCTCAATTGCTTAAGCAAGAATATCCGGATATGGACGTTATATTGTTTTATATTGATATTCGAACGACTGATAAAGGCAATGAAGAATATTATAGAAAAATAAGAGAATCTGGTATTAGAATGATTAGGGGGAAAGTAGGTGAAATTATAGAGGATAAAGAAAGCAATAAATTAAATGTCCGGGCATTTTCGTCTTTAACCGGTGAGATTGTAAAAATCAATGCTGATTTAGTAGTATTATCGACGGGGATGATTCCTTCAAAAGGAACTAAAGAAATGATCGAAGTAATGGGATTAAGCAAAGGTCCAGGAGGTTTCCTATCTGAAGTCCATGGGTGTTTAAGCCCACAAGAAACAAAAGATATTGGGATATATATTGCTGGATGTGCATCTGGTCCAAAGAACATTCCCTATTCGGTCTCCTCAGCTTTAGCTGCTGCTAGTAAAGCAGCTACACTTCTATCTCACGATACTTTCAATCAAGAATTAATTATTGCTGAAGTAGATGAAGATCTATGCATGGGTTGTCATAGGTGTGAGAAACTATGTTCATATGAAGCTATAAAGGTTAATGAGAAAGAAATAGCAGAAGTTGATGATCTAAAATGCAAGGGTTGTGGCGTATGTATCTCTTCATGTCCAGCAAAAGCTATTGACTTAAAGTATTATCGAGATCAGCAATTTATACAAGAAATTAAAGGGATTGTCTACAGCGAAGTGGAAACTTTAGAAAAAGTTTCTGAGAGTATTGAAGAGTAAGCAAATTAGAGGTTAATAATAATGCCAGATAAAAAAGAAAATAATTCAAGAAGGATTATAGCTTTTGGATGCGACAAATGAGGTTATTCCGCAGCCGATTTAACAGGTGTAACAAGAAGATCCTATTCCACAGATTTTCATCTCATTAGGGTGAGATGTACTGGCCGAATAGGAATCCATTTAATTATGGAAGCGTTCTTGAATGGCGCAGATGGTGTTGCAGTAATTTCTTGAAAAGAAGGAGAATGTGAATTCGGGAACGGAAATATTAATACATATGAACACATACTTACTCTAAAGAAATTATTGAAGCATGAAGGGATTTCTGACGAACGTATTCAGCAGTATTTCTGTTCAGGAGCAGAAGTAGAAAAATTTATAAATTCAGTTGAAGATATAACCACAAAAATTTATGCGCTCCCCCCTCTACCAAAAAAATAATCCGAAATAGAATGATCTTTTCAAAAAAATCATAGTTGAAGAGAAACTAACCCGTAGCCCGGGTCTTCGGAATAAATTAAATAACAAAATAATTTGAAATATTATGGGTATTGAAGAAAATTTTTCATGGGAATTTTTAAAAAATGTAGCGGATGCTTTAGATTCATATAGAGTTCGAGCTCTAATTGATGCCAAAAAGGATATTTTAGATGCTGGAATTTATGATGAAGCTCAATATGAAACTATCCTATATAAAATGTTGGATGAAGAAAAATTAAAATATTCCCTTTTCAATTTTCTAAAAAATAGTTCTGAGAGTAATTTACTAAATTTAAATCAATTTTGTGAAAACACCTCAATAGAATTACATACAACTCTAAGTTTATTAGAGTTACTAAGAAATGAAAAACTGGTTAATGTAGAAGAATTATACGATAAAATACACGGAGATGAAAATAATCCCGAAATGCTCATCTTTAAAGATCTCTCTATAACGGTTAATGATGTAGATATTTCAAGATTAAAAACTATTTATGAACCAGTAAAGGTTGTTTTCGACTCTAAAAACTGTTCTGGATGCGGTCTTTGTGCCGGAATTTGTCCTGTAAATTGTCTTCAGATTTATAACGGATTTGGTAAAATCGATGAAGACAAATGTATTCGTTGTGGACTATGCTATTTTGTGTGCCCCAGAACATATCTTCCTGTGAGAGTATTAAATATGGTCTTGGATCAAAGCTCTGAAGTTAAGGAATATGAAAAGATTGGGTACTTCATTGAAGCATATTCTGCGAGGTCAAAAGTTAAAGAAATTTCAGAAATATGCCAAGATGGAGGGATTTCAAGTACCTGTTTACATTATCTATTCGATAAGAAAAAGATTGATCTTGCCTTAGGAGCAAAGATGAGTAATACTCTTTGGCGCCCTGAACCGATTTTACTTAAAAATAAGGAAGATATTCTAACAACAGCTGGAACTAAATATGTTAATAATCCTAATTTGCAATTATTAAATCAAAATGAATTAAAGGATACCAAAATAGCTGTTGTAGGAGTACCATGCCAAATGCAAGCCCTTTTGAAATCTAAGATATATAACATTGGATTTCCATCACTAAATAACATTGATTACAGAATAGGTATATTCTGCATGGAATCTTTTTCATATCAATCTCTCCTAGAAATCTGTAAGAAATTAAACGTAGATGTAAATGACGCAAAAAAGATGGATATCAATAAGGGTAAATTCTTTGTTTATACTAACAAAGGAGAGGAATTAAGTATACCTATCAAGGAAATCTCTCATTTAGGTCGTGAGGATTGTGAAATGTGTTATGATTTAACTTCTGAATCCGCGGATATATCAGTTGGTTCCATTGGTTCTCCTTCAGGTTGGAATACTGTTCTCATACGCACAAAGAAGGGGAAAGAACTCTACGAGGAATTGATTGCTAGCAATATGATTGAATCAAAGCCAATAGAAGAAGTGAAACCTGGTTTACCACTGCTCCAGAGGATTGCTGGTTCAAAAAAAAATAATAGCAAAAAGCATATTAAAGCTAAATTGGAAGAAAATAAGAGAGTACCTAATTATTAAATTGAGCAATTTCAAGATTTTTCCTATTATAATTCCTAACTCATTATCAAACGCTCTAAAAAAATCTAAGATAACTTTTTAAATATCCTAATCTTCTTCTTGTATAATTTTTATATTTTTGTATAAAAAGGGCGTTATCAATATGATGTCAGAACCATTAGCAATACCTAAACGAACAAAAAGAATTACTTCAGAATGGCTTAATCAGGCTCTTCACAACTCTGGATATCTTAAGGATACCAATATTGAATCAATTTCCAGAGAACCATGGGGAAATGGGGAAGGATTTATGAGCGATATGGCAAGACTTACAATCACTTATGATAAAGAACTTTCTAACCTACCAAAAACTATGATCGTTAAAATGCCTACAACTTTTCGAACTGCCTTAGCTATCGGCCTTCAATATAATGTTTATGAAAAAGAAATAAGATTTTATACTGAAATAGCACCAAAAAGCCCTATACGAGTTCCAGGCCTTATCTATTCTGATTATAATTTAGAAGCCAAAAAATATATTCTTATTCTTGAAGATTGCTCATGTTATAAGATGGTTGACCAGATTAAAGGTTTAAATTATGAGCAAACTAAACAAGCAATAACGTCGATTGCTAACTTTCATGCACGATGGTGGGACGCTTCAGATCTTTATTCATTTGATTGGATACCTAAACCAAAGGATCCAACAATGACGAAAGCCTTCACCGAAACCTTTCGAAATTCATGGGATTTAGCAGTAAGATCAGAAGAATTTCTGAAATTTCTCCCAGAAGGTGGTCGAAAGGCAGGAGAAACGATATATAAACATTTTCCTTGGCTGATGGAAGATCTCCCAGATGAAAATATGACCTTAACTCATTTTGATTATCGAGCAGACAATATCTTTTTCGATCCTGAGAATAGTGAGAATCCAATAATAATCCTTGATTGGGCGAACCTAGTAATAACTGGAGGTGTTCTGGATGTCGGATATATTCTAGGAGGAAGTATAAACGTTGATTTAAGAAGACAAATTGAAGAAGAAATGATAAAATTATATATGAAACTAATAGAAGAACATGGTATTACAACAGGGATTGATTTTGATGAAGGTTGGGAGCATTACTTAAAAGCTTTAATTTTTTGTGCATGGACGTATCCCCTTGGTTTTACACAGTTAGAAAGAGGTAATCCTAGAGCTATCGAATTATTCGAGGAAATGGGAAACCGATATTATAGTGCTATTACCGATAATGATGCTACCAAAATACTCCCATCTTAAAAGCAAGATCTCAAAAATAGAAAATATAAGAGAGCCTAGTTATTAAATAGTTTTTTATTATTGATTTTTCCTTACATTTTAGCTAATTCTTAGGTAAAACCAAAAATTTAATATTAAATTCTGTATATACTACCACTATATCAATATTTATTACTATTAGATTGAATTCAAATGAGCTCTTCATCTGCGATACGACCCAAGAATTTCCGTGAAAAAGTCTTTTTCCGTCAACTCCGTTCCCAAGTAGATGGGAATGCTAAAGTTGAATATGGATTAACACAAATTAGAGGTGTTGGTAGACGGTTCGCCCAAGCAATTGTGAGAGTGGCCGGAATTGACCCTACCATGAGAATTGGGGCAATACCCGAAAAAGATTTAAACCGAATTGAAGAAGTAATTATGAATCCTATTGAAAGTGGGGTTCCTAATTGGATGGTAAATAGATCTAAAGATTTACGTACTGGCAAAGATCTTCATATTATTGGAAATAAATTAGACCTTTCACTTAAAAATGATATAGATAGGATGAAAAAAATCAGATCTTATAAAGGCGTTCGCCATCATTTAAAATTGAAGGTACGTGGTCAAAAAACAAAAAGTACTGGACGTCATGGATTAGTTGTCGGTGTTATGCGTAGAAAGAAAGGTGCACCAGGAGTATAAAAATAGAGGTGAAAAGATGGGAGATCCAAGACGCTTAAAAAAAAAATTTAGGAAACCTAAACATCCATTTCAAAAAGAAAGAATTCTGGAAGAGCTTGAATTCCTCGGCAAATACGGATTAAGGAACAAAAGAGAGTTCTGGAAAAGTAGGACAATTCTAGCAGATTGGCGAAATATCGCAAGAAAATCAAGAAGTCTATCGAAAGAAAGAGCCGTTGAGGTTCAACAAGAACTTATTAGGAAATTGGATCGATTAGGAATCATCGGTTCAGAAGCCAGATTTGAAGACGTACTCCTTCTAACTGTAGAAGACGTCTTAAAAAGGCGATTGCAAACTCTTGTTTATGAAAGAGGATACGCAAGTTCTATTTACCAGGCGCGACAATTTATAACTCACGGACACATTCAAGTCGCAGGAAAAAAAATCAGCGCGCCTTCATATATCGTCAAAAGAGCAGAAGAAGAATTTATTGATTTTGCTCCTAATAGTCCCCTCTCAAAACCAAAGGAAACAAAAACTAAAGGTGAGGCGTAATGAGTAAGAGAGAAGAAACTAGATGGGCAATTGTTCATATCTTTTCAAGTTATAACAACACAATTGTAACTGCAACTGATTTAAGTGGTGCCGAAACATTCGCAAAATGCACTGCTGGAATGGTAGTGAAAGCCAGTAGAGATGAATCTTCCCCTTATGCTGCAATGCAGTGCGGCTTCAGAGTAGCTAATGACCTTCGAGATAAAGGAATTAAAGGAATTCATATCAAAGTTCGAGCCCCGGGCGGGAATAGAAGCCAAACTCCCGGACCAGGTGCTCAAGCTTGCATTCGTGCTCTCGCTCGAACCGGCCTTCAAGTAGGACGGATTGAAGAAGTGACTCCTAAATCACATGACCACTGTAGGAGAAAGGGTGGACATAGGGGCCGTAGAGTTTAATCTCTTAGAAGATTGCTACATTCAATAATATTATTTATTAATTTTTCCTAATTTGACTTATATCCTTAGGAAAATCTTATCTTATTCAACTTTGACCTTTTAAATATTGGTAAATTAATTCAGCAGCTGCTTCAATACCACTTAAGGTGCTAATTTCAGGAATATTGTGAGCAAACATTATCGGAATCCCGACTAAAGTGGATGGAATACCAAGCCATTTTTGGGCTTTTCCTGCATCAGATCCATAAAATTCCATTACAGCGTTTTGATAATTCAAATTATTTTGCTCTGCTACATTAGCTAATTTTTCACATAGTTTATAATCAAAAATTCCAGCACCACCTTGTTCTTGCCATATTATTACTGGTCCTTCATTCAGTTTGATATCTGAACTTACTGTTCCTGGAAAATCTTCAACGAGTCCAACATCTAATGCGATTATCTCATCTATTGGATTGTTTCTGGCAAAAAATAACGCTCCTTCTGTTCCAATTTCTTCTCGTGTTGTTGCAACAATATACAAATCTAAGTGCTTCTTAAGGGTTCCAGACTCATCAAGAAGGTTATCCACAATTTTTTCTGTGAGTTGGACTAAACCTGCTAATGCAACCAAGTTATCCATTGAATATTCTGAAATGATATCATCATTAATTTTAATGATGATATTAAGGATTACCCCTATCCTGACGCGATTAATACGAAAGAATTCAGAGAATATTGGAAAGGTCATTTTGATTAAATTATTCATTGTCCAATTATACTCGATCCTCTATTGGGAAAATAAATAAAGATTTAATGCAATTCTGTCAAATAAAAGTAAGCTTAATTAATTTTAAAATTAAATCTGTATATTACTTTTTATTGGATTTAAGCAATTTTTTATTTTTGGAAAAAAGGGGATTAAATGAAGAAAAAACGAAAACTAGATCTAAAACCAATTGAAATGGACACACCATGGGCAAATAAAGTGAAAAAAAAGGCTAAATACGGCAAATTACCTATAATTAAACAAAAATTAAGAAAAAAGATGTTCCCCGATGGTGTAGAGAACCAAACAGGGTCACCTATACCTGTCAACTTATCTCTGGGTACTTATGAGGATCAAATTGTGCCACGTAAAGTCGTAGAATACTTCATCGAGAAAGCAGGAACTATTCTTTTGATAGATTGTCCCTGTCGCACAGCTAATAAATGCAAGAACCATGATGTTCACTTAGGTTGCACATGGATGGGGAAGGGGGCTAGTAAAGTAGATCGATCTAAATGGCCTGGAGCACGTCTTGCAACTAAAGAAGAAGCTTTAGAGCGAGAGCGCTTGGCTTATGAAAATGGACTGGTTCCCCATTTAGGAAAATTCAGAAGTGATGCACGCATATATAGGGTTCTGGATTATGAGGACGAATTCATGGATATATGTCATTGCTGTAGTTGTTGCTGCGTAATGAGTTTAACCAAATATGGTCCATCCGATTTAAGAAAGATGGTAAAGAAAATGGAAGGTGTTGAAGTAAGGGTAGATCAGGATAAATGTAATGGTTGCGGGAAATGTTTCAAAGTTTGTATCTATGCCGGATTGAAAATGAAAAAGAATAAAGCAATGATTAATCAAAAAAACTGTTTGGGATGCGGTCGTTGTGAGAGGGTATGCCCAAACAAAGCCATCTCTATTTCAATAGATGATTACAGTCGTATTGATGAATTGATTGCCAGATTTGAATCTAAAGTGGATATATCAGGCTAGGAGAAAAGTTATAAAAATCTCCTTTGAGAATTACAAAGAATTCATGGGAATTAGTCCTGTTCTTATTTTAAAAATCTTTACAAAGAATCTTTCAATCGATTACGACTTGATACTTCTTTTGAATTTTCAAATGCATCTTCAATGGTTTTAAATTTATTTAACCGTTGAAGTGTAGAATATTGAGGAAATATCAATTTGATTTGCTTGTCATTATATAGTTTTAACAATTGTTTTGGAGATCCCCATAAGCCCTCAGTTAATTCATCACTGAATAAATTAATATTTTGCTTCTGAGGAAACTCACACAAAAAAAACTGAGTATCAAATCTAATGGGTGATAATTTAGGAGTTATCAATCTTCCAAAATATTTCAAATTACTCGCATTATAATAAAGATTTTCTTTAACGAGAACACTTGTCATAGTTTTTCTTTTTTTTTGAAGACTTCTTTGATATTTTTTTAATTTCTTAGGCTTATTTTCAATTAAATCGATTGAATCTTCTGTCTTATTCGTAGCTATTAAAATCCCTGCTTCTTCAAATAATTCACGGATTGCGATTATCCAAAGATTTGCTGGATCTTCACAAATATCTTTTAGATTACTAATGACCTCTTCATCTAATCCGACTAATCTTGTTCTTGATTCTTCGGCTAAGTCTTGTTCATCAAGACCACCACCAGGAAACACATGATGCTCACTCATAAATCTTAGATTTTTATGTCTTTTGCCCATGAAAACTTCAAATTCACAATCATCATCAAAATCTGAATCTGGTACTCGTTTTCGTAATAAAACAACCGTCGCTGCTATTTTTGGTTCAACAGGCAAAAGTAATCATTCTGGAGTTCTTATATATTTTTAAAATAAAATATTAGAATTATAATTTTTTATACAATCCTGATTTTGTGAAGTTTTTAGAAAAGTATCTGCCGTGCTTTTTATAAGTTATTTCCTTCCATTCCACAATTTCTTCGATATTATGGTCTCCTGTGATAACTATGATATCGTTGTTTTGATATGAATCTAAAGATATAGTTGCAACTTCCTCGGGACTCATAGGCCCACCAAATTTATTTGGTTCAGCTAAACCCGTTTCTCCCCAAATTTCCGAATGAGTAATTCCCGGACATATACTTTTAAGCTTTACATTAGATTTTATATAACTTACCTTATGTTGAACCATCTCCGTAAAGGCTGAAATAAATGCTTTTGTTGAATGATACATTGGTTCTCTCGACCCATGTAACATTAGTGATGCGGTAGAAGAAATGTTAAAAATTACCCCTCTATCATTTTCCCGCATAGGTATTAGAGCAGCATGCATTAGATAAGCTGTTGCATTACAATGTAAGTTAATCATCCTCATAAAAACATCGATATCAGAGTTTTTGCTTATAAAATCTTCAGCAGTACTAAATCCCGCATTATTTACCAAAACATCAAGGTTTCCAATTGATTCAATATAAGATCCGAATTCTTTCATAAATTCAACTTTAGACAGATCACCTGGTATGGTCTCAACGTTTATCCCATACTTTTGCTTCAATTCTGAAGCTAAAGACTCTAATCTTTCTTTTCTCCGTGCCGTTATCACTAAATCAAAACCTTGAGAAGCCAGAATTCGAGCAAAGCAATCTCCAATTCCAGAACTCGCACCGGTGATCGCAACAACACCCGGATCTTTTACATCCATAAAGTTATTTTTACCGTTCATGATTAAAAATAATTTTTTAAAGCTTTTAAACCTCATTTAGTATTCAAAAACTAAGAATATTTGATTTTCTGCCATAGTTCTTCAGACCAATAAAATAGGACACCATCTTTTTCTTTTTTTTCAACTTTATTCTGAAATTCTAAATAATCCAAATGAACTAAAGTTTCACTAATTGCAAGGATCTTATTCATTTGGTCCAAATCTTCTCCAAAGTGTTGAAGGGCAATCTCTAATGGAGGTAACGGACTATTTTGAATAATTCTAGATATCTCATAAAGCCGATTCTGATGGTGATTTTTAATTGCGGTTATACGCTTATGTGGGTTATATATTATTTGCTCATGTCCCGGTAAAATTATTCTTGAATTCAACTCATCAATAATATCTAGAGATCTGAGATAATGTTCTAAGATGTTTTGAAAATTGTTTTTTTTGTTAAACTCTTCTGCACCTGGAATTACCAGAGTGCCCAAGTGTGGAGTTATTTTGCTTAATATATGGTCTCCAGAGAATAAGATTCCCTTTTTAGGATAATGCACACATATATGGCCAACTGAATGACCAGGAGAATGCACAATTTGCAATTCCCCATCTACAATTCTGTCATCATTGTTAAGTAATAGATCTGGTTTAATATATTCAAATCCCATCCCTCCTCTGCCAAATCGTTGCGTCATTAAGTTTACTTCCTCTTTTTCGAAGCCATATCTTATTAGTAAATCTGCTCGATCCTTTATTCTTTCTTCTATGCCATCTTCTCTTAAAGATTCTAATCTTAGCTTTGCTAGCTCATGAGCCATTTTGTGTAAGCATATTTTTACTTCTGGATTTGCTTTCTTTAAATCTGCAACCAAGCCAATGTGATCTGGATGTTCATGAGTAATAATACAATAATCAATATCTTTAAGAGCAACTTTTAATTCATCTAGAGCTTTAAAAAACGAATTTTTCCAATATTGCAAAGACCACCCTGCATCAATCAAAACGAGTTTATCATTTATCTTAAAAAGATATAAACTGACAATGTTAGAGAAACCAATATTTATCTGATTGATTTCTTCTAAAGTAAATACTTTATAGTATTCAAAATTAATGATATTTGGCAATTGTGAGAAAAATTCTTTAAAATCTTCAAAATCCTCAATAGATTTGCTTAATTCAGGATATTCATTAATTAGTGGCATCTTTAAAGCATTATTGAAGAAGTTATCAAATGATTTACTATATTCTAATTCAAGGATATGTATATCATAAGACCGCCAAAAGAAAAATTGAAGTAACTCTTCAGAAACCTTAACTCTATTAGAAATTTCTTTAATAAATTGTCTAATCGATGTTTGAGGGATGAATTTTTTGAATTCTTGAAAAATCAAATTTTTTTTCTTGGATTCTAAACTGTAAACTTCCATAAGATTCTCAATGAACCATTTCTCAAATTTAAAATCTTTGTACTCTTCGTTCATATAATCAATATTCCATATTTAATTTAGACTAATAATTCTTTATGTTAAAAATTAATAAAATAATTATTCAAAAAGCAAATTTCTTCCTTCAAATATAGGTTTCATATCAAGCTGGGTGGCTTTTTTCTGCATTTCCTCATCGAGGGGACCTTTTTCGAAACGATTGGCAGCATCGAGTATTTTAGGTAATAGACGAATATCTGAGCTTGTATTAAGGAAAATTCCTTCCCTGTTTAAAACCCAATGAACTACACGATCGATATTTGTTTGGACTTTTAATGGTTCATACCACGTATCCCATTTCTTTTCTTTTTTACCCCATGGACGACGTGCTAAAGATTTAATGGTTTGGAAAGCTATCCCGCGATCTTGACAAATTTTCAAGAGATTTTCAAAATCCGCAGCATATTTTGGATTTTGCATCATTATATAATTATATGGTAATAAAACTGAATCAAATTCGAAGCGTTCAAGGCTACGTATGTGAATTTCTGCAACACCGTAGCCGTGGCCTGTTACCCCAATGTATTTTACCAGTCCTTGTTCACGGGCCTCAATCAGGGCCTTCAAAGCACCATTCTCTCCCATCACTCTATCCCAACTTCTTGGATCTGTTAGATTATGTAGCTGTATCAAATCTATTGAGGAGACTTGCAAGCGTTCAAGAGACTGTTCTATCTGTTCACGAGTTTCGTTATAGCGACGTCTAAATACTTTAGTAGCAAGGAAGAATTTAGCGCGATGTTTCTCCATCCAAGGGCCGATACGTAGTTCTGAATCCCCGTATCCTGCAGCTGTGTCTATATGGTTAATTCCATATTTCAAAAGTACGTCAAGGGTTTTATCTGCGTCATTTTGACTCACATTACCTAGTGCTGCAGCTCCGAAAATAGTACGGGTACTTAAATGCCCAGTATTACCAAATTTTTGTGTAGTGATCATTTTTCTATGTATTTATGTTTATATTGTAAATAATGATTATTTCTCTTTTTATTTTGCATTCTAGAAATTATAACTTGCATTCAAAATTTGTGTATAAATTTCTTCTGTTAAAAGAGTATAACCAGAATCATTAGGTAACAGAACATATAACGGATCAGTGAGTTTGGTTATATCATAACCTTCTCTTTTTAAGCCTCCCTTTTGTATTTTAAGAGTTGCTGTTGTATACAATTCGAGCGCAAAACGAATAAATTTAGGTATAGCATATTCCGGTAATTTTTCTTGAAGCATAGAATAAAAATCTGGAAAATTAAAATCCTCATTCGAATGTGAATTTGTTACAAGCGAAACCATTCCAGCTCTGCCTTCGGTATCAGGTAATAATACACCATATGCACAACTCATTTCAATCTGCTTAAATTTATTAATAACTGCTTCCACTTCTTCAGTAGATACATTTTCTCCTTTCCATCTAAATGTATCTCCAATTCTATCTACAAATTGAGCAAAATTATAAATCTTCTTAAAATGCCCTATTTCTTTAAGCAGATCTCCACTATTAAAATACATATCTCCCTCCTCAAACACGTTTCTGAAAATCTTCTTATCATCCGCTTTTTTACTTGTGTATATAAAAACATCATCTGCAATTATTTGACCGATTAAAAGCCCCGCTTCTCCTTCCTTTACTCTTATCATATGGCCATTTTCATCTCTGACTGGTTCATTTGTATCGGTATCAAATTTAACTATAGCGTATGGGTTCAAAGTGAAACCAACAGTACAATTTAAATTGAAACGGTTAGCAAAATTCGGAGCAAATCTTTCAGTAGCACCATAAAATTCAAAAATCTGTTTAATTCCAAACCTCTTCTTGAAATCCCTCCACATTTCATTCCTAAGCCCATTTCCTACAATTTTTTTAATATAATGCTTTCGATCTGTTGGTTTTTCAGGTTGATTATATAAGTATCTGCAAATTTCTCCAATGTAATTGAAAGAAGTGGCTTTAAACTTAATAGCATCATCCCAGAATTTACTAGCAGAAAATTTTCGACGGATAGCGATAGTAGAACCATGTCTTAATGACGCTGCGTACGCCACATTTATAGCATGAGAATGAAAAAGAGGTGTTGTAACGTATATTACATCTTTATGCTCAAATCCAACTACAGTATCACCCCAATAAATACTTGAACCATAGGTATGTCCATGTGTGATAACCGCTGCTTTAGGTAAACCCGTTGTTCCACTAGTGAAGATATATGCATATGGATCTTTAGCCTGGAGTGTTTTTGAAGTAGGGGGGTTGGTTGTATCTTCATTTTTGATAAGATTAGATAAATTTTGAAATCCATCTGGTTTTTGAATCTCCTCGGTATCTGGTACAAAATACAAATGCTTAGATTGTTCTTCTGATAATTTAAGCTCCTCTCGAACTTCTTCAAAAGCCTCTGTTAATTCTTCACCAATAATGAAGACTTTTCCCGGATCGATGTTAATACTATACACAAGTGGATTGGATCTTTGTTTAGTGTTAATCAGAGAAGAAACAACTCCAATTTTAGATAATCCATATATTGTAAACATTATCTCAGGTCTATTCGTCATAAAAACAACAGCGATATCCCCTTTTTTTAATCCTACCTTATTTTGAAAATAATTAGCAAAACGGTTACACCATTCGTTATATTCCTTATGTGTGTACATTTTATCTTCAAAAAGAATTGCTGCATCATTCGGATAATCTTTAGCATATTTTTCAATCAAAATTGGAACATTTTTATACGATTCTGGAGTTATCGCTAAAACTTCCTCAGCCACACTCTGCATTCGCTTAATAACATGACGAGAAAAAAACCATCCTTTAATATAATCCCCTCTAGATGGCAAGAACTTCTTGTTTTTCCTTGATTTGTCTAGATTATTACTCCTAATATTAACTCATCTCCTTTCTTGGGAAGCGATTTTTACTATATCGAATGAAATATTACTTATTTAAAAAACTCTAATATACCAAACCAAATTTTCGACATTTTTGGAATTAAGTGATTATTGAACAATAGCTTAAATCAGTTTTATAAACAATAATTATTTTGAACTTCACAAAAAAATATATTGGTGATAAGTTTTTTAATATCTTAAAGAGAAAATAATTAGCTTAAAATTAAAATACATAAATCAAGTAAACTTTTATGAGTGAAGAAGACAGGTTTAATGCAATAATTGAAGAAATAAAAGAGATTTTTCTGTCACTGACTCAAGGGGAACCGAGTCCAGATGAGGAAATTGAGGCTCGATCAAGCCTGATTAAAGAAATTCAAAAATTACTTGAATTAAATATACCTCAAGTTAATTCCAACCTGAGTTTATTTGAAGATACTTTCATTAAATTGGAGAATTGGGACACACTTGAACTTTGGTTTACAGAATCAGAGTTACCTGACCTTATTAAAAAAATTATTAATATCATAGAAGAATTACCTGTTATTGAGAAAAAACAGGAGGAACCGGAGGAACAGGAAGAATTTATGAAACAGGCACAATCTGATTTAGAATCAGTAAAATTTGATATAAGTGAGATTGTAGATCAAGTTTCTGACAAATTCAAGGGTGAGATCGATGATCTTAAGCAAAAAATTGATTTTTTAAAACATGAGTTAGATGCTAAAGATGAGAACCTTCAACAAATCTCACAAAAAAGAGTTGTAAAGAAAATTGTTCCCAAGAGAGACGTGAAATTACCTCCTCCAAAAATTAAAATACCTGTTGTTAAGAAACCTAATGTAGCTCTGCAAATTAAGGCTCCTACTACAACAGAAGTTAAAAAACCGAAAGAAATAATCGGAGTAAAATCAATCGAAGATGTTCAAGCAAAAATAGAAAAAGAGATTGAAAAATTAAAACCCACTCCTCCAATAGAAGGAAAGCCGAAAATATACGATGAGATGCAAAAGGAAGCAAAATCCGTATTAAACATTCTTGAAGAGTTAGAACCTTCTCTAAACACAAATCAACAAGAAATAAAATTTGATTCATCCTCCGATTCTATGTCAATCTTGGATATATTAGATGAACAAGATACTGTCTTAAACATAATAGATCCAAAAAGTACTAGAGAAAAATCCAAAGATTCAAAGCTGACATCAATAATTACCGAAGCTTCACTTGTTGAGGAAGAACCTGAATACCAAGAAGAAATAACCTTTGGTGCTATAAAATCTACAATTAAACCTGTGAGTGTCGAAGAAATCGAAACTGAAGAAATTAAATCAAGCGGGAATGAGTTGTTTAACGTTTTTTCCTCAGTTGGAAAAAAACCCGTTGAAAAACCTTCAACTACTAAAGAATTCCCTACCCTTGAACCCGTAAAAGAAAAAAAGAAGAAAGAAGAGAAAAAAAAGAAGAAGGAAGCAGATCCAGTTTCATTTGTTAATTTTGGAGCTGATACGCCTCAAGTAAGTACTCAAAAAGAAGAATCAACCTCGTTTAATACCGAAGAAGATTTACCAAAAGATAAAGATACATTATACCAAGAATTAATTGCTCTTGAAGGAAGACGATATTCACTAGAAAAGAGTTTTAAAGAAATAGAAAAGAGTTATAATATGGGTTCTATAGATGATTTTGACTATAAATCTCAGAGTGATGATCTGAAAGAGAAGCTTGATAAAATCACTTCCAGAATTAACAGGATAAGAAGAATAATAGCAAGTATGTAATGATCTTCAAATTTTTATTCTAAATGTTGGGGGCATCATTAATTTATGGCGTGATGATTCCATCATGGTTTGCACTTTTTCGATATCTTTTTCATTAAAACCAGTTAAATCTAAATCATAATCTAATCTATATAGAATTTCGTCTATAAGATCATATTTCATCCCAATTTCATCCTCATCTGTTTGACCATCCCAAAGTCCTGCTGATGGAGGTTTATTAATTATCCTATTAGGGATGTTTAACAATTTCGCGATTTCTCTTACTTCACATTTATAAAGACCACCAATAGGTTCAAAGTCAACTCCGCCATCTCCATATTTAGTAAAATAACCTATTGCAATTTCTGTTCTATTTCCCGTGCCTCCAACTAGATAATTCCCTAATGATTGTCCTACAAAATAATAACTCATCATCCTTAATCGAGCTTTTAAATTAGCTTCTGACATCGAGTTTGATGTAATTTGAGGAGATGAGATCTTTAAATATTCTTTAAATACACTCGATAAATCTAGTACTACTAATTTAATCCCCAAAATATTGGCAATAGTTTTAGCATCATTTAAATCTTGGGGATTTGAAAAACAAGGTAACCCTAATCCTATAACGTTTTCTTTTCCTATTGCATTAGCGCACAAGGCAGATGTCACCGCACTATCAATACCCCCACTTATCCCAACAACAATACCTTCCACATTAGCAGTCTTACTGTAGTCGTTTATCCATTCTTGAATTTTAGAAATTATTGATTCATAATTGAGTTTGCGCATATTATTTTTCAATTATCCTTTTATTTAAAATTCTTTTAATATAATTATTCTAAAAGCTAAGATTAAAATAGAAATTTTTTAATTATAGAATTAAAAAATCTTCTTAATTAATCAAAGTTTATTATATACCTAGAGGATTGATATGGTATGAGTGAGGAATTTAAAGCAATTGTAGATTCGTCTTTTGATAAAGGAATACCTTTTTGGCTTCACACCTCTGACTATATTTTTGGAATGATTCCATCTGATAATGAACGCTGGATTGAAGTGTCATACACTTTTGAAGATCCAGATGAACCATTCCTTAAAACTGAAAGGAATGCTGATTTATCGTTTCAATTTCTCCTTGAAGAAGTTGAAAAAGGAGTTTCATTCTATGTGGAAGATTTGAAAGTTCCATTATTAAAAGAATTCGCTGGAACACTCGAAGGTAAGCCTGGAGGCGAGAAAATGAATTCTATTATCGCAGAATTAATCAAAAATTCAGATACCTATTCTCCAAATCTCCCTATTATTAAAAGTAAAGACCAATTGAACATTTTAAAGGAAAAGGTTTAATTTCTAATTGATTTTTTACTCTAGTTCTAAGATATTAAGAGAATATATAGTTTTAGATATATAGGTTTTTTCTCTGAGGATGCTTAAGCATGAATTCTTGATCTATTTTATGACGGAGATGGTAATCCAAATTGGCATCCTTTTCATCAATAATTTTCTTCATGTAATCCCCTTTTTCCTGTGAGTATTTCTCAATGCCAGAAGCAATAATGCTTTTATTTTTTTTTATTGGAACGACCATTCCAAAGAATCTAAGCATATCATCGGGGGACATTTTTCTGCCTACCTTTTCGTCAATATCCTTATCTATATTCCTTACAACCGTACCCATTGATAACGCAGAAAAAGGGCTTAATTGCTTGGATTTTAACCAATAATAATCAGGTCTCTTTGTGATAATAGTATCTAAATTTCCATCTCTATCTTGTGATCCTAAGACTCTCCAATCCTTCGGGTCTCTATCATAAGCTTTTTTCATCTTTTTAACTACTGATCGGATTGGGGCAACCCCATCTTTTTCTTCTTCTAGTTTTTCCGTCATAATCTCTATTATATAAAAGAAAAATAACTATAAAAATCATAAGAAAATAAGAGATAAACAACAAATAATTTTAACTTGAAAAATATAGGTGTTATATAATAGATATTTAATAGTTGTAGGATAAGATTAGGTTTAAAAATGGAACAAGGAGAAAATCTCAACCACCTTAAAAAATTCATTGAGACAATATTTACCAATATTGAGAATAGGAATTTTCAAGAATTACAAATTATAAATGAACGTATCGAACCTTTTGAAAGAAATTTTTTAAAATTGTATCATAGACGTAAAAAAGAAGGAGTGTTCTATACCGATGAATCCTTAACAAATTATATTTCGCTTGAAGCTTTACTTCTTTTAGTTAATAATAAACTCAATGAAGAAAATTCAAATTCAGTTAGGGTTCAAGATATTAAAGATATCTGGAAACTAAATATTGAAATGCAACAAAAATTGACCAACATCCTTTTAAATCTCACAATCTGTGATCCTGCATGTGGTTCTGGTGGATTTTTATTAAGTGCCGTGGAGATCATCTTTAAAATAGTGACAACGCTAAATCCAAACTTATCTAAACTTGATACAAAAAAACAGTTGCTAAAAAACCTATATGGATTTGATATAAATATCGATGCCCTAAATTTATCAATTCTAAAATTACTTGGTTGGATCTACGATGCAAATGATGAAGACATGCCACAAATTGTTTCTCAACTAAGAGGTAATTTTAAATTAATTAATACACTTACTCATTCGAATATACCTAGATTTGACGTTATACTCGGAAATCCACCCTATGGAAATATTCTAAATCGTAATGAAAAAGAATTTTTCAAAAAGGAAAAGATCTTCTACAATGATATTTACTGTGCCTTTATCCTTAAAGCGTTAAATTGGGCTAGTGAAATTGTAGGATTTTTAGTTCCAAAAAGCTTTCTTCTTAGACAAGGATACATCGAATTTCGAAACCGGTTCCTTTCAAAAGCAAATATTTTGAAAATAATTGATATAGGATCCAAACAATTTAAAAATGCAACGAATGAAGTACAAGTTCTTTTATTTGAAAATAAAAGAAAAGCGAATTCCCGAGATTTAGAGATTTATGACTTCCCCAATTCAAGAATCAATACCTATACAAATCAAGATGTCGATTCACTTAAAGTTTGTTTTAATGTAACATGCCCGTTATGTGTAAAATCTAAAAAATTATATGTTTATACGTATCATAGAAACTGCCCCTATTGTGGTTCAAAAACCGTCGAATTGAATCGAATTAGAATTAAACCAAATCCTCTCAATCTTCAAATTATTAATAAAATTGAGAAAAACGGAGACCTAAATTATTTGAATCCTAAAATGTTTCCAAAAATGATTAGAGGAGAAGAAGATAAGGGTTTATCATTAGTTAAAAAAAAATTAACGAATCAAACCCAAAAATCATGTTTTTTCATTAACGCTCGAAATGATTTTAGGTATTATTATCTCAGGAAAAACCGTTCTTTCAACATAGAAGAAATTGATGCAGACATCCTGAAAGGTAATAATTTTGAATATTATCTCTCACCTAAACTACTCATTAAGCATAATAATATAATTCCTGAAGCAATTTATACTGAAGAGAATGTTTGCTTTACATCATCAATCTATTCTTTACTTTATGATGATCCTGCCGAGCTAAAATACTTGTGTGCTGTTCTTAATTCAATCTTAATTCAATTTTATTGCATTTACGCTATTAATAATCAGAAGAATACAACTATTAATTTAAATCAATATATGATACGACATTTACCGATTGCGACGTCAGATAATCAAACAAAAGTAAAGCTTGCAAATGATGTCGATAAGATAATTTTACTATTTGAAAAGAATGAGGGATTTTTGACTGAAAGAACAAAAGAATTAATCAGAAATCTTGATGATACAATCATGAAACTTTATTTAATGACAGAAAAGGAGAAAAAAATCATTATATCTGATGTAAAAAATAGAGTAAAGTATTTCAGTAAAATATATCATTAAAACAAGTTATTAAAACTCTATAGGATTAGTACCTTGTTACTTCATAGATTGTTCTGTTCTTAAACTCATTCCTATTTAAAATTTGTATAAATTCTTCAAGACTACACCTTTTATTAATTAATTTCTCTTTCAATTCAGTTAAACTCATTGCCTTAATAACTGTCGTTTTTATTTCTGAAAAACCCTTAACATACAGCAAATAAAACTTTTTAACTTTTTCGAAAGAAAGTATTAGTTTTGCCATATCCTTCATATCTTTGACATCATTTTCAAAATCAAGATAATGATGGCCCTGGTAAAAACTACCATCATTAGATCCCCAAATTTCCTTAAAAAGTTGATATAAATGGTGACAGAGTTCACAATCTGCAAATTCAGGTGGATTTTTTCGATGCGTTAGCTTAAGATAGAAAGGATAGGGATTGTCTGTTGGTTTGTTTCGCTTGTTTTGGAGTGAAGTTCTTACCATTGCTCTATCTTTTTCATTCCAAACACCTTGAGCAAATATTAAGACAGTTAAATGTTCATACCATCCAGTTTTTTTGTTTTTTGGCATAACTTGAATCCTCTAATTTTGAAAAGATCTCATTTTTATTACTTTCAAATTGTAAACATTTATTCTTATTATCTAGTAAGTTTTACTTTAATCTTTACTTTTAATCCTAGTTAGTATGAATTTGAGGAATAAATAAAATACGAAACCACCTATTACCCCAACGATATCTAAAAAGAAATCAAATATATCAAAATATCTAAAAGGCACAAAATATTGGTGGAGCTCGTCAAGAAATGCATAAATTATAGATAATATAATTAAAAAAAAAGCTCTTACTTTAGGAAATAACCCAAAAAATAAAAGGAAAGACAGAGCTCCAAACTCGCATATATGTAGCATAGGATTAAGAAAAAATAAGGTGAATTTAGAAGGTGCTGTTGGATATGGATTACTCAACGAGGAAAAATAAAAAATGATTAAAGCTAGTGCTATTGCGGGTAAAATTTTTAAAAACTCATAAAAATAATATTTCTGGGTTTTATTTGACATTATCTAAGTTTCACTGAAGCTTAAATTGGAAAGTACATATATCATCACCTAAACCCATAGCTTTTTCCCTGTTAAAAACGATCCCTGGATTAAACTCATTGAAGGCAACTTTATAAAAAGGAAAACACATACCATTGCAAATTAAAGGTATTTTATCATGACGTTCTGGGTTCCTATCCATTGAAGCTTTATAAGGGCATTGGTTTACCTCAATTATTACTTCAGATTCTGAAATTTTATTAACTTTATATTTCCAACCCTCTATTGACCAGCGAAATGTAAGAATTTCAACCAAATCATTCAATGTGTTTGTCTCGATGTTTAGATATTTTTTAAGTCTTCGTATTATAATATTAAAAAGCTTTATCCAAACCGTTACATCTATTTCTAGAGCTCTATCCCACCCAATTTCCTTTTCAATTTCTAACATCCATAATCCATCTAATGTAACAAAATTTCTTTCATAGTAAAATAACTTATCAGCATCACTAACTTTTCTCATAATATCATCCTAATTTGTAAATCCTAACGATAAATACAAAAATGAATTAATATTATAAATAGTAACATTATTTTGATTGAACTCTTTTAGATATATCAAATTAAGATTACTCGTTAATCTAACTTATCATACCTTTTTAAACATAGAATTTCATATTATATTTTAATATACTTATTTTACTGCTTAGTGTAAAAGATTTCATAATATTTATAAATGATACGTTAGTAACATAAATTAGACATATCTAAATTGTAAAATTTCATAATTATAAAATAGCTTTATAAGCTATTTACAACAGAAAACTCACTTAAAAGATGGAGCCTATATTAACTGCTTTATTGTTAAGTACGATTGCAGGATTATCAACAACAATAGGTAGTTTTATTGCCTTTTTTTTAGGTAAACCTAGTAATAAAGTTATTTCCTTTATTATGGGATTTTCCGCGGGTGTAATGATTCTTGTTTCATTTGTAGAATTATTACAAGAAGGTATTAATACAAATGGAATGCTTGTAGGGACAACGTTCTTCCTATTAGGCATGGGAATTATGTTTTTAATTGATATGGGTGTTTCTCATTATTATGAATTTGAAGATGATGCATATCTAGAAAAGGATAGTGAACTATCTTATAACCATAGGCATCATGGTAAGGATGGTCCTAAGCATGATCCTAAGCATGGTCAACAGCGTCGTCACCAACATCGTCATCATTCTCCTCAACAAAATCAGTTAAGAAAAACTTCATTGTTAGTTGCATTAGGTGTTTTCATTCATAATTTTCCTGAGGGGATGGCAACTTTTATAGGAACTCTAAAGGAATTTGAACTTGGACTACTAATTACGATAGCAATTGCTCTGCATAACATACCTGAAGGAATCGCAGTTGCAGCAACCGTATCATCTTCTAGTGATAGCAAGGTTAAACCATTTCTATGGTCTTTTGTGTCCGGAATTAGTGAACCAATAGGTGCTCTGGCAGTTGGTTTCTTCCTCTTTCCTTTTATTAGTGATGAATTATTAGGTGCTATGTTATCTGTCGTTGGTGGATTTATGGTTTATATATCTTTAGATGAATTGTTGCCGATGTCTCGTTCATTGGGAAATGAACACCTATCAATTTTGGGAATTTGCGCGGGAATGTTTGTAATGTCAATAAGTTTAGCTATGTTACAGTAAGATTAAATAAACGTTTGGCGTTGTTAAAAAAAATATTCTCGTAAAAACTTTTAGGCAAGTTTAACCCTAACAAACCTTTAGTAGAAAGAGTGTATTCGTATGGTATATTTGGGAAATCTGTCCCAAATAATATTCGATCTTGATAAGAGATTAACTCTTCTGATTTAGGGCGTTTAGCTATCCTTTCTGGGAATACATTTTCTGGGATGTAGATCATTGTCGTATCTAAATAAAGATTTTCATACTTATCCAATAATCTTAAAAATTTCTTGTATTCAAAAGCACCCATGTGAGGGACAATTATTTTCATATTAGGATATTTTTCTATGAATTTTATAAAATTTCTATATCCCACATATTTATTCCTATAGGGGGCTGTACCAATATGAACACAAAGCCATTTTCCTCTATCAAGAAGTAGGTCATATATTTCATACATCCTAATATCGTCTAAATAGAAATTCTGAACAAGCGGCTGGATTTTAATCCCAATAAAATTGTATTCATCAAAGATTTTGGTTATATAATCGACCCTATCTTTATCCTCTGGCCAAACGCAACCAAATGGTATGGCTCTTTCGTATTTTTGGCAGAACTTATACACCCATTCATTTATATAATCTGCAACTCCTTCCTTATGAGCATAATTATATGCTGTAAAAGCCTTCACACTCTGCGAGTCTAAAAATTTTACCATTTCCTTTATTTTTAGTTTATAGTTAATTGGCCATCCTTTGGTGTTGCCATTATCATCTGTTTGTTCAAAATAGCTCCAAATTGCTTCGAATATTTGAGGGGGGAAAAAATGGCAATGCGCATCGATGAAATCAAAATCACTATGGGTAAAGGGCATCAATAAGAAGAATTTAAAGAACCTTATAAAATTTCGAAATTCAAAATCTTCAATTTAAAATCAGCAATAGGAAAAAGGAATTCAAATTAAGCCCGAATTGTATAAAAATAAAGTAAGAAAAAAGTTTTTGACCTTAATCTTTAACCTTCCTCAAGATTACCGATAGTTCAGTCTTAAGAAGGTCTCTTATTGCTACACGAATTACTTCTGAACGATTTGGATACAAATTCATGTTAACTAATTCTTCTATTCCTGAAAGGTAGGCTTCTGGGATATGGCATGTTATTAATTTCATATTTTTTGTTTAAACCCCTTTTCTTTTAAACATGTTTCGTTAATGTTTTGAAGCTTACAAGGATATATAGTTGTATATAATACCACGATAATACTAACGAAATTTAGTTGAACTACCATAAAACACGGTTAGAAATGAAATAAAAACAAAAAAATAGTTAATTCGCTTTTACTCTATCTTCTCTGATAAATTAAGTAAGTTAAAACTAAAAATTCCGGTTTGATTTGAAGAGGAAAATATAATATATTTTTATACTTTATTGTACATATTATCTCATTAGGTGATCCAATGAAAGTAGAGTTAAGTGACTTATATAAAATTACTAAACAAGATCTTAAAGATGTCTTGCAACTAATAGAAAGAGCATTTATTAACTGGTCTTTAGCAGTTGCAATAGAGCCTGATGAAGAAATCCGTCGCACCAAAGCACACTATTTTTACGCGCTTTCAATTAAAAATTCTCTAAAATTTGGGAAAGCATACGCCCTAACACCAAAAATCGAAGGTGTTGTCATGTGGGTTCATTCAGATTATTATGAGATGTCATTATGGCAATTGATTAAAAATGGAGCTTTAAAGGCATTATATAAACTGGGGGCTAAGACTATAAAGAAAGCAGCAATTTGCATGGAATTTGCGGAGAAGACAAAAGCAAATGTTATGAAAGAATCCCATTATTCCCTGACCTGGTTAGGTGTTGAACCAGAACTCCAAAAAAAGGGATATGGGACAAAACAAATTCTTAAATTAACATAAAAACTAAATATTAATAAAAAATTATATCATATTAATCCTACTGGTGTTAATAATGCGAAAAAGCAATCAAGATAGAGAATCAAGAAAAAATGGTAATTATTTATTACTTAAGATAACTTCTCCGGATGGAAAGAATATACTCGAGGAGGATGGTTGTAAAAACCTCCTTGACGATCTGAGTTCTTACATCACAAATCGTGGGGGAAGATTTTATAAGGAAGGATGTATCGTCTTTTTAGAAAGTAGGAGGCTTAGACTTGTACCTGGGATTTGGGATAAAAATACTCGAGTAATTAGCATTCCCAGAAAATTGATCAAGTCCGGAAGAATCAATCCTAACTTCACATATGACGTGGTGATATTCGATAATAAGAATCAACAACACCAAATCAACTATTTTTAATTGATAAAAATTATTTTTCCTTAAAAAATCTTGATTAAAAAAGCCAAAAAAAGAAAATTGAAAATTAGAAGTCTTGATTTTTAGTCTTTTAGTCTCTAATTTTTTTTGCTAATTTGGTCACAATTGGCAATGCTTGAGCAACTTCCATTGCAGGAGCTGTTTTAAATTTTTTAAAAATACCTGGCATAGCAATTCTCCACCCCGTTGCTTCTCTAATTATAGCCTCTTCACTCTCAGCTTTTGATATGGTTAATCCCCAATATTCAGGAGTAATATACCAACCAATCACTTCAATTCCTTCAGCGGGGAATAAGTTTTTGCTCATAAATGTTTGTGCCAACTCAGTTAACTTACTAGGATCAAAATCTGGATTTAATTCCCAAATGGTTACAAATAACATTTCATCAATCACCTTTTTAAATTCGAATTGGATTCACTAATAATTTTAAGATAAGTTAGATTATTATCTTTTTATAAAATTGTATTTATAAACTAAATAGGAGCCTAAGATTCCTCCTAATTCCGGTAGATAAGTTAATAAATAAAAGAGACCAGAAAACGCATACCACAAACCAAAAATTAAACGTATTGATACAAGTATTATTAAAAAACTTCTTCCTGACATTCTCATTGGAATAAATGCTCTTACTTCACGTCTCATCATTGGAAAGATTATATATGAAATTAACCCATATATCCCCCCCCATGCTAATCCAACATACACCCCAGATATATATCCATCTCCAACCCAGATTGGTTCATTTAATGGATAAATACCAAGTAATGATAATCTAAGTAGAATATAGAATAATGCTGAAAATAGCCCACTTATAATAAACAGCTTTATTAAAAAAGAGGGGCCATAACTAAATTCTATGTTTCTTGCCATAAAATATAAGAAGAACAACATAAAGAATAAGAAAAACAGGTTAATAAATGTGAGTTTTCCGTCTCTAAAAATTACAATTGCGGGAAAAATCTCAGAATCAGACATCACATTTCCTCCCGCTGTCGCTTGGTTAATCCACATAGCTCCTTTTGATCCCGTTAGTGAGATAAAATCATCTTCAGCATAATATGAACTGGGTAAATACATGTCAGGTAATTGGTTATATTCCATAGTCCCATATTTATGAACAAGGGCATCCTCAGGAGTTTGATATCTCCACATTAAATAAGCAGGTAAATCCATTACTTTTCTATCGATCCAGGAATAGACTTTATCGATTTTTTCTTCGATAAAATGCAATGCTAACCAGAATTTATGAAAACCATCATCAAATACACATGGAGATCCAACTTCTAAACCGCCCCCACAGGTTTTCGCATCATATCTCCATTTCCATGCGCTTGGTGGAACTTTCCAACCCCCTCCTCCACCCGCTTCGAGAGTTTTAATATGAATAGAATTGACTTCACCAATGACTCCTTCTTGTATTAATTGCTTTGCTTTCATTATAGGAGGGTAGAATGTGAAGTTCTCATAGACTTTTAGTTTTATATTATTTTCCTTACAAGCATTAATCATCTTATCACACTCTTCAATGGTGTTTGCCATGGGTTTTTGAACACTTATCCCTTTTAATTGTTTTTGAGCAGCATAAATAGTTACCTCACTATGTAAATGATGAGGTTATAAGATTTCTACAATATCTAATTCCTCAGAGTCAAGCATTTCTTTATAG
>JAGXNO010000003.1 GCA_019894975.1 Promethearchaeota archaeon | reverse complement strand
TCCCCAATCCAATTCCCAGGAATTATACCTAGAATATGAAATTGTGGAAAATCAATATCCAACTTAAGTGCTAAATTGAATGTGTCGATTATTTCTTCACGAGTTTCTATTGGTGCTCCTAGTATAAAATTAGCTAAGATAATATCGATCCCAACTTTTTTCGAATTCTTTATTGCATCATGAACTTGATCTAATGTAATTTTCTTATTGTACCAATTTAAAACTCTTTGTGAGCCGCTTTCAACACCATAGCTTATGATTTTACAGCCCATATGCTTCATTGCAGTTAATAGTTCTCTTGAGCTCATAGTCACCCTACCTTCTGCCATCCAATTCATATCTATCTTTTCTTTTCTGATTAAATATGATAATTTTAATAATCTTTTTTTGCTGATTGTAAAATTATCATCAACCCAATACAAATTTTGATATCCTTGATTATCAAGAAGAGAAAGTTCTTCGACTATGTTTTCCGGAGATCTTGGACGCCATTTGGCCCAGAACTTAGCACTTGAGCAAAATGTACATTGAAATGCACACCCTCTAGAAGAAGCAGCTGTTGTAAAGTTACCTAAAGAGATATCAAGACCTTCTACCTCACTTTTATATTCTACATTTCCTAACAATTTCCTATTTGGAAAAGGAAGTGTATCTATATTTTCTATGAGGGGTCTATCTGCATTTCTGATAATTCTACCATTATCCCGATATGTTACACCTTTTATATCCTCAAAACCATGACCTTTTTCAGATTTTTCAGCAATTTCTAAAAGAGTTTTTTCCCCCTCTCCTCTTATGCAAGCATCAATATATGGGTATTTATTTAATATTCTAGTATCGTTGAAAGTTGCGTGATAATTCCCAAATAAGATTTTCACATTAGGGTTTATTTCTTCCTTAAATCGTTTAGAAATTTCGGCTGAGGTAATTCCTGTTCCTGATGTGGTTATTGTTGAAAAACCTAAAATATCAGGATCTTCTCGTTTTATCCACTTTAAAGTATCATCAATCGATGCTCCTCGAGCAAATTGATCATAAATAGATACATCAAAATTATTTTCGCTTAGATAAGTAGCGAGGGATAGGATACCCAAAGGAGGAAACCCATAGAAATCTATCTTTTCTTTTACGTATTTTTCTGCTTCCTTAACAGTACCGCAAAAAATTCCTTTTTCTGGGGGTTTTGGAAAAATTAAGGATACTTTCAAAAAATCACTTTAAATTTGAATTAATTGTAATGGTAGTTTGAATTAAAACATCATCAATTTAATTTTAAATTACTTATTTAAATTAAATAAATCTTAAAAACAAAATTAACTTTTAAAGTATTTTGAGTAATACACACTGTAATAGAAATGAGCTATAAATGAAATTATTTGATAAAGACATCCAAAGAGTAGTGCTAGTAAATCCTAATTATATTATTAAAAGTATTACAGATAAATTTACAATCCCGGCTTTAGGATTAGAATATCTTGCAGCTAGTATCTTAGATTTCGTTGAAGTGAAGATAATCAACGGTAAAGTAAGGAATTTAAACCTTAAGGAAATAATGGAGGAAATTAATGAATTTAAACCCGATATCGTTGGTATATCATGTTGCTTTACAACAGGAGTTAATTTTGCCTTGGAAATAGCAAAAGAGTCAAAAAAACATGGATATTCAATTGTATTGGGAGGTTGGCATCCTAATTTTATTCCTACTGAGGTTATTAAATATCCATTTGTAGACGTTGTTGTTCGAGGAGAAGGGGAAATCACATTTCGGGAATTAATAGAAAATAAAAACTTAGAAGAGATAAAAGGAATATCATTTAAAAACAATGGGAGTATTATAAACAATCCAGATCGTCCATTAATCAAAAACTTAGATGAACTGCCCTTTCCAGCAAGAAAATTAAGACATAATAAATCTTATTTCCAAATCTTTCAAATGCCCATAGATGCGATTGAAACATCAAGGGGTTGTCCATTTGACTGCACTTTCTGTAATATCCATCTCTTTTATCGGGGAACCTATAGAACAAGAAGTCCTGAACGTGTTATACAAGAGTTGAAGATTATTACAAATGGAAAAAACCATATGAACGTAATGATTGTGGATGATAATTTTACGTCAGATATTAAGAGAGTAGAGAAAATTTGTGATTTGATTATCAAAGAAGGGATAAAAGTGGATTTAACATGTCAAAGTCGTATTGATGTTATAAAAAAGAATCCAAATATAATTAAAAAAATGTCTAAGGCAGGATTTTGGTGTTTTTTCCTTGGTATAGAATCGTTTAATCAAAAATCTTTAAATAGTATTCAAAAAAGAATACAATTAAGAGATATTTTTGATGCAATTAAAATTCTGCATGATAATGATATAGTAATAATTGGTAGTATGCTGGTAGGCTCAAATCTTAATGAGAGAGAGGAAGATACTGACTTAATGATAAAAGTAGTAAAAAAGTTGGGAATCGACTTTCCGTTATATTCCATAATGACTCCTCTACCAGGCACGAAGTTCAGGGATACTTTAATTGAAAAAGGTTATCCTTTATCTCATAATTGGAGTAAATACAATTTTACTACGGCAGTTAATCGATTAAATAATCTCTCCAAGCAAAGATTGGAAGAACTTTTGTCTAAGGCATATTATTATGGGTATTTTAAGAGGGGGTGGAAAGATACTTTTATGAGATTATTTAGGAAAAAGGGAATAAATTTGTTTTTAAATACAAAAAATATTCAAGCTATTACGGATCTTCTAAGATTTTTTAGAAGTATTAGGAGAATGAAAAATGAAACAGATATAATATCGACTACCATAAAATTTAATTGAAAATCCAAATTTTAAACTCTAATTCCAACCCTTTCTATAAGATAATTCAAAACTTCAGACTAAAGTAATGTTAAGCCTTAGACATAAACCGAAAGATCAATCTTTTCATTTACCAATATCTGGATATATGGGATATTTTATAACCAAATTTTTTCAATTGTGTACACCCATTACTTTTCTTCATGAAAGATTTGAGACTTTTATCTTACGTAATAAAATTCGTAAAGTAAAAATAAATAAACCTATCTACATTACGGGATTAGCTCGTTCAGGAACAACAATAATGCTAGAGATGTTGAGTAAGCACCCAAATTTAGCAACACATCAATATAAGAATCTTCTTATACCCTTTTTTCCTTATTGGTTAAATCAAATTTCCCTTAAGCTTAAGGTTTATTCTAAACCTGTTGAAAGGATTCATAAGGATGGTATAATGATTACGAGTGATAGCCCAGAAGCAGTGGAAGAAATTTTTTGGAAAAAATATTTTAAGCACACCCGTACTGATAATTTTTCACATATTATCAATAGAAATGTAGTAAAACCCAAATTTGAAAGATATTATTCAAATCATATCAAAAAGCTCTTAATTGCTCAAGGACGACCTCAGTATTTAGCAAAAAACAACTATAATATCACGAGAATGGAATATTTACAAGGTATTTTTCCCTCTGTTAAATTTTTGTTAATTATTCGCAATCCAGTAGATCAAATTGCATCTTTAATTAAACAAACAAAGCTTTTCATGAAGATGGAAAAATATATTTCTATTTTCCAAGACTGGTTGAAAATTTTGGGGCACCAAGAATTTGGTCATCAACGTATATGTATAAATGTAAATAACCCAGAAATGATTTATAAAATTCGTAAATTGTGGAGCAAGAAAAAATCTTATGTAAAAGGGTGGGCATATTACTGGGCTTCTATTTATGATTTCATAGCCACCCAACTTGAAAAAAATAAGGAACTCAAAAAAGCAACTCTAATTGTGAATTATGATGAATTATGTGAAAATCCCGCTAAAGTTATTGATCTCATATTGAAGCACACAGATTTACCCTCAGAGAATTTTATCAAAGTGAAGGATTATTATATTAATCACTTACATAAACCTACTTATTATACTCCAGATTTTTCCACACAAGAACTTAAATATATTACTGAGATTACAAATGCAACAGCCGTACGATTTGGTATAAATGTTGAAAAATTTATATGAAAGAGTTGGTTACTAAAAAATTAATTATAAAATTAATTGGTTTAGAGTAACAAAATCGATTTTCTTCAATACTGCATCTCTAAGAAAATTATTGAATCTTCTGATAAATTTATTTCCTGTATTAAGCCACCGGTCAGGTCTAAAAATAAAGTTTTTGAATATATTCAATGCTCCTTTTTGATTTAATAATACCTTCTTCATATTTATTGCTTCCCAAGGATGAAAATATAATATAACTAAGTCCTTTTTAGATATCCATTTTCGGAAAATTGGATAACTTAAAGGGAATCTAAAGAAAAAATTAGAATTCAAGGGGTGAAATTCTTGAATTTGAACCTTATTATGTTTATAATATTTCAACTTTTTGGGGGATACAATTGAGGAATCGTATTTAAATCCCAAATTGTCTAATATCTTGAATAAAAACTTTGGGGGTTTTAGATAAGGTGCTCGAAAACCTATTATTTCAGGGAGACCACATGATTTTTCTATTAATTTTTTATTCCGATAAATCAAATCTTGGCACTTTTTGAAATCTAGGTGATTTAATCGTTCATGATTTAAACCATGACAAGAAATTTCATGCTTTTTACTTTTAATCAGTCTTATATATTCTGGATGGTGTTCAACAACATTTCCCGTACAAAAAAAAGTAGCTTTGATATTAAAATCATCCAATAAATCTAGTATCTTTAATAATCCGAATTTTAAACCAAAATAAGTGTCTGAAAAGTGAGGTATATCTCTTTCAATATCAAAAGTTAAAGCAATTTTCATTAGATCAGCAGTGAATTATAAAATAAGTATTATTTTCTTTTTTGTTGAGATTAAAAATAATTTTTTACTCTCGTGTAATTATAAATAATAATATTCTATTAAAACATTTCAATCAAATAAATAAGTTTTAATATTTGGTTAAATATGAGAGAAATACTCTTTAGATCTTATATTTCAGTATGGTATATTTATGACTTCTAACCTATTTTATAAGGATTTGCATAATACAGTAAAAGAAACTGTGAGTGATTGTGTAATTTATAAAAACCAATGTGATAAATTTGAATATAATGTAGATTCAACAATAAATGAATCTACTTTGGGTGAAATTCCCTATATCCCTTGGGAATTTTTCAAGTTATCCAATAATAGATTCAAACAATTATTACGTGGGAATGCCTTTCATGAATTAGAGTATTGGATGGAATCATCTTCGACGACGGGAGATCCTAGCATTATTGGAAGACTTACTAATGATATTGAAGTATTAAAATCTAATTATAATGACGTATTTAATTCCTTTTCTGTGAAGGACCAAGTACACAATCTAATATTATTCGCACCAAAAATGAATGTTATTAATAAAATAAGGCATAACTTCTATGAAAAAAATGCATATCTTTTGTATAAGAGCATCGTCGATATATGGGAAGATAAACATATTAGCTATTTATTACAATTCTTTTTTGGAAAAACAATAAGAAATATATTAACCACCTTTAAATTACGAGCATTTATAGGGATTAATGGGAAAAAATTAAAATCTGAACTTATTCGTGTCGAGAAAAACAACATCCCAACGATTATGGCAAATTCTTCAATCTGGATGCACAAAATATTAAAAGATTACTATAAAAAAGAAAAAAAAACATTCGATATGAGTGATAATTTGCATATTATTACTGGAGGTGGTGGTTGGGATGGAATCAAAGGTCGAGTTAAATTAGATTATGAGATTGAAAAACCTGAATTTATCGAACAAATGTGTAGTATGTTTAACATTACCAATGATAAATTCTGCGATAATTTTGCTGCAACTGAAAGTCCAATGGCATGTGGAGGTCATTGGTCAGACAAATATAATGATTTTTTGCACCATGTAAACAATATTCAAGGAAGAATAATAGTTCGTGATGTTGATACGTTGGAACCAATTAAAAATGTCGGAGAATCTGGAATCTTGGAATTAATTACTCCTTATGGTGTAGAGAGCTATGCTGGGGTGGCAGTATTACTAGATGATATAGTTCAAGTCGAAAATTGGAAAAGATGTCCTGAATGCAACCGTGAAGGTGCTGTGTTTCGAGTGATTGATCGTTTAACGCCGTCTATCGGAAAAGGATGTAGTTCTTTATTCACCACAGATCCTGTCAAATTGTGAAAATAAATTCTCGAAATATCATTATTAAATTTTAGAAAAGGAGATTTAAAGAAAGATTGCGGGTATTAATATTAGGAGCGGGATTGACTGGTTGTACTTTAGCAAGGTTATTGAAAAATAAAGATTATACTGTTTCAATTAAGGAGAAACTAAATCATATTGGAGGATTGTGTTATACAAAAATAAGCCCTAATGGTTTATTTTATGAACCTTATGGTGGACATGCGTTTCATACAAAAGATAATCGAGTTAGGCAATTTGTACTAAAATATTCAGATTTTAATAATTATAAACACACAAAAGGGATCATCATTGGGGGAATCTTAAGACACTTTCCCCTCAGCAAAGAAACTATTACTGATATGGAAAATAGTGATCAAATCTTCAAAGAATTAGAAGAACGCCCAAAAGTTCCCGATTTAACTAATTTTGAGACTTATGCTATTTCGAAATTTGGAAAGACGTTGTATAAATTAATTATTTATAATTATTCCAAAAGAATGTGGGGTGTAGAACCCCGTGAATTAACGACCGTATATATAAAAAACCGTATTGATCTTAAAGATTCTATTACTCATATCTTTGAAGATGATTTTCAAGGGCTTCCTGTTAACGGATATACTAATTTTCTTAATAATATGATCCACGATATCCCCTTAGAATTAAATAGAACTGAATTTAATGAGTCTTTATATGATCTCATTCTTTTTTCAGGTCGAATTGATGAGTTGTTTAACTTTAAATTTGGGAGGTTACAATTTAGATCCTTAAAATTTAATTATAAGAAGAATAGCAGTTGGGAAAATGAAAATTACGGTTCAATTAATCTTCCGCAACATCATAAATATATCCGTAAAGTAAATTTTAAAATTATGTATCAACAGAAAACAGATAATTCATGGATCCAATTTCAAGAACCTATAGCGTTCAAAAAGATTGGAGGACCTTTATACCCAATATATACCAAACAAAATATTGAATTATTTGATAAGTACCTCGTTGAAGCATGTAAATCTGAAAATATAATTCCTGTAGGACGTCTAGGATTATATAAATATCTAGAAATGGGACAAACTATTTCTTTAGTGATGGATATGATTCCCTTAATTGAGAAATGGAAAGAAATGAAACCTAAGCAAAGATATCTTGAATTTAAACGCTTATTAAATAATCTTCAAGACTAGAACAAGGATTTGTTCTTTAATTCTTACCTTTTGCCGAATTGTAATAGATATCTTTCTTTGAGTGATAGTCTTTAATCCGTCTTAAGCTACGACGTGCATTTAAAGTTCTTCCACTTGTGAACACGTAAACAAAATTTAGTGTTTTAATCTTCCCCCGTTTTACTTTTCTTTTTAAATATATTAAAGAATCAGAGAATACTTTATCTATTCCTAGTAGATTGGATGGTAATTGTCTAAATCCCCTAGCTTTAAAAAAAATATCCCTTCTAACAATTATATTACATCCCATTAGTTCAGGAAAGCCTAATAATGATTTACAAAAATAATATATATGCATCCCCAAGTTTAGAAAAAAATACATTGTTATAGTAAACCTTTGGGAGCCTAATTTAAATGAAATAGATTTGTCGTTATAATATTTCACTCTAGCACTACAGGCAAAAAGATTCTTATGCCTCTGGAAGATTTTATAAATTTTCTGCAAGAAATTTGGTTCTATTATTGTATCGGCATCCAAAAAAACTAACAAATCACCAGATGTTTCAGGTACAATATAGTTTAATTGATTAGCCTTTCCTTTTTTAGGGGATATATATGTTTTCGCGTAATTTTTAGCTATGGATACTGTTTCATCAGAACTGTGGCCATCGACGACAATAATTTCATATGGTACACTACATCTTTGATTTTTAACAGAAATTAAAGTTTCTTTTATATTAGCCTCTTCATTGTATGTGGGAATGACTACAGATATTCTATACTTATCCTTCATAATGTTTTTGTTAATTGAAAATTTAGTGATTTGGAGAAGACGATTTCTTATTATTTTATAAAAGATTTAAATATTTTAAAAAATTAATTGATTCTGAAATAAGACGATGTCTAAAGTCTCCAATAAGGCAAAATTTTTCACTAAGGGATTCATTTTTTCATTTCTATTCTTACTTATAAGCGCCTTAGTTATTGTGTTATTACTTATAAGTCATATATTTATACCTATTCCCTGGATTGATTTTTTATATGAATTCCTGAGACCCTTATTATTATTAATCTTCTTTGATTATAGCTTGTATATTTATAGTGTAATATTCATCTGTTATACACTTTTACTTGTATTATATGTACTAGGATATAACCTAGCAAAAATAAAACATATGACTGGTTCAATTTTATATATCTTCAGTTTATTAGGATTTGTCTTTGTCACTTTCATAGCAAGTTATTATGCATATTTTAGCCTTCTATTTAATCAAAATATAACGCTTATTACCCGGTTAATGTTTCTTATACTCTTTTTACCCATGAATTTTATCCTAAGCTTATTACTATTTCTAATTAATATTGATTTCTTTATTTTTTTCAAAGATCTAATTAAGGCAAGAAAAATATGGAAACATAAGAGACCTAATTTTGAAATAGAAGAAATTGGCAATATAACTAATATAAAAATAGACACTGAAGAACATATTTTTACACCTGTCCCAATGCTAATCATTGCTAAATACCTCCAATCTAAAGGCTTTTCTGTATCATGGTTTGTAAGAGGTGCCTTTAATCATTTAATCTCGTTAATAATTACCTATTTATCTGGATGGCCCCGAGCAAGAAATTTATTGTTTCAATTCACAGGGATGAAAATAGGAAAAAATTGTCATATATCTCAAAAAGCAATTCCTGATCCTCTTCTACCAGAGTTAATTGAATTTAAAGAGGGTAGTGGATGTGGTATAGGAGTTAAGCTATTAACTCATAATGCAATGAACATACAACATGGTGTATTCAGTTTCGGACCCATTGAAATAGGTGAAAATGCGAGAATAGGCGCATATTCTGTTATAATGCCCGGTGTCACTATTGGGGAAGGGGCGATTATTGGGGCGAACTCATTAGTAACGGAAGATATTCCTCCATTTACGATTGCTTTTGGTTCACCCGCTAAAGTTATACGTGAACTGACTGAAGAAGAAAAAGAAATGGTAAAAAAAGAATATTAAATTTAGAAATTTTAAATTAAATCAGGAATATTGCTATTAACATCAGAACTGAATTAAATAAAATTCCTAAAATGCCCAAAATATTGCCTGCTTTAAGAATAGAACTTTCTGGTTCCACACTTATAGCTCGGTTATAACTTAGTCTATTGAATATTCCAAATAGTATACCGATTATACGAGCAATAATTAGACCTATAAGAACTCCGTCACGTGGATAAGAATAATATAAATTATCCCAAATTATACTTGATCCAATATTAAATGAAATTACCGCAACTAGAAGAGAAATTATCCCGAATCCTAGACAACGTTTTGCATAAGGACCTCCACTCCGTTTACTAATATCCTGATAGTGCGGTGGAGGAGTAGATGACGATTTATTAGAGTCTCTTATTAAACTTTGTTGAGAATTTACATGATAACTCCTAATCTCAGTTCCACAGATCTGGCAAAATCTTTGATTTTCAATTTCTAACTCTGATCCACATTTTTTACAATACATAATTATTTTCAATCTTTGGAATAACCAAATTATATTAATTTCTTTATATTAACTATAATTTAAATAATTCTATTCAATACTATTTTAAATCTTAATTTAGTTAGCAACAAACTTAGATCTTAATTTCTGGTAGTCAATTTGAAAAGTTTCGATGTAATTTTCATTCATCCCCCAAGAGTTTTAAATCCAGATCATAAAAAGAGGGCAAAAACTGTTCGAAGTGTATATCTTTTTATTCCAATGGGTATATTTGCTATCGCTGATACACTTGAAAGAGAAGGATTTGGAGTAAAAATAGTGAATTATCCTTTAGAACGATATTTAAATCCTAATTGGTCATTAAAAGACTATCTTAGAACTATTGATTTTAAAATATGCGGTATAGATTTGCATTGGATACATAATGCACACGGAGCTATTGAGATTGCTAGAATCGTAAAGGAAGAAAAACCTAACGTTAAAGTAATATTAGGAGGGTTTAGTGCTTCATATTTCCATACTCAAATTCTGAAATATTATCGATCAATTGATGGAATAATAAGAGGAGAAGGTGAGATACCCCTTTTAAAGTATGTTCAAAATATTAACCAAAACCACCCTTTAGATTCTGTTCCCAATTTTTCCTATCGGAATTCATCTAACCATATAAAAACTAATCCTCTTTCATACACAGCAAAAACGTTAGATAATTTAAATTTTACAAATGTTTCTCTTCTAAAAAATGCTAAACACTATTTTGAAGATTGTAGCAAGGTTATGGGAATCTCTGTTAATCTTCCCATAGGAAGGGGTTGTCCATTTAATTGTCCCTTTTGTGGAGGAGGTCAAAGAGCCTTACAAAACTTATCTGGTCGTGATAAAGTTATTCTTAGGAGTCCTGAGAAAGTTATTGATGATATTACATTTATTAAGGACACTTATAAAGTTCAAAGTTTATTTTTTGGACATGGTGCTTATCCGGCTAATCTGAAATATTGGAAAACTCTATTTGGTTTGATTCAAAAAGAAAAATTAGATATCGGCGCAGACCTAGAAATTTGGAGGTTACCCTTCCCTAAAGAAATGTGGAAAATATTTTCTAAAACCTTCTCTCGTAGATATTCATCAGTTGGTATTTCTCCCAGAACATTATCGTCTAAGGTTCATCAAAAAATAGCAAAAATTTGCGACCCAACTTTTAAATTTCCCGAAAATCAAATTGAAGACCTGATAAAAAATGCAAATTTATTTCGAAGAACATTAAGAATTTGGCTGACAGTTGGTTTTCCTTTTCAAACTAGGTTAGATGTCCAAAAAGATTTTAATTTTGGTGTAAAATGTATGTTAAAGTATGGAAGAACCATTTTAAAACCAATTACTATTATGAGTGAACCCTACCATATTTTCCCTGGTTCCCCTGCCTTTGAATCTCCCAAAATATTTGACATAAATTTAAAATATAATTCATTTCCACAGCTCGAAAGATTTTTTAAACAAGCCAAAATGTCTTTTTTTTATAATGCTATAAATTACGATACTAAAATCCTTTCCCAAACATCTATTCGTACGTTGAATATGCTATTGTTTTTGAGTACAGCACTTACTCTAATGACTACAGGTTCTAAATTTTCTTAAATAAAAGAATTTTTTTCTTTTCTATTAATTCTCGGTATTTGTCTAAGTTAATTCGTAATTTTTAAATATAATTTAATTTTATAATTAAAAATATATAAGATTTTGAGTAAAAGATAAGACATCCTTAATATAATTTAATAAAAGGTTATGAATTCTTTTCGAAAGAGCAGTATATTAAAAAAATTGTTATTGGTATTCTTTTTTGTAGCGAGTATTCCAATTACATTTATATATTTGTTTATTAAAGATCTTTCATTATTCAATTCTCTATTTAGCGAATATATCACCTCTGGTAACTCGTTTTTCCTCCCTTTTTTTTCCTACAAAACGATAATATTCCGATTCTCTACGGGTCATTTGATTGATATTATAATTATGATTAACTTCATTCTCTTCATCGAGAGCCTCGGTTATCAATATTATATGAGTGTGTGTTTAAAGAATAATTATTTAGAATTGTTCTTAGAACCTTATGCTCCTAATAGTAAAGAACCAAAAGCAGGATCAATTCTAAATTCAAATCTAATAATAAACTCAGAAGATAATTCAGACAACCCAATATTTGAGAAATCTGATGAATATTATTTTTATCACAAAAGCAGAACCGATGCCACTCAATTAAGTAGTAAAGGTGGATATTACAATAGTATTGTTAAAGTGAGATATAATAAACCAAATTTTTTACCTAATCATAGTAATCAACATAAAAATAATTTCTCTATGTTTCATAAATTTTCAACAGTTATTCTAAATAATTATCACCTTCCTTCTAAAAAAATTAGTACTTTCTCTAATCCTTATAAATATAACACACAGAAGGAGGGATTTTAATAATGAAATATCAAATTCTTACAATTTTACGTAAATATAAAATATCAATAAGTAAAAATTATAAAATAAGGTGAAAAAAATGGAATGGAATAAAGAAATTGAAGATTTATACACGAAAATTACCGATTTAACTCCCGAAGGATTCCGTGCTTCAGTAAAACCAATGCTACGTGAGGCTGCTGAAAAAACCGCAACACTTAGGAATTCTGGATTTGTAAGTAAAGATGATTTGCTATCAGCTCTATTTGAAATCACACCTGATGCGTTTCAACCTACGGTTGTTGCAGATTTAAAAACAATTGGAATCGATACCGACCGATACATCAAACTTTCAGAAATCCGACAAAAATTTGCGCGTACATGGGATGAAGTCGGAGGTGCGTGGGCTCCTGGAGTCTACCATTTTACTATGTATCTGAGTGACAGATGTAACCAAAAATGTATTCATTGTGCAGCAGAACTAATGGGAAACCGTCCAGAATTTTCAACGGAAGAATGGATTCAAATTATTGAAAATGTCGAACAAACTTTGCGAAAACGAGGTCGCCGAGGGTGCTACATCTGGTTTGGGGGGGAACCCACTCTTCGAAAAGATATTAAGGAATTAATAAAATATTGTGGAGAAAAGGGCTATTATCAAGCTATTTCAACAAATGGTATGCTTTTTGACGAGGAACTCGCGAGGGTTTGCGCAGATGCCAAAATGCATCACGTATTTATCAGCTATGATAGTGTTTATCCTGAGAGAGCAGCAAAGATAAGGGGCGTTCCAAAAGCACATGAGGCCGCTGAAAAGGCTATAAAATTAGCATTAAAATATGGGCATTTAGTCATTTGTACAGCTACGGTTCAAGAAGAAAACTTTGACGAGTTAGAAGAAATTAAGAAAAGATTAGATTCTTTTGGTGCGATCCCATATTTTCGAGCTGTTATCAAACAACGAACTGCTGAGATAAATTGGAACGACATCGGACTGTCTTACGAAAAATTCCGTCAATTCTATGATTTTAAATTTAAACATGTTGTTGATGCAATAAGAAAAGGCGAAGGATCATTCCTAAATAAGGTATACACTTATGACATGGTTCCTTTCATGGAATGTCCCCGCAACGATGAGGAACTTACGGCGTTAGAATGGGGTGTTGGATGTCAAGCATGTCGTTCTGTTTCAGGAATTGACGTTAACGGTGATTTTTTCCCCTGCGATTATCCATCTAAATTAACATTGGGCAACGTATTTAAACAGGATTTTGAAGAGATAATGGAATCTGAGATGTTTAAGACAATTAGGGATCGAAACATTAAGGGTAAGTGTTCAACATGTCATCACCTTGATATGTGCGGCGGTGGTTGTAGAGTCCATGCCGAAAATGAAACCGGGGATTTTTTAGCGGCGCTTCCTTTTTGTTGGCATGAAGATGATCATACTCATCAAACAGTAAAAAGATGAATTTTATGGAATGGGAAAAAGAAACAGAAGAATTATTTAGCAGAATCGTAGAACAAATGCCTCAAGGTTTTCGTCCTTCAGTTGAACCATTGATCGTAAAAGCCGCAGAAGAACGATGTCTAGATCGAAATGGAGCTTATATTAAAGACGCGGACGTGATCATGGGGATATTTGACATAATCCCTGAAGCTTTTAAGCCTATTATGGTTGAAGATTTAAAATCATTAGATATTGATGTTGAACGTTACATAGAGCTTAAAGAAATTAAAGATAGACTCAAAGTTGAATGGGAGAAAATTGAAAGAGGATTTCATCCAGGAAACATTCATTTCGCTATGTATGTTACCGATAAATGTAACCAAAAATGCCTTCACTGTGCTGCGGATGATCAAATACCACGACCAGAATTATCGACTGAACAATGGTGTCAGATAATCGAAAATGTTGAGACGGGACTGCGAAATCAAGGTAGGCACGCTTGTTTCGTATGGTTCGGTGGTGAACCTACTCTTCGTAAAGATATCGGCGAGATTATGAAATTTTGCAAAGAAAATGACTACATTCATTCTTTAATTACTAATGGTGTTAGCTTTAACGAAGAATTCGCGAAAATGTGCAAGGAAAACAATATCAGCCACATATTTGTAAGTTTTGATAGTGCTGATCCCAAGAAGAATGATGAAATTCGTGGATTTCCCAATTCCTTAGATTATGCAAAAAAAGCTATAGATTTGTGTTTAAAATATGGAATTTTTGTATGCTCGTCTATTACGATAATGAAACATAATGTAAACGAGTTAGAAGAGCTTAAAACTTTATCCGAAAAATGGGGTTCCCAACCATATTTTAGATGCGTTGTTAAACAAAATCGAGCTGCAGAATTTTGGGGTGAAATTGGGCTCAACACAGATGAATATAAAAAGATGTATGATTTTAAATACAAACACGCAATTGAGACTATAAAACAAGGTAAAGCTGGTACACTACCTGCTTATGAAATTTATGATATGGTTCCCTTCATGGAACAACCAAAAAACGATAAGGAAATGGCAGCAATTGAATGGGGTGTAGGATGTTTAGCTTGCAGAACGATGATGGGTGTTGGTATAGACGGTACAATATACCCTGCAGGATATCCTACAACTTTAACCCTTGGTAATGCTTTAAAAGTCAAATTTGAAGATGTCTTAAACTCCCAGATCTATAAAGACATTCGTGATAGAAAAAAGATAACTGGAAAATGTGCATCTTGCCATCATCTAAAGTATTGTGGTGGGGGATGTCGAGTAACTGCTGAATATATTACAGGTGACTTCTTTGGGTCATTTCCATTTTGTTGGCATGAAAATGATCATGAACATGAAATAGAACAAACTGAAAAAGAAAAAATTGAATTAATTGAGTAAGGTAAGAGTGAGAATATGCGCGTATTGATTTTTTCTGGTAGTAGAGAGATAGTACATGTAATGGTGCCTCCAATAGGTGAAGCATATCTAGCAGCTCACCTTCTTCACATAGGTCATGAAGTTAAGTTTATTGATTTAACTCTTAGCAATGATTACAAGAAAGAAGTTTCGAAAGCTATTAATGATTTCAATCCTCATATTATCGGAATTTCAATTCGTAATGTAGACTCAACAACCTATCCTGGGAATTTATTTTTTTACCTACCCGTCAGAAACATTATTAATTTTGTTAAAGAAATTGCAGAACCACAAATTCCAATAGTTCTAGGTGGTGCTGGATTTTCTATTTTCTCGGAAGAAATCTTAAAGGATTTGAACCATAGGTTGGGTGTCGTTGGTGATGGAGAATATGTGTTCGCTGAAATACTAAAGAAGATTAAAAATAATGAAGACCCCAGAACAGTTAGTAAAGGTGTTTGCTATTTGGATAGTAATGGGGATTATCATCAAAAACCGCCATGGCGTGTTGAAAATCTCGATGATCTACCTATACCAATAAGGGAATTGATGGATAATGATCTATATCTTATAGATCCTTTGAATAGTTCAGGTCCTGTATGGGGAAATATTCAAACTAAACGTGGATGCCCAATGAATTGTATTTATTGTAGCTATAGATATATAGAAGGCTCTAATGTCAGATATCGCTCTCCAGAAAACATAGCGGATGAGTTGGATTTAATAGTTAATAATTATGGGATTAAAAATGTCTTTATTGTTGATAGTATTTTTAATCTAGATTATGATCACGTAAAAGAAACTTGCCAAGAGATCATCGATCATAAACTTAATGTTAAGTGGGGAGCAAACTATGTTCCAAGTATGAAATTTCTTGATTTATTACCATTAATGAAAGAAAGTGGTGCAGTACACTTTGCCACTGGTATTGAATCATTATCAGAAGAAATGTTAAAAAATATGAATAAAAGTAGGACCCCTGATGAAGCACTCCTCACATCTAGAAGATGTGCTGATTTAGAAATTGAACAATTAATTCATATTATTGTTGGAGGCCCAGGGGAAACTCTTAAAACAGTTCGAGCATCTTTTGACAGATTAGAATCTATTGAGAGTTTTAAAGGAAATTTGTGGCAAGGAGATGGAGATGTAATTATCTTTGTAGGGATGAGAATATATCCTCATACTCCTCTTCAACTCATTGCCGAACAAGATGGGGTAATCCAAAAAGGAGATAATTTATTGAGACCTAAATTTTATGTCTCCCCGAAAATTAAAGAAATAGACTTATTCCAAGTTGTAAGAGAATATGGTGAAGGAAACCCAAGGTGGATGGTACCCGGTCTTGGGTTCAATAATCCAGAAGGATTTGCAGAATTGAGCCAGATTCAATTCGCCAAATATCAAAGTTAGAATGATATATAAGAAAGAAAAAATCCAAAATTAAATAAAGAGGTTAATTAGATAATGGAATGGCAACCAATAATTAAAAAACTCTACGAAGATATGGTTCTAAGAATTCCGGAAATGGTAAGACCTGTTATAAAACCGATGCTTCTTGAATCATCAGAAAAAAAATGTATAGAACGAAATGGAAAAAGCATAACTGAAATGGATCTAGTTGTTGCTTTATTTGAAGTTACACCACCAGCTTTTCAACCAACAATGATTGAAGATTTGAAAGCACTTGGGGTTAATGTAGATTTATATTTGCCAAAAGTGAATTCTGATTTTAAGCTCACAAATGATCTGCATCAGATGGTTAATGATATCCATACTCTCTGCAAACTTACCGAAGTGAATTTTAATGAAGAAGCTATTTGGAAAGGACTAAATGCTTATAAAAAGTTCTATTTAGGATCATCTTTATCAATTAGAACCACCACAAAACCGGTCGAAAAAAGAGATGTATCTGTAAGATATGTAGAAATGATGATCCCTCATAATCCTGATCCATATACAATAGCTGTCATGGAAGGATTGATTGAAAAAAATGGTCATCCAATTCATAAAATGATCGTAGAAGCATTGGATACATTTGATATTATGGGTTATGGTGTAGATATAGATGCAAGAAAAGGATTCTCAAAGATATGGCCTTTTATAATACCAGGTTCAATTGATCCACTTTTTTCTATGAATTTTGCACCAGAAAGTATTAAAAAGTATGAGAATTATTTCAAAAAGCATGGATTGACTACACTAGCGCTGTTTGCTTTTGATTTCTCACATAACACGACGAATATCTATTTTATGTTAAAGGATCCCTCTAAAACAAGTGTTGATAAGTGTAAAAGGCTTATAGAAGATTTAGGTTTCAAAGTTCCATCAGAAGAAATATTGAAATATTGTTGTAATGCTGTACACCTTAATTATAGCTTTAGTTGGGATTCTGAAAAAATCGAACGATTGTGTTTTGGTATGACATGCCATAATGGTAAAGAAGTTCCAGTGCATCTACATCCATTAATACAAAAATTTACTAAGGAATCTCCCTTCCAAAGTGATGTTCATAAGTTTATTTATGGAGTAACTTTCACACCAGATAGTCTTTATTATAAGATCGAAAATGATTATAATGGGACTATGGTAGATTTCTTATTGATGGGTGCCAAAGCAGGACTTGAATTTTCAAAATAATTTTTTTCTAATAGATAAAATCAAAAAAATAATAAACCAAAAAAAGGAGGTAAAAGATAAAATGGATACAAAGGAAGAATGGGAAGCATATCTTGATAGCTTCATGAAAGCCTATAACGAATTGCCCGATTTAGCAGTTCTATTGAAACCCATCGCACCGTTAGTTTTTCAATATAAAATTAAAGATCGTCCAGAGATGGACTATTGGCAATCGATCGAAGAAAATAAAATGAGTTGGGGAATGGGCGAATATAGTGGACCTGATGTGCCAAAAGTTATTCATAAAACGAATTTCGAAGTTATTAAAAAGGTAAATTCGGGAGAAACAAATCCTATTGAAGCAACAATGGCTGGAACATATGATGTTGATGGTGATCCTACTAAGCTTATGGCATGTGCGCCATTATTGCCACTTAATGCCAAAGCTCATGAAAAAGCTATCCAAAAATAAAAAACAAGGTGAGATAGATAAAACTTCATGTTGCTACAAATTGGGATTTAACACTAATTGATGAGTTGGCTCAGTATCCTGTATCTGGGGTATATGGTGTTTCAGATCACACAATTGTAGGAGGGGGTCGTCCGTCTTTTTTATTGCAGCAAATATCCGAAGAAGATATCGCGGATTATATAAGGAAAGTTCATGATAAAGATATGGAATTTTCTTATCTCCTTAATGCACCATGTATGAATAATATGGAATATGATCCACATTATCATAAAGAATTACTTAAATATCTACAATGGATTAGTGATATCGGAGCCGATAGCGTGACAGTATCGATTCCATTTTTAATACAACTCATTAAAGAACAATTTCCAAAACTAAAAATACGTGTCTCTACAATTGCTCACGTGAATAGTGTTAATCGAGCTATGTTTTATGAAAACCTAGGAGCAGATGAAATTACTCTTGGAGTGATGATAAATCGTGATTTTAAGACATTGGAACAAATAAAAAAAGCTGTGAAGTGTAAGATTATTGTACTTTTAACTGATGGGTGTTTATATCAATGTCCCTTTAGACAATATCATTATAATACCTTAGGACACGCTTCACAAACACATCAACAATTTGAGCGTAACTATATTGATACGTGCATCTTAAACTGTAGTATTATCAAATTCTCTGATCCTACTGAAGTTATCAAAGCAAGATGGGTTCGACCTGAAGATTTGTCTCATTATGAAGCGATTGGAATAGATAATTTTAAAATAGCTGGTCGCCGTATGTCAACCCAATGGATTGCTAGATCTGTAAAAGCTTTCTCTTCGCGAAAGTACGATGGAAATCTTATAGATATAATTCAAGGATTCTCAATGTCTTTTGGGGGTTTAGAACAAAAAGACCCCAATGTGAAATTAACTGAAACAATTGGTGAAGAATCAAAATCTAAACTAATAATTGACAACACCAAATTGGATGGGTTCATAGACTTTTTTAAGAAGCAAAACTGCTTAGCAATGTGTAATGAATGTAATTATTGTGAAGAATGGGCAAAAAAAGCAGTAAAGCTAAACAGTGAAGAATCTCAAAGATATGTGGTATCATTAAAAGAGTATATGGATGATATTGTGACCAGTCGTGAATTTGGGCTCGAATCAGCTAAACCAAAGGAACTTAAAAAATCCGGGCTAGATTGGGATAGCGAGACAAAGGAAATTTTTGAAGCTCTTATTGAGTTATCACCCCCTCAGTTTCAACAGATGGCAAGAATGGCAATTTCATCACTTGCCGAAGAGAAAGCAAATAAAAGAGCTTCAACTATTGTTGAGAATCAAGATATAACTAACGCGTTCATAGAAGGGACTCCTGGGGCTTTTCAAGCTGATATGAGAAAAGGACTTTCAAAATATGGACTTGTAGATGAATAATTTTTTATTTTTTATTTTTTTAACTAAAGTAATTATAAGTAAAAAGAGTGTCATAAATCCTAGTAGGATTAATAGATCCAATCAATCAAAGAAGAACAGCTTTTTCCTTGAGCATTTTTTAGTCTCCCTATTATCCGAAAGGTAGCTCCTTCATAACCACACTCTGGACACTTCGTTTGTGAGATTAAGTCTACAATATCATCAACTAAAACCGCTTGATTAATTGTACCATTAACCCCATAAGGTGTAAGAACTTCTAATAGTCCTTCTTCTCCATTATTAACAGCTTCTAAATTTTCAAGATCCCTTACAATTATTCGAGAAGTATCAGGACAGTGTAGTAAAAAATCTTGATATTTCTCAGACCAATGTCCTCCAAAAAGAGTTGGTCCTTCGGTGAATGCATAAATATCGGAGATATTTTTTGGTTTAATATTAAAGACTTTTTCATAATTTTCAATAAATTTAACTTTATTCACTCGATCCATCTTCGCTTCACCTTTAATACCATCCCATCCTCCACCACCACAGCCAACAAAAGATTTTCCATCAAGATCAAAGAATTCATTTTCTTTTAGCAACCGTTTCTCAAACATATTATTCATTAAAAGAGGACTTCCACCAAATATAATTCTACTCACCTCTGTGTCTTTCCAAGACCCTTTCTTTAAAATTTTGCTCACCATCTTTAACATTTTACTAACGTCTAAAATAAAACCTCCTCTTACTGAAAACGTTGAAATTATTGCCCAAATTGTTTTTAAAAGTTTAAATTTTACCATATATTCTTCATGTCCATAATATTCCCAGGGTTTGTTCATGCATGCTGTAAAATAACGAGTTTTGTCAACGTATTCAAATTCTTTTAAAGTCCGTTTAGCCATTAATGACATGAAAAAGCGATCTGGAGCAAAGTTGAACACTAAGCATCTCTTCGAGCCTACTTTTAGATCCTTCCAATCAAAAAATTCTGTGAAGACTTTAATTGAATTATATTGTATTTGATCAAAATCTTCCAATGACCGAGGTACAATCGAAGGATCTCCAGTAGTAGAAGATGAACAAGAAAAAAGCGTGATATCATCAAGGGGAACTTTCAGTAACAGAAGAGTTCTGTTTGCTGATTTTTTATAAGCTTCTGTTGGAATAAATGGGATTTTATCTAAATCTTCAACGGTTAACTCATCAGGAATAGCAAACTCGAATTTCTTACAGAGCTTTTCCTTAAAATAATTACAATTTTTATAAGATAATTTTAATTGATCCAACAAATCGTTACAAAATTTATCATCAGAGTAGTCACGAGATTCAAAATCAAAATATTTTGTTCTTAGCTCGTCGGGTAGGTGATCTTTCAACTTTAACATTTTAACAAATAAAGATTATTTTTAGAAATAATAAAACAATAAAAAAATAAAAAGATTATTTACCTGATAGAGCTTTAATTTCATCTTCTTGTTTTTCTAAAATCATGGGAGTTTTTTCCCAACTGATCTCCTTTGGAAGTCGGAACTGTCGTAAAAACATATAAAGATGGATAAATGCGCTAACGAGAAAAAAGAACAAAATACTATAATGACCATCACCATATTTACGCACAGCATTAAATAAGAACCCAAATTGAAAGATTAAACAGGAGAGGGTCCAAGTTAATAAATACCACTCTCCAGTTAGAAATTGTAATATTGCAAATCCTATTACAATAGGGATCCACGTATCTAAATTTCCAATAAGCATCATTGTCATATTTCTTGAGATAATAATTGATTTTCCGCTTTTTTCTTCGCCTTTCATAGACATTAATTGTGGCATATCAAAAACATATCCTGCAAGCCATCGCGTACGTTGCTTTACTAATATTTTCCATTTAGTGGGCACATATTCAAAAACTCTTGCTTTTGGTGAAAAAAATATGTTAATCCCATCTAAATTTAGTAATACCGAAAGATAAAGATCCTCTGTCATTGAATCTTCATTAAAACCTCCATATTTTAGAAGTTGCTTAGTAGTTACTGCAAAATTTCTCCCAAATGCATAAGCAGACGATCCTAACCGATTTTTAATCTCGAATGAGATACCTCCACCAGAAATCATAGCGTAATCAAGATAAATCCCTCGAGTTAATTTGTTTATCTTCCAATTTTCTACCAAAACGGGTCCAATGACTGCCTTAATCTTGTCATCTTGAAATGGTGCTATCAAATTACTAAGAGCTTTTGGCTCTAAAATGCATCCAGAATCATAGAGTACAACGATATCATTTTTTACATATTTTAATCCATAATTTAAGGCTGGAGGCTTTCCCATTTTAGGAAGATTTTCCGATAAAACCTCGATATCTATCATATTATTTTCTTTAGCAAAGTTTTTTGAAAATTCTGTTGTATCATCTGTTGATCCGCTTGTTATTATGATTATCTGGATATTCTCCTTTGGATAAGTTGATTTAAGGATAGAATTTAATGTTCTTTCCAATAGTATCTTTTCATTTTTAGATGCGATTAATATACTAACCTTCGCGTTATATTCGTTCTTAACTTTATATCCTCTCCCAAAAGATGCTAAGAAATGAATCATATAATAAATTACAAATCCTAGTAACATTATTAAGCCGAATAGGGGAAATACAAATAACCAATTAGTTAAGGGATCAAGAATAAATCGATCAATAGCTCTTTTCACACCTGATGAAAAAATTGGTGGGAGATACATGTGTAAGAGAACAAAAAATACTACACATATAGATCCATATAATAGAAGTTTTGATAATTTCATTATTTATATCTCATATCTAGTTTTCGTTATCCATTTTTTTTAGGTTTTTCCAGATATATTTTCCAAATCCTATTACGGAATATAGCATAATAAGTAACAAAGTGATTTGAAAAATGAACATACACCATGTAGTTATTCCTGTATGGGAAGATTCCCAGATTGACGCGGTATCGGGATTAATTAAATTTGTAATGAGTACTGCAAGGCTTGAAACCCCATAAATTGCAAAAAATGTACAGATTATTGATATTCTTGTTACTCTTTCCCCAACAAATGGCTTGGTTTCATGTAAACCTAAACCCTCATGTCTAGCTCTCATATATTCATAGAGGAAGATTATAAATATGTTCGTCCAAATCACCCATTTGAAATCGTACCCACTGCCAGATAAGATTGAAAGGTTAGTTGGAATTAAACATACCAACATTAATGTATCACTAACTCTATCTATTATATTATCGAACCACGCTCCACTTTTAGACTTTGTATCTAGTAATCTTGCTATAGCACCATCAATTCCATCGATCAATCCCGTAAATAAAACTAATAAGGCAAGAGGAACAAGCCAGAATCCATAGATTGGTTGTTGAGTAAGAATGTCTAGCGTATGTCCTTGGCCCACTAATACCACACCATAAAATATCAAGAATGAAAATAACAAATTCATAATAGATACTTTATTGGGGCTTAAACCCCATTTTATAAAGATTTTTGCACCTTTATAAGTTAATGGCATATATACTCGACCTGCGGGATCCTTCTTCATTTTAGCTAATTGTTCTTCCACCTTACGAGCTTGCCCGTGATCTTTTAGCCAATCTTTTATAAAATCATCACTAGACATGAATTCTTGTTCTGCTCTTCTATTTGACCTTCCGCTAATTAGAATAATTATAAGAAGTATCAATAAAACTAATGGGGATCCAATTTTAAACATCAATTCTATCATTTAAACTCACAAACCGTTGTAGTATATATTACTTATTTCAATATATTTGAAAATAGATTATAAAAAATATTTAAATTTATTGTTATTGGGGATTAAAATCTTCATTAGGTATATTCTTAATCATTGAATGGTTTAAATTAATAATCATCCAATTGTAAATTACATAATTTATAAAATTCATAAATAAATAAGTGAAAATAATTTACAAAAGCTAGTAAAAGGTATTATTTTCATAGCCTCTTTAAAATTTAAGCTACTCTATATGCTTCTTTGATAGCTGAGCAACCCCCACAACGAACACATCCTGCTTTGTTTTTTAATGGATTAAGCCCATACTCCTTCATCAATTCACCAGTTCTTTGATATACCTCCAACAATACATTATAATCCGTTAAAGGTAAATTATGTTTTCCGGGGATAGATCTAACTGGTGTTATATATGGAATGACTCCCACTGAAACAAGTTTTTCTACATCTTTAAGAAAATCAGCTTTTTTTTCCCCTAATCCAGTCAAAACATAGCTACTCACTTGATTTTGACCAAACACTTCAATAGCATGTTTCCAATTTTCTTCAAAAAGTTGATAAGAAAGATGAAATTTTCCCGGTGTAATGTCTCTTCTCAATTGCTCATTAAGAACTTCAATGTGAATTCCAATAGTATCTGCTCCTGCTTCTTTTAATTTGTTAATATATTCTAAATCTTCTAAAGCTTCAATCTGAACATGTAATGGGAGATCATTATAGTTCTTCTTTATTCCTTGTAATATTTCAATATATCTTTTTGCCCCCTTATCTTTAGATTCATCTGTACCACTTGTTAAAGTCATGTGATTGCATCGTCCCTCTTTTTTAGCTGCAGTGATAACTTCTGACATCTGCTTAGCATTTTTTTCTTCGAGTGTTGCATCATTTTGTAAGCTTACTTCAATTCCGCAGAAGGAACACGCTTCTCCACACGCCCAGTAGACACATTTTTGATAAATTGTACTAGAAAGGCAATCAACTCCATGTACTAAAGCAATTTTTTTCATTGGAATTCCATCGGACGTAAGATATTTTGGATTATAAAAAAGAGGATTTTGGATAAGCTTTAGTTTCCCAAATAACTGATTACTCCCCTCATTATAAACTTCGAAATATCCATTCCTGTTTTCTTTTAAAAACAAATCAGTGGTGTTCGGATTATTCCAGAGTGCAACGTTTACTAATGTAAGTCCATCTTCTAATAGGAAATATCTTCCTCCAGAAGGACCTGCTCCTCCTTTCCTACCATAATCAATCTGAATTCCTTGAGTTTTACAATGATCGATTAAGGTCTCATTCAGATATAGCCCACTGCATAGTAATTTTGTTTTTTGTTTGAAAGCGGTGTCAATACTAATCATAATTATAATATAAATAAAATGATAGATTAAATCCAAATCTAGACTTACAAAAACCTAGTATCCTACAAGATTTTTATATAATATGTTAATCTTATATAAGTTCAAATTTCAATCCAATTATTGTTAAAAAGCATAATGCTTCTTTAAACATCTGTAAGATTCAAAAAACTTATTAGAATTAAATTATTTTTGATAAATAACGATAAATACTTAATTTAACTAAGCTAATTATTTTCTATTAAACTTAAAGAGAATTAACCAGATAGGTGATTAGGTGGCAAATAAAAGACCATGGCACTGTTATAGTAAATGGACGAGGAGACCGTACCAACATAAAAGATCAGCAAATCATCGGCGTGAATATGCTCGTGGAGGTTCCCAATCTAAGATTGTTCGCTTTTGGGGGGGGAATAAGGAGCAGGATTGGAAAGATTGGGAACTTGTAGTAGGTCTTAAAGTTAACAGACAGATTCAAATATCTTCTAATTCACTGGAAGCAATTAGAATTACCATCAATGGGGTTCTTCAACGTAAATTAGGAAGACAAAACTTCCGTTTGAGAATTCGACCAAAACCTTTTCAGAAAATTCGAGAAAACCGGATGTTAGCCTTTGCAGGAGCAGACAGAGTTCAGTCAGGAATGAGAAATTCATTTGGACGATCAATGGGGGTAGCCGCGCGAGTTAGAGCTGGACAGATAATTGTTGATGTAGGAACTCATCTAAGAAACCTTGCAGTCGTAAGAGATCGTCTTCGGATTGCTTCTATGAAGGTGTCAAGTCCCTGTCAGATTGTTATCCTTAGATATAAAACACCAGAACTTTTGAAACGATCAGGATTACCTCTTTACGATGCTAAGAATCGAAGAGAAATACCTCTTTATGAAATAGAATTTGCTAAAGTCTAATAGAATTAGCTATAAAATTAAGTTAATAGATTCTACTCTTTTTTATTCGAATTTTCTGATTGTTTAAGCAAATTTATTATTTTGAAAGGCTGGTTAAATTGTAAAATATAATAGTTCGTGTATATTCTTTAAATTAATTGATTTTAAAACCATTTAATTGTTGAACCTTGAAAAATCTTGAACCTTTTTTTAATCCTAAAAGCATTCTAATTGTTGGTGCTTCAAGAAAGGCCTATACTTTCAGTTATACTATTCTAAAAAATCTTTTAGAGATAGTTTATCGAGGAAAAGTATTCATCTTAAACCCAAATGCAGATGAAATTTTAGGTGTGAAATCTTATCATTCATTAGAAGAATTACCGGAGATCCCAGAGTTAGCGGTTATTGTATTAGGTAAAGATATATCCCATATATTTGAGAAGTTAGCAAAGATTGGTATTAAAAATATTGCGATTGAATCTGAATTAAGAATAGACACAAGTGATCCAGAACTAATAGAAAACTTAACAAGAATTAGCAGGAAGTATGATGTTTCATACATGGGTCCTTCTATGCTTGGAATCATTAATTTTATAAATAACTTTACAACATCAATAATCCCTGTAAGGCAGTATCTTATGCAGAAACATAGGAAGGTAAAAGAAGGTATCAGTTTCATAGCGCAATCTGGAGGGTTAGCAGGGGCAATGGGGTGGTGGAATCCTCCTCAAGATTTACCTATTTCTAAAGTCATTCATTTGGGGTATGGATTTGATGTTGATGATGCAGATGTCTTAAATTACTTCAAAGAAGATAAGACCACCAGAGTTATCTTACTTTTTCTTAGAGAAATTACAGAGAGAATAGTTAAATCTGTACAAAATTTATCCCCGATTAAACCCGTGTTATTTTTCTACGTTGGAAAAGAAGATGAAAAGGAAGAAGAATTAATAAAGGCAGGGGGTATTGCAGTGGTTAACTATATTGAATTATTTGAGTTTGCCAAGATTTTTCTGTGGTGTCCAGAACCTAAAAATCCAGATTTAGGGATTATAGGTCCAAGCTCAGGAGCAATATATCTTATTATAAAAGAAATGCGGAAGCAGGAACTATCTTTAGCGGTATTAACTAACGATCACAAAAATATAATACTCGAGAAGGTAGGTGGTTCTACTTGTGATTTAGGGAATCCTGTCGATTATTGGCCCCCTGATAGATTTGTTGGTACAAAGATTTGCGAAATTTATAACACTTCTTCTAAAACTTTATTAAATGATGATGCTGTAGGTGGTTTAATTTTAGCTTTAGAGTTTTTCACCGAAATTGAATTTGATTTCAATATTTTTAGTAATATAAAAAAATCAAATCCCGAAAAACCAATAATTACCATATTAATCCAAGCTGAACATGAAGGTGCAAAAAGAGTAGTAAAAACTGCCTCTGAATTAAGAATTCCTGTATTTGAAAATGAAGTTGAACGGGCGGTTAGAGGATTTAGACTCCTTTATGACTGGCATTCAAAAAGAAAGAGAAAATAAAAATAAATCTTAAAAAATATCTTTAAATTGTTCAGGAACGTCTATAGAATCATCCATTAAAGAAAGCGCATAAACAGATTCTTCGCATTTACATTCTTTTGTTTCAAACAGATAAAATTTAAACTGATTTTTCCAATTACAAATCTGAACATTATCAATTTCAGCAATTTCACCACAAACACAATATATTGCGAGTGAGTCTCCATAATTGGGGATAATCGTTTTAAAATCATTTGGAGCTTTTACAAACTCACATTCATTTAAAAACTCATTTATTTTTTCTGCTTGAGCATCTTTTAAAGTTGGAACGAAATGGTCTATAATACCATTACTCCCTCTCATTTCTGATAGTATTATGAAATTTTTTTCAGGTTTTTCACCTTTTCTCGTCGTAGCAATTGGTTGGTGATATTGCTGTAGTTTCTCAGGTATGGGAGTAGGATCCATTCCGGGAGGATATTCAAAGGTAAAAAAATACTGCATAAATCCTCGTATGCTTTTCTGGCTTTCTAATTTCAAATTTTCATAATCCCTACTAAAGAGTGTAAATTTGATTAATTGAAGAGGAACCTCTAATTCTAAAAGTCGAGACCTTATATTGTTTAATAATTCTCCTGCAAAGCTCTTTAGAACCATAATATCATTTCTATTCTCTGTGTAGATCTCATTCTTATTTTGTTCCTTGAATTGAAACCATTTTTTTACAACCTTTCCTCTTATTAATTGAGGTAATAAACACACAACACATAAGATCGGAAAAAAGACAAAATAAAGACTGGAGAAAAATGGGAATATCGTAAATACTGTTAGTAATACAAATATTGGTATGGTAATGTATAACGTTAATTTCCTTAACCGCTTGTTTACGTTATTTTTGATTCCTTTATCAACGGAAAAGGTTTCTGCTTTATTTTTTACGGTTTCTATTATACCAATTATATTTTTTGAATCAAAAGATTGTTTTAATAATTTTTCTTCTTCTCTTTCAACCTGCAGAGCGCTCAGATATGTTGTTAAACGTTCAATATTTTGTCCCATAATCCGTTCCTTGAATATAAATTCTAACGTATCTTCAGAAAAGAAATCAAGAAAACGAACGATAAAAAGCTTTTTTTCAATCTCCTGTATATCAACAGGATTTAATCCCAAAGACTCTTGAATCATTTGACCTTGGGTTTTTTTAACTTGTTTCCTTCTTGGTTGTCTCTTTTTCAAATCTTCTTGTTTATTACTTTCTTCGATTTCTGTATCACTCATAATTTTTACAAAACTTCAATTGTTAAATATAATCTAAATAATTAATGACAGATAATTAACTTTTCTAAGAATTCTAAGAATTATCTCGAAAATTTCCTTAATTAATAGATACATAACTATTTTTGATTTTAATTGATATCTACTTAGGAGATATTCGTAAAAATTTAATAATTTATAAAAACAACCCTTTAAAAGATAATTCGTCTTTATTTAATTAAAGAATATAATATAATTTAAACGAGTGAAGATATAATGGATGAAGAAAAAGTCAAGGTAATCATTGAAAAGATTCGACCCCAGCTCCAAATGGATGGTGGCGATGTTGAGCTAGTCTCAGTCGAGGAAGATGGAACGGTTAAAGTTCGCTTAATGGGTCATTGTGCTGGATGTCCAATGAGCCAACAAACAGTAAAATTCGGGATTGAACGAGCCTTAAAAACTCATATTCCCGAAGTTAAAGAAGTTATAAGTGTTCCCTTCTAACGAACCTTTAAGTTATTTTCTCTTTTATTTTTCCCTTTTTTAATTTTAAAACATAATTAATCTAAAATTCATTAAGTGAGGAGTTTTCCAATACTTATCATGAATGCCAAAGAATTTATTGAAAAATTAAATCAAGTAAGGAATTTAATGGTTGAAGAAAATTACCCAGAAGCATTACAAGTCTTAGATTTTCTGAAAAATGCTGAAAGAACAAATGAAGATAGCCTTGATTATAATTTAACGCATCAACTTTACCAACTTGATTCCAATTGTAAGTCAGCATATCAACAGCAAGTAATTCTTACACATCTAAATAAAATGCCTAGTAAAAAAAATTCAATTTCATTCAAAGATCTTAACCAAGAGTTAAAAGAAAATAATAAATTAAACATAAGTGAAGCAATTTTAAGAAGAGACATTGAACTTTTAATATTAAGAGATCTATTGAAATGTGAGTTAAAAGGAAACTTGCTTATTTTTTCTACTCTTTAGCCAGAAAGATGTAGGACTACCATTTCTTTATTTAAATTTAAATAAAAAAACCTCGGTTTTTAAAAGGTTATAGTTCAACTTGAAATTAAACTTGTTTTAAGTTGAACTAAATTTGATTATTGATCCTGTTGAGAAGACGATAAGCATTAAAATAGTGTATTTTGGACCCGCATTATCCGGGAAGACTACTTCAATTAAAACATTATTTGCTCATTTTGGGAAAGAAGATAAAATTCTTAGCATTGAAAGTACAGTTAATCGGACTCTATTCTTCGATTATGGGACAATGTCTTTTCAAAATCAAGATTGGATTCTTAAAATTAGTCTCTATACCACCACAGGGCAAAATTTCTATCTAATAACAAGACCTATCACATTAAAAGCTGTGGATGGTATTATTTTTGTTCTTGACTCACAGGAAGATGTTTATGAACGAGATATGATCTCATGGAGGGAGTTAGTATCTTACTTTGGGGACGCTTTAAAAGATCTTCCAATTTTAGTTGCTTTCAACAAACAAGATTTACCAAATAAATTCCCATCCACAAAATTCTTAAAACAGATTGATTTTCACCAATATCAAAACATAGACTCAAGATACACTATCGCTGTAAGTGGAGAAGGTGTTTTAGAATGTTTTGAAGACATTATACGATTAGTTTTGAACAAATATTATGATCATAAATTGATATCAGCGATCAATTAATCTACTTTAGGAATGCTATTAGAAAAAGCTCGTGGTTGAAACAGGTGATTGGATCCTTATATTCTGTTGATTATTATCTTCTAAAATAGAAATAAGTGCTGATATATCCTGTTTAATTTCATAAATAATTTCCTTTTCCTCCCCCTGTTTCCAAACATTAAAACCAGTCAAATTTGGTGAGGTTTCAAATAAACCTTCTTGTAATCCTAAAACCTTAATTGTAACTCCTTTCAGATCCTCTTTTGATATATTTTTAATCTTTATTCTATATTTATCAATATCAGAATCAATTGAAATCACTTTATAGGTTTTTTGGAACTTAGATGAAACCCCATCAAATAAGCTTGATGCTCCAGAAGTTCCCCCCGTAAATAAATCTACTGCAACTTTTTCAATTACTAATGGCGAGGATGCAATCGATATAGGAACACCAAATTTTATGGTTTCTGTACCAAACTCAGGTTTTCTCTTACCTATAAATAACAGACTCCATTGTGTGTATGCTCCATATCTAAAACCAAACTGTTCTTTTTCAGATGGAGAATAGATAAAATTATAAGAAGGTTCGGCAATTTCAGGAACCTTTAATAATAGAAATTCCTTTTCTAAATTCGTAGTTCGAACATCTCCTGCAATTGCAGGTGGTAACTGATCAACTTTGCTACATGTCTGGCCATAAGCTTCACAATGACATACAACATTAGCATCTTGTAATAACCTTACTTCGAGTTCTTTGAGCTCTTCTGAGGAAAAGTTAATTTTAATTGTTTCCCCTGGTTTGTATACATCCTTACTTAACATAATATTTAATCCTGATAATGAAAATGAAATTGGTTTTGGAACTTTTGCTTGGAATCCAGAATCTTTAGCTTTTATTTCAATATCATGAGCTTTGTTAATAACTAGATCATCTTCTGGATTAAGAGGATTAGGCTGTCTTAAGATTAATTTGAGGTGATATTCAAAGTCTCTATTTTTAATTGTGGGCACAACGTTAGTATTTATAAGAATAGACTTTTCTCTTACATATTTCCCCGCTTCAAAATGTCCTTTTGAGAAAACTTCTTCTTTTGAGACTTGTACTTCTTTAAGACATGGTGGATTAGTTATTAATCTAATACCACTCCATAAAATATCAGTATCTTCTTCAAATTCGAATTGAGTTTTGATATTTAATTTGTCTCCAATGAACACAGAACCTTTATTTAAATCAGTTAACTGTAAAATTACCAAGTCTAAACAGAATAATTGTAATTTTTTATATTAATTGTATTAAAAGATAGATAAAAATAAAAACTTTTTATTTCATTTGTTAAGGTTTGACGATATAGGAAAGTCCTTTTTTTATTTAAGATTTTTTATCATATTTGTTAACATTTTTTTTTCCTTTCGTTCATTGCATATTTCTATGAATTGAATCCTATGAATTGCGAAAAAGTAAATAGGTGAAATTCCTATCAATAATTATTATAGAAAAAAAATAACCTGTGCAATGATAGAATGAAGGATTCTCTTCACAAGAATATCAAAGCTATACTTTTTGATTTAGATGGCACTCTCCTTGAAATTAAGTTAGATAAATTTATATTTCAATACTTAAATCTTTTAGCTCAGCGAGTTGCTCACCTTGTACCTCCAAAAAAGTTTATATCTAAAATATTGAAAGCTTTAAAGGTAGTAGAAAAGAATAATGGACAAAAATCAAATGAGGAATTATATGAAAGTGTCTTTTTCCCTTTAGAGGGTCATTCTCAAGAAGAACTTCAACCGTTAATTACTAAATTTTATGAAGATGGTTTTTCCCTATTACGCCAACATGCTCAAAGAAAACCAGATGCACGCAGAGTTGTTCAAACTGCCTTTAATAAGGGTTATGATGTTGTCATTGCAACCACTCCTCTTCTCCCCGCAATTGCCATTAAACAACGCCTAGAATGGGCAGGGGTGGCAGACTTTCCTTACCTTTTGATCACCACCTTGGAAAACAGTTATGCCACCAAATCAGTATCAAATTTACTTTATTATGAACAAATTCTCGATCGTATAAACCATCCCCCAGAAGCCTGTCTTATGGTGGGTGATGAAGCTAGGGATCTTATTTCAGCACGCTTAGGGATTCACACTTTCTTGATTAATAGCCCCTATACTAAGGTGGATATTAATATTCCAGAGCCTACTTACAAAGGAACTCTCGATGATTTACATAGTTTGATTTTAAATAGTGATTAATCTCAAATTGTCTAAAATAGAAACAGAAATTAGCTCTATTCATTTTTAGCAACTTCCGTTTTTTTCCAAGTGAATTGAAGTTTGCTCATATTATAAATTGGATACGGATCTTCTATTAACAACTTACCTAAACATTTAGCACAGTAATAGATTTCTTTTGTTTTGTCTGTAAAAAAGCACATATATAAATTTTCTTGCTTTAAACAACCCTCACATCTCATATAATCACTTTACATTCTATCTAACATAAATAAAAATCTACTTATTAAATTCTCAATAAACTTCAACTATATACATTTTTACAAATTAGTAATTGAACTGAGAATAATTAAATACAAATTCTATTATATTTTACATTAGAAACAGAAGAATTTGTTCCCTAAAGCTTCCATCGATATCAGCTATTATCTTTTAAGGTTAGAAGAAATGAATGATCTTGTATTATTATGTTTGGTTATGTTTATTTTTATAAGAGTAATAGGATTAGCAGTTTCAATTGAATTTTTTCACGATTCAAGGGATAGTAAATTTTTACTATTTATATTCAGTTGGTTATTTTGGATAGTAGCAAACATTTTTCCTATCCTTGCAGATATGACCGAAGTAAATGGTTTAAAGGAATTTTATCTTGTCTTAAATGTAACATTTGCTCTCGGTGGTTTTGGTTTTTATACTTGGGGTTTTTTTACTTATTATATGATTGTACCTCTTAGACTATTTACATTTTTAGTGATATTATCATTCTCGTTACCCCTTTTACTATATATTATAATTGGTTTTACACTTACAATGCTATTTTCGGTGTTCCTTGTTTATATTTTACTATTAATCGGTTATATTGTACCTCCAATAAAAAGGAAAGAATTTGTCAAATATATGGGAAAAAGTATAAGATGGTATTATGCAATTGTATTTCTATTTATTAGTTATTTTCCCATTTCAGCTATAAGTTTTTTATCGGGCTATAATTATGGGTTGTACAATGCTGAAGATACATTACTTATAGTGCTTTATTATGTTCCGTCTATTAGTTCTTCAGTTATTCTCATAATTTTACTCGTTCATCTTGAATACACTATTTCTTCTAGAGAGAAGTATGTTTTGAAAGATAAGTATTCTCATAATTTGGGAAATATTATGCAGGTTATTAAGAGCTCTTCAGAACTAATCAATTTAAGTGCAAATTTGACTAGTCAAGAGAAATCTAACTTAGAGTTAATTAATCAAAAATGTAAGGAATCGGCTAAACTTATAAAGGAGATAAGAGAGCTTTAAACAGGTGATGTGTTCAAAATAACTAAGATCTTTATAATCGATGATGATACAGATGTGGTTTTGCTATTCGAGCAATTTTTAGTTATAGAAGGACATGAAGTTGTTGCAAAAGCATATAATGGAGAGGAAGCAATCAATATCTTTAAAGAGATTGCAAATAAACCCAATCTTATTCTAATGGACCATCGAATGCCTGTAAAAAATGGATTAGAGACAACAGAGGAAATTCTTAGTATCAGTCCTGATATTAAAATCATTTTCGTAAGTGCTGATTACACAATAAAAAAAAAGGCTTTAGAAATAGGTGCTATTGATTTTTTAGAGAAACCCATTGACTTAAATACATTGATTACAATGGTTGAGAAATATTCAGTTATTGAAAATGAAGCTACTTAATATAGACACTTTTTCTTATAATTTGATTTATTTCTTCGTATCTAAAGCAATCAATTGTGTGATCATTTATCATTCCTACAGCTTGCATGAAACTATAAATTATCGTTGGTCCAACAAATTTGAATCCACGCTTCTTTAGAGCTTTGCTAATTCGCTCTGATTGCTCCGTTTTTGGGGGTAATTCTTCTAATGTCTTAAATTTATTTATAATGGGATTGTTATCTATGAATTCCCATATGTAATTATCGAAAGAACCAAACTCTTCTAGTACTTTTAATAAAACCTTAGCATTTACGATTGTGGATTCAATTTTTAGTCTATTCCTTATAATCCCCGCATTATTAAGCAATTCTTCTACTTTTTTTTCACCGTATGCAGCTATTTTATTATAATCAAAATTATCAAAAGCTTCTCTAAAGTTCTCACGCTTTTGCAATATCGTATTCCAACTTAGACCTGCTTGAGCTCCTTCTAATGTCAGAAATTCAAAAAGAAGACGGTCATCATGCACAGGAACACCCCATTCAGTATCATGATACTCTTTCATTTGATCGTTATAATTACCCCAATTACACCTTTTCACCAAACTAATCTCAACCTACAGTAATATGTTATATCTTATCAAAAACTAAAAAAATAGAAAAGAGTAAAAAATATTTTTGTTCAATTTAATTAATCTGAATGAGCTGAAATAATCAGATCCGCAAATAATTTCATATCATTCAATAACATATTCAATTTATCTTGAGAATCTCTGTCTAAATCGCTACTTTTCATAACAAGCACAGATATGATATACTTAAAGATATGAAGCTCTATATCTTTCCCGTCATCATTACGTCCACTGAATTTTGCAGAATCTGACATAAATATATTCTCTCTCACCGTATTACAAGCATTAATAAAATCTCTTAAATCTCCCCTTAATGTCAGTCCACTACTTACACCTTGAACATTATGAACAATTACATTACCAGAAATATCAGCAATAATAACTTTTGCTTTAATGTCATCTAATTGCTTTTCTGCTTTTTCTACATGAGATTTTAATTCAGAATATTGTGAGATTAAGATATCTCTAAATACTTTAGCCAATTTATCTTGTTCATAGATACTTGTGAGCATAAAATCGAAATCATAGTCCTTAAACAAATCCAAAAAGATTTCCTTCGCATTTTTTACATTAGTATCGAGAAGTTCTTTCTGGTAATTTTCTACATCGTACTTATGGAGAAATAAGAAAATCTTAGGTTTCTCATTATTTTTGCGATAGAGATCCAATAAATCTATAAAATATTGTTTGGCATCCTCAAAGGTCTTTGGTTCATGTAAATCTACGATAGGAATAAGGATATCGGTACCTCTGAAAATCTCAGGTTTAGCTAAATACTCGCTTCTAAACTGATCTTGTCCACCGAAGTCAAAGATTCCAACTTGCAAACCTAAAAAAGGATGTCTTCTTGTTTCATATAATATTGTTGGTGCTAAACCTTTGGTATCTTCAGGACTTTTAGCAGCAAACGCTACAGAATATACACTTGTTTTTCCACATCCAGAAAGTCCAATAAGAGCTATTTTAATTATTTTTCACCTTTTTAGTTTTCTGTTTTTATTTTTTTCCTATAATTATATTCATTATACTTTTCTAATAAAATTTATTTAGTTTTTTCTTCCGTTGGTGCAACTTTAAATGTTCTTGAAAAAAGTTTTCCAAAAGATTCCGTTGATGCTTCTACTAAGATATTTGCGGCAATTGGTTGTCCTTCGGGGACATCAAGAGGGTATCCTATTTCAATTGTTTCAAATGGGAATAACTCCTTGATGGTTGTAATCCAGGGTCTTTTTTCAAAAAGCTCTTCGACAGTAACAATTCTTATTTTAAGATCTTCTAGCACATAACCTATTGTATTCGTTAAGGAGAGTGTTACTACCTTTTCTCTTTCTTTTAAAGTTTGTGAAGCACTAATAAATTTCCTTGTACCCAGAGGTGATTTAACAGAATCTTGTTGAATCTCTGGTTTTGTTTCAATTCTAGGCTCCTCTTCCTCAACGGTATCTCTCACTATAAAGACTTTTCTTTTTTGAATGTTATACTGCGCAACCTTTTTAAGCTTAGCTAAGAATAAAACAGCATTCAAGTTAATCGCATTAAATGGTTCTATTGTCAAGTATCCTTTCTCAGCAGCATCTTCCATAATTTCTCGTCCAAGACCGCTTCTCGCAAAGACTGTATTCCTCTTAGCACCGCTTCCTACCGAACCAACTGATATGTCCGCGTTTTCAGCAGTCAGATCTGTACAAAAATTACAACTTGAAGATTTGAATTTGTCTAATTGTTTGATAGTGTAGGACTTTATAGGTTCTGCCTCTGGATCATAGTATACGTGAAATTTACCTTTATTAATATCCATTTTCTGCACTTTTGATAAGTCTATACCATCTTTTTCGAAAAATGGATAAATAGCTTCAGGAGCAAATGAATCCATGCAGAATAATCCTATAGAGAGCACGTGAGCACGCATGAAATATTTTAACATTCCTGTTGGACTATCAAACATCTTTTTCACAGCATCTATATTACAAGGGGTACCTACGAATGCTATTGATCTGAAATCCTGTCTAATAGCATCCATCAACGCTTCCACTGTTTGGGAATGACTATAAATAGATCCTGAAGATTTAATTGCATCATCCTTACTTGTAATAATTTGTGCAACGGGATGCCATGGTTTACTGGGATCCTTCATTGTTACTATCGCCGCATCAATTAAATGTTCATCAAATAAATAACAAAGGATACTTGTTACAGTTCCTCCATCCTGACCTCCGATAACTTCTGGAATATTAGTGTTTGCAACATAACCTGTACCGAATTGCCCCATCAAGACATAAGGGTCGGTGATAGTTCGAGGACATTGATTATAGCAAATACCACAGCCAGTGCATTTACCCGTTAATTTTGGTTGTGCTGTAACATGATCCCATTCTAAAACAGGGCAAACAGCCGCACAAGTTCCACATTCGGTGCAGACTCCTGTGCGAACGATCTCTTTCATGAGCATTCCGAAGCTATCTTTCTTGCCTTCAAGCTTCTTCTGAATATACTCAAAGGAATAATCATATTGAGTTTCGATTTTTTCTGTATTATTCTCTGTCATGTTAATTTCCAGTAATCTCTATAATATGTTTCATTTATTGATGATAATTAATTAAATTGAATGGATTTTTGTAAAAAAAGATTATTAATTAATAGATAGAGGTATCTATTTTTTGAAATTTAAGTCAAAAATTAAATTAAAATAAAATGAAATAAGATCTTATGTTATTTTTTTTTAAGTCTTATTGTTATTAGAGTTGATATAACCGCAATTATTCCGATAGTGAATAAAATATCATAACCGGGAACAGCTTCAGTACCACCAACTGAAGGTTCTCTTGGATCTTCTGGAATGTCTGTAACTGACCAAGAGATAACCCACGTATGAACTTTAATAAATTCCTCAATGAAAAAAAGAAGGTTAACGCTATAAATCTCAACTACTATACCCGTTGTAGTGTCGATCATCCAATATCCTCCCCTTTCTGTGGGAATATAAACACATTCACATGGTACCCCCGCATAACTTCTAGTTTTTGTAGAGTAATTGACCATCAACGCGGTTATCATGGTCTCATTAAATAAGAATTCATTATCTAACGTTTGATTGAAAAATGTCGCTGTACCGTTTACATAAATATCTCCACGGACAAGTTCTGGAGGACTGGGTACGTGAGTTACATTTATCCCCTCGGTGCCTTGAGAAATACCTTGCCGTTTTGTCATATATGTCCATTCGTCACCTACATTCACTAAATAAGCACCTGCTACATTTAATGGAAAACTGGATAGGAATGTTATTATGCAGAGCAGAAAGATTGCAAAAATCGGTATTTTTTTGCTAAATATTTTTATTGCAATATCACCTTTAGATTACATTTCAACATTTGAATTTCATTGTAATTTCTTACAGAAATTAAATGATTGTGTCAATAATCCTATTTAAACATTGTACCTTTTCGAAGGATTATAAATTTTAATTTACTTTTAGTTAGTAAAATTAGTGTTAATTCTCTAATTCAAGTCTTTCCTCTATTTTCTTTATGGCATTAGAAACTCGAATTCTGACAACTCTATGAAAATCATTAACTCTATTGAGTAATGCGCTTAAAGCATGTTTATCGCCGTAAGTTTCTAATAACTTTATTAGACTTATTTTTACCTTGAAGTTTTCCTCAGGTTTATTTCCTAAATGATCGATTAGTCTTGCTATCTCCTTACTTAATAGCCTTTTTACTTCATTTTCACCATCTTTTACTTTGTACCAATTGGTTTGTATTATATTAAAAATTGCATCAACAGCCACCTTCTTTATGAGCCAATAAGAACTATCATCCTCCAAGATGGTGGTTAAATTGTTGATAGAACCTACATCTCCTACTTTACCTAATGCAATTATAGTATTCTTTCTAATGTCTAAATTTCTAATATCTAATAATTCAACTAAAGGTTTTACAAATTCATTTTTACCAATTTCCCCTAATATGAAAGCCACGCTTTCTTGTATTGTATTGTTATCTTTTTTTAGGCTGGCATATAAATATTCATATGACGCATTTTGATTACTTGAATAAATCTTTTTTATAGCATCCAAAATATATAGCTTCATATCTAAATCTGTATATTCAAAACTGATATCTTCGATATCCAATATATCTAAGAGTTCAGGTACCGCGGAAATATCTCCAATCTCACCCAAAGCTTCAATGGATGCAATACTAACTTCATTATACATGTTATCTAAATTTATTATGAGTAAATCAACAGATTTCTTAAGTTTTAATTTCCCACATAAGATAATGGCGTTCTTTTTTACTATGAAATCATCTAATAATAACAACCGAATTAAATCATTTTCAATATCTTCTTTAATTAAGTTTAGGATTGTTATAACAGAGTTCAGAAGATCCACATCTTCTTCCTTCAAAACTAAGGTAATAACTTCAAGTAAAAGACCTTTTTTTTCAATTAAATTAGTTTTTAATTCTGGATATTTTACTTCGATGTAGCTTAAATCTTCATAAGAAACATTAATACTTGATACTTCATACCCAATTAATTTTATTATTTCTGCCTTATGTTCATTTGAAAAGGGTTTAACTTCTAATGAATTTATTAACAAACCAATGAGTTCTTCAGGATTTAAGCTAAGCAATTGGATTGTTACAAAGTCTTTTATTGCATTAGAATTATTTTCTAACTCATTAATAAAAAGCTGAATTTCTGGTTCCTGAAATCTAATTTTACTTAATGCCTTCAAAGCCGACAGTTTTATTTGATTATCAACTTTTTTCTGTTCTAACACCCATTTTAGAGGCTTTAAACCTTTTTCATGCTTAATTCTACCTAAAGCTTTAGCTGCTTCACATTTAATACCGACAATGTCATCAGATATTAATAAATTCTCAAAGATTTCATAACACTCTTCTCTTATATCCATAAAATTATTGCTGATTAGTGCTAAGTATTTAATAGCTTCTTTTCTTTTATTCGTATCCGTATCTGATTCTATTATTTCTGTTAACATGCTTGCTGAATTTTTTGCTCCAAATTCTTTATTTCTTTCAAAAATCTCTTTTGGATTTATCTTCGTTTTTTGCATCTGACAAGCCTTTAATACTTTAAGAATCAGATATTTTTTCTGTGATTATTATCAAAATAGATCACATCTCTATAAAAAGATTTCCTAAATACGACATAAACGGATTATATTCTTGATAAAAAGGAAAAAATTAATAAGAAACCTTATCGAATACCATTATCTTTAAAATAAATGAATTATGAAATCATCTATGTCAATTCGGAGATCAATAAATCAAATTCGAGCCAGATTTTACAGTTTTGTAACAGATTTTAAGATAGTAAAAATCTCTGCGTTTTGTGTAATGATCGGATATATAATTTTACTGATAATTGGCGTTATCGTTGCATATTCTCTTGATCCTGACAGTTATACTATTTGGGACAACTGGATTTCTGATCTAGGTTCTTCCGACCATACTCCGGCTCCATTCTTATATGATATTGCGTGCATAATAGCAGGAACTATGACTATACCACTTACGTTCTATATGGAGAATTTACTTGCCCCTTTACCTAAACGAACCACAGATAATAGTCAACATTATTCAAGATTACGTTTTCGATTGAGCAGTTTCGCTTTCTTATTTAGTATTATGGGCAATCTTGGATATATTGGTGTTGGAATTTTCTCTGCTGATAGAGATTACGATTTTTTATCGATTTTAGGAGAAGGACCACACGGTATTATGTCTTATTTAGCATTTGGTGGTTTTACATTTGGTGCATTTTTTATGGGGTGGTTAATTGTTTTATATAATACTAAGATCCCCAAATTACTAGGAATCTATGGAATCTTTGGCCCATTAACTACGGCTGTACTGAATTTAATAGAAAGCACTCCTTTATTGGAATGGTTGTTACTCTTCTCAATTTTAATTTGGGTAATCCCCCTTTCACTTATCGTACTTAACAACCAAGAATTAATCCCTCGATAAATCTTAAATAATAGATATAATATCAAAAATGATAACTTAAGGTACACATACTATTCTTGGAATTCATTTTCCTTTTTTTTTAAGGTAAAGTATTAAATATGGGGATACTGAATTTAATCCCAATACGGATATAATTACAAAGTGTTAAGAAAATGTCTAAACGAAAATTTTACTATATCCTGATACTCCTCTTTATTGTGAGTGCAACTTCCAGAATTGACAGTGTAAAAGCTCATCCCCCAAGTGGGATTGTTTTATTCTATAATTCAAACACTAATAAGCTAAATGCTACAATTTCTCATTCTGTATCTAATCCAAGTAATCATTTTGTATTATCCGTAGTGATTGAAGTTAATGGAACTACAACTGTAAGTGAGACGTACACAAGTCAGCCAAGTTCAATTTTATTTACCTATCAATATAATGTAACTGCCAATAATGGCGCTAGAATTCAAGCTAGTGCTACATGCAATCAAGGAGGTACTGTAACAGAGTGTATTGTAGTGGGTGGAGGTACCTGTGGATCTTCCAATGGTTCAGGAATTCCGGGGTATTCTGGATTATTATTGATTCTGGGAATTTCAATAATTGCTCTATTGTTTATTGTTCGTAGAAATAGGAGCAAAGGACAATTATCAGAAGTATAAAAAAAGCTAGCACACACTCTAAAATCTCTTTTTTCTCTTGTTTTTATGAAAACACATATTTTTAATATATATTACATATTTTGATATATCTATATTTGACATTTTGTCTCTTTAATTTGCATAGTTGCATTGATATGAGTGGAAAACAAGAAGAAATAGAAAAAATCGACGCAATTGCTGATGCAATTGAAAACTCAATGAAAAAAGGCCATATTAGCACTTTAATACTATTAACTTTGGAAAAAGGGCCTTCTCATGGGTATAGTTTAATGCAAATAATAAAGGATGACACTTATGGAGTTTGGAATCCGACTGCATCATCTTTATATCCACATTTATCATCTCTAACAAAAAAAGGTTTAATTGAGTTTACTTCTGAAATGGAGGGAAAAAGAGAACGGAAAGTTTATGAAATCACGCAAAAAGGCAAAAAAACTCTGAAAAAGCTTATCGAACGGCAACAAAATATGCGCAAATCACTTCTTTCCATGATAATGTCAACAATCGGGATTACTGATTCCAATATACCAGATGATTTTGAAAGCTTGTTTGGCCCTGAATTAATTGAGGATACGAGTTTAGTTGGTAAAGATGTCAATGAAAAACTTGAGATTCTCTCTAAAAGAAAAATAGTTATTTCGAAAATTGTCAGTAAATTACAAAATGTTGTAAATGAAATTAACCAAAGAATTGAAAGTTTAAAAGCTGATTGAAAAGAATAAAGTTTAAGTTATTGCTAAGCTACAAGACCAAGCAACAACAACATAACGACACATAGGGCAGCCAAACCAGACATTCCAATGATGCCTAATACAACCTCGTAAATCCCTTTAGTAGTCATTTTTTTGCTTTTTCACCCTTGTTATTTTTTTAACTTTCTATCACTAGAATATAAAACTATATATTTAAAAGTTATGATTATACTCCCTTAATTTTATTCTAATTAATCTTATTTCTATAAATCATTTTTGCATATATATTTATATATATTCCAATAGATGCAATTTTTAATCATAGTATTATGTTTTCCCCAAGATTTATATATATGATTTTTCTTTATATATTTAAGAATGATATATCCAGAAGTGATATATCAAAAGTGAGAATATTATGAGAATATTATTAACGGGAGCATTTGGCAATGTAGGCCTAAGCACATTGAAAGAATTGCTAAGAAGAAATTATGACGTAAGGATTTTTGAGATAAAGAATAAAAGAAATCGTCATCTAGCACGCAAATTTAAGAATCAGGCAGAAATATTCTGGGGAGATTTGAGAAATCCAAAAGATGTAGAATTAGCCGTTACTGGTTGCGACGTCATAATTCATGTAGCTGCGATAATTCCTCCTCTTGCTGATAGAAAACCTAAATTTGCTGAAGCAGTTAACGTTGGAGGAACCTTGAATGTTATTGAAGCAATGGAAAAACAACCACAAAAACCAAAGCTCATATTCACCTCATCGGTAGCTATTTATGGTGATAGAACTGAAAATCCTTTAATTCGACCTATTGACCCACTTAATCCAAATGACGATGATGAATATGCCAAACAAAAGGTAAAATGTGAAGAACTTGTTAGGAATTCAGGATTAAAATGGGTAATTTGCCGTTTGACTTATATTGTATCTATCAATAAACTTCAATTAGATCCACTTATGTTTGAAATGCCGTTAAACACTTGCATTGAAATTTGTGATACAAAAGATGTTGGTCTAGCTCTTGCAAATGCTGTAGAAAATAGGGATATATGGGGTGAGACATTACATATCGCTGGTGGCGAAAGATGTCGTATTTCTTATAAAGATTATCTTAATGAGATGTTTGATATTTTCGGGATAGGAAGGAGCCCTTTACCTCCAGAAGCATTCAGCACAAAGGGATTTCACTGTGGATACTTGACTACAGATAAAAGTCAAGCTCTATTACAGTACCAAAGACATACGCTTGATGATTATTTTAATGAAGTACGAAAAAAAGTCGCATTTTCACATTTATTTACAGCAATGTTTAGACCAATTGTGAGGAAATTTCTTTTATACAAATCACTTTATTATAAAGAATATCGTAGTACCCTAAATTCTCACAGTTAAAGGCTAATTCTAAAATTAAAAAAAAAGAGAATTAATCTTGGTTATCGGATTTTATCAATTTTAATAAATAGGGAAATGCTAGAAAACACACCGTAAAAAGTCCCATTTCGATGATAATATCATACAGGAACATCATAAACCCTAGAAGAGGGGGCGCAAGAGTCCAAGGACCTTCCTCCGGCCCAATTTCGATCCATCTTTGACCAGAGAACCATTCTCCGAGACTCCATACTATCATCAGAATAAGCATTATACCAATCATATATAATCCTCGCTTTCTTGATTTCTTATCTGTTTTAACGAGCCAGATTATACCAATAGCGATCATAGTTGATAAAGCTATTAGAGTACCTATTTCTATCATATTTCTTCTAGAATAAATAAGAGGGTCTCCCACAGAAACAGTGTCAAAATTGTCTCCCAATCCAAAAAGGATTAAATAGGGTAATACATCTCTAAAAAATACCCATACTATGAAAACAATTCCCCACTTTTTTCGTGTTTCAGAGACTCTTATTCTATCTGCGAAAAACAAAGCGATCACTGCTAGCACTACAACATCTCCCACAGCTAGTAGGGGAATCCATAACCCGGGTATGGAACTGATATCCATACCAAATAAAAGCTGTTCCTGCATAACTCGACCTCCAAAAGAAAAGAGCATTATTTCAGATCCAAGGTACAAAAATGTACCAAATAGTAACACCCAGAAATAATCTTTTCTTTTATTCTTCTTCCAGTCATAAATGCAAAGGATAAGTCCTAATATAACATAAAGGAGTTTAATTGTAAATTCCCACCCAAAAAAACCACCTCGTATTATAAAGATTCCATCTGTCATATTCTCACATCTTTAAACTATATTATTCAGTAAATATTTCTTATATAAGAGTATTGTCGGATTCCTATTTAAAAATTTAATATTATCAATATAGGTATTTTTTTAATTTCTTCTTAGAATACTCAGACTTTAATCCTATTTCTACCTGTCTTTTAGTATCTAAATGCTAAAATAATTTGAAAAAAATGAAAAGAAAAAAATATTATTTGATATATTTTTTGGTAAGGAGTACTAAGGATAACCCTAAGAATCCAATGAGAAAAAGTAAATCATATCCTGGGATGGATCCTGAATCATTATCACTAATCTGCCTATATTTTGCAATTATTGTATCATGAGATCCTGCACCAAAGCTTTCAGTATATCCTGTGATGAAAATATTACCATAATTATCTAATGCAATACCTTTTCCCCAATCATCATCAATACCACCCAAGGTAGTATTCAGTAAAGAATGCCCCGTACTGTTAAATTTGGCAATGAAAAGATCATAGCCACCTGCGCCAAAACTATCAGTTGTTCCGGTTATGTAGATATTTCCGGACCCATCTAATGCAATACCAAATCCTACATCATAATTATTGCCACCCCAAATGATTTCCATTTTTAAATGCCCTGTATTATTAAATTTAACAATGAAAGCTTGAGCCAAATTCCCAAATCCATAAACATATCCTGTAATATAGATATTACCGGACCCATCTAACGCCATATCCCATCCAAATTGAGCATCACCGCCACTCCAAGTGATGTTCAGCAAGGAATGCCCTGAACTGTTAAATTTTGCAATAAAAGCATCTATTCCGAAACTCCAGGTGCTACCTGCAATATAAATATTTCCTAAGGCATCTAATGCAATACTATATCCATCATCACTATCACTGCCACCCCAGGTAACATTCAGTAAGGAATGTCCTGTACTGTTAAATTTAGCAATAAAAGCGTCATTATCACCTGCACCAAAGCTTTCAGTATAACCAGTTATGAAGATGTTTCCGGAATCATCCAGTAAAATATCATATCCCCCATCAGCATCGTTGCCACCCCATGTAATATTCAATAAGGAATGTCCTGTGCTGTTAAATTTAGCAATGAAAGCATCGAAGTTACCCGTGCCAGAGCTATTTGTAGCTCCCGTAATATAGATATTTCCGGAGTCATCTAACACTATACCTGTACCAGCATCAATACCACTACCGCCCCATGTAATGTTCAAAATAGAATTTCCTGAACTGTCAAATTTAGCTATAAAAGCATCATCCTTACCCGCACCAAAGCTTTCAGTAGATCCCGAGATGTAGATATTTCCGGAGTCATCTAACGCAATATCCCATCCGGTATCACTATCAATACCACCCCAAGTGTTTATGAAATCCGATGTATAATTAACTTGCGCTGCCGCAATTCTCATGTTTGAACCTATAGCAGTAGAATTCGGAGATGTGGGCGTGGATTTCAAAGCATTTAAACCAAAAGTAATAAAAAAAGCAATCCCTATTAAAACAATGAGATTTATCTTAGTATGGATCTTTGTCATGTTTTCACTATATTCTAAATCTCTAATTACTTAAATGCAATTATTTCGCATAGAATATAAACATCGCTATTGATTTCTCTTTTCCTAAAAAGAATTTGCTTAAAACTAATTTCTCTCTAATCTTTTATTATGAATAACAATTTTGACAGCTGAATAGTAAGAATCAGAATATTAGAATGAATTAAAATTACTAATCTGAATAAAAATGTATGAAAACGATCATGAAACCCTAATCTCTTTTTATTCTCCATCATAAAACTTTCAAAAAGTATCAGATTGATTTGAAATGAAATATTACAATTATTCAAAATCTAAAAACTGTTTATATCGATAAACAGAAAGATTAAAAAAGTTTAAAAAAGAATAAAACCTAAGAAAAGAATTAGTAAATTCAGAAAATTATATTCTATTATACAATCTTGTATAAATAACACGAGGTGGATGTGTAAAAAGAAATGAATAAAAATACAAATCATCGGATTGGATACTATGCATGTCAGTGAGGTATAAATATAAAAAGTAAAGTTAATTGTGATGAGCTAGTAGAGTATGTTAAAAACGAATTTCCTGAAGAAATTATAATATCAAAAAAGAATGCATTTCTTTGAACCGACAATGCCCAAAATGAAATAATTGAAGATATCAAAGAAAAAAATCTAAACAGAATCGTAGCATCAGCTTGAACTCCCCGAACGCACGAAGTAATTTATAGGGGTACAATTGCTAAAACAGATTTAAACCCTTATTATTTTCAAATGGTAAACGTTCGAGAACATTGTTCTTGGTGTACAGATAGCAAAGAAGAAGCTACACAAAAAGCTAAACAATTGGTAAAAGGCGGTGTTGAACGAGTTAAACGATTAGAGCCCGTCCCTATTAAAACAGTCCCTGTTACTAAAGCTACTTTAGTAGTTGGAGGAGGGATTGGTGGTATGAATGCGGCTTTAGATCTCGCCAATCAAGGTATCAAAGTTTATCTTGTAGAACAAAAGACTACAATAGGAGGAAGGATGGCTCAATTGGATAGAACTTTTCCTACAGATGACTGTGCAATATGAATTTGCGGGCCTAAAATGTTAGAAGTTAATAGAAACGAAAACATCGAATTAATGAGCTATTGTGAAGTAAAAAAGATCGAAGGATATGTTGGTAATTATATCGCAACAATTGTAAAGAAACCACGATATACGACAGATGAATGTAATGGGTGTGGGGCCTGTGCTGAAGTTTGTCCTGTTTACACGCAAAATTATTTTGATGAAAATCTGGGAGCACGAAGAGCAATAGACATTCCATTCGGTCAAGCAGTCCCATTTTTATATGATATTGATAGAGAAGCTTGTGTAGAATGCTTTTCATGCGTTGATGCGTGCGAATTGGATGCAATTGATTTTAGTCAGGAGCCAGTGGAAGTTAATGTTGAAGTGGGTACAGTCATAATTGCAACTGGTTGGGATATACATGAACCTTTTGGTGAATATGGTTATGGAGAGATTGAAAATGTGATAACCCAGGTTCAATTAGAACGGATGTTAGCTCCAAATGGACCACTTGAAGGTCATGTGCATCGAATTTCAGATAATAAGGAACCTAAGGAAATTGTGTTCATTCAATGTGTGGGCAGTAGAGAAACAGAAAGAACCTATTGTAGTGGTGTCTGTTGTATGCTTGCTCTAAAGAATGGGAGATTGCTTCTAGAAGAATTTCCTGATGCGAGGATTACAATTTGTTATATCGATATAAGGACTCCAGAAAAAGGTTTTGAGGAGTATTATGAACGTGCGAAAGATAAAGGTATTAGGATGATTCGGGGAAAAGTTGGTGAAATCTCAGAAGATCCTGAAACTAAAAACGTGAAAGTTCGATTATATTCATCATTAACTGATAAGATTGTCAAAATTGATGCTGATTTAGTTGTCTTATCCACGGCAGCACTTCCTTCAAAAGGCACTCAACAAATCGTAGACGTTTTAAAGCTTGATACTAACAAATACGGCTTTCTTACAGAATCACATTTCGGATTAATGCCGCAAGAGACTAAGTCAAAAGGCATTTTTATAGCTGGATTTGCTCAAGGGCCAAAAAATATTGCTTATTCCGTTTCACAATCTAGAGCTGCTGCTAGTAAAGTTGCTGAACTAACATCTCCAGGAGAAATTGATATTGAATTAATTACTGCTGAAGTTGATAGCGAATTTTGCATTTCCTGCAGACGATGTGAAAAGGAATGCCCTAAAAACGCTATTAAGATTGATGAAGAAATTGGAGCATATATTGATGAGATAAATTGTGATGGATGCGGTATTTGTGCAACTTGCTGTCCTACTCAGGCCATTGATATAAGATATTATCGAGATCATCAATTATTTGCTGAGATTGATGGACTGTTAGGAGGGGATTAAACAATGAATAATTATAATTATAAGATTGTTGCATTTGCATGTTTAAAATGAGGTTACAGTGCTGCTGATCTAGCAGGAGTTTCTCGACTGAAATATTCTTCATCTATAAAAATTATTAAAGTGCGTTGTACAGGGAGAGTAGATTTGAAACACATACTTTACAGTATGAAATCTGGAGCGGATGGTGTCATGATTGTAGGTTGACGCCCTAATGAATGCCAGTTTAAGAACGGCAATTTCACGGCTCAAAGACATGTTGAATTAGCAAACAGGATTTTAGAATCTCGGGGTTTCGGTAATCAAAGGGTTAATATGTATTGGTTAAGTGGAGCAGAAGCAGAAAAATTTGTAAAAAGTGTGGAAGATACTATAGAAAAGGTAAAAACCTTCGGACCAAGTCCGCTTAATTTAATAGATCATGATTCAGAAGTGGAAACTGAAGAAACAAAACAAGTTATAATTACCCCTGCAGAATGAATCTTATAAAAAAATGTTAGTTATAAGATGACTTACCTTGCGAGGGAAGGGGTTTTAAAATAGTATTCAATTTAAGTATAAGTTTTTTAATAAATTTTAATCCAAATGGTTGGAAATATGGTTCAAATCTCAAAAAATCTAAATTTCAATGGAATCTCTCCAAGAAATTTAATGGATGCCACCTATAAAGCAGTCGAGAATTTTCAGATTAGGGCTTTTTTCGAAGCTAAAGGTGAAATTTTAGAAACTGGTAAATATTCTGAAGAAGAATTTTATGAATTCCTAGATGCTATGATCGATGCTGAAACAGAGCGTAAGTTAGTTTTAGAATCTTTAAAAGGTAAAGAACCGTTATTTTTAGAAGAAATTGCTAAAATTATAAAAGATTTTCCTCCTGAAAATGTAATTCGCGATGTAATTTATCTGAAAGAACAAGGATATATAGAAGAACATATTGAAATAAAAACTAAAACTGTTATTAAGAAAATAAAGGGAGAAGAAAAAGAAGTCGAAGAAAAAGAATATTTCTACCGATACCAGGTTAAAGATCTACCTGATGGTTTTATCGAACGGTTTTTTGAACCTGTTTCCATTGTGTTTGATTCTGAAGTATGTTGTCAATGTGGTTGGTGCTCATCAATTTGTCCAGTAAATGCCATTACAGTGACAGCAGACACTTTGGAGATCGACGATGCGACATGCATGAAATGTGGCTTATGTTATTCTGTTTGCCCAAGATCATTTTCAATTGAGCAAGCGGGTAAAAGTATAAGCAAAATTGAGAAATCCTTGAAGTTTTCAGAAAATATTAATGGCTATGTTAACGCATATTCAGCCAGCACCACCAAGGATGATATTAAAAAAGTACGACAAGATGGGGGTATCGTTACATCTCTACTTGAGTATTTACTCGAGAATAAATTAGTTGATGCAATTGTAGCAGTAAAACATTCAGAAGAACTATGGAAGCCAGAACCAGTAATAATAGAAGATGTCAAGGATTTATATAAAACAAGTGGTACTAAATACGCTAATGCCTCAACTTTAAGTATTATAGATGGTACAAAAAAGTTTGATAACATCGCAGTTGTAGGTGTTCCTTGTATGATGAACGCCTTGGAAAAGGGTAGCTTATTTCCAAGCGGGTTACCTTTTTTCAAAAATATAAAATATAGAATAGGGCTCTTTTGTATGGAATCATTTCCTTATGAAGGCGTCCTAAGCTTAATTAAAGAACAATTTGAAACAGATTTTCAAAAAGTAACAAAAATGGACATAAGTGGGGGTAAATTCATTATTTATCTAGATTCAGGTGAAGATCTAAACGTTCCCTTGAACGATGTTAAATCCTACGCTCGTCACAATTGTCATTATTGTGAAGACCTAACTGCTGATTATGCTGATATTTCTGTTGGATCAATTGGATCTCCCAGCGGGTGGTCTTCAGTCATTACAAGAAATAAAAAAGGTGAAAAAATCTATAAAGAAGCAGTTAAAGCAGGATTAATTGAATCAAAAAGTTTGAAAGATGTCAAACCAGGACAACCCTTACTCGAAAGGATTGCTGGTATTAAGAGAAAAAATTGTAAACCAATTATTTTACAGAAAGAGTAATGTAAATATTAAAAATATGCCTGTAAAAACATTCCAAGATTTAATTAAGGAAGTTCATGAAAAAGGGATCTGCCAAGAATGTGGAGGATGTACATCATTCTGCTCAGCGGCTTTTGAAAAAGTTATTGGCTTTAAAAAACCTAATTCTCCCCCTGAATATATAAATAAGGAGGCATGTCTCGATTGTGGTATATGTTATATATTATGCCCTCAAACACATATTTTAGATGATGATCTGAATAAAACTTATCAATTCACTGATTTCACTTCAATGCCTTATGGATTTGCTGAAGAAATCTATTCATGTCAAACCACAGATGAAGAATTTCTAAAATATGGTACAGATGGGGGCGTGGTTAATACACTTTTAAATTTTTTATTGGAAAATAAAATTATTGATGGGGCAATAGTCTCTAAAGCTGAGGGTCCTTTTTCCCGAGAAGCTATGTTTGCAGAGACTAAAGACGACTTAATCAAAGCTTCAGGTACAAATTTGAATATATCACCTCATTTAGATGAAATTCAAAGGTTTAATACTTATACACAATCAATTCCTCAACTGAATCATTATAAATTTAAAAAACTAGCAATTGTGGGAACACCATGTCAAATCTACACGATTAGATGTATGCAAAATCTTGGGGTTACCCCTTCAGAACATGTTGAGATTACTTTTGGCTTATTCTGTTATCATAATTTTTTATTTGAAAAATCTCAAATTGGGAAATTTGAAGAAGAATTTAAGATAAAATTCGAAGATATAATCAAGATAAATATTAAGGAAGATTTAATTCTAAAACTAAAGGATGAAAAAGAAAAAGAAAAAATAATCCATATTCCTTTTAATAAACTAGTTAATTATATTCGTCCTGCTTGTCATTCCTGCACTGATTTTACTAATGTTTATTCAGATATTTCGTTTGGTGGACTTGGTTCCCCAGATAAATTTACTACTGTATTGCCCCGTACTGAAAAAGGAAAACAGATATTTAATAAGGTGTTGGAAAAAAACATTATAAAAAGTTTAAAACTCGACGAAAGTAAAAGAAGAAGTATAAAAAATCTAATCGTAAAGTTTTCTGAATCAAAAATGGAAAGAAAACATGAATTTATGAAAAACCTAAAATAAGGTAGTGAATCGTATAACAGAATTGGAAAAATTAAAAAAAGAAAAAATAGGAAAAACTGATTCTAATTTATATATAGGAAAAATTTATGAACCTGATTTAGTTAATTTACTAAAAAAGTGTTACCAATGCGCTCGTTGCTCAGGTGTATGTCAAATTAGTAAAGTTCAAAAATTTACGCCAAGTAGAATTATTCAGATGATATTAGAAGGCTTTGAAGATGAGATAATTAATAGCCAGGTATTATGGGATTGTTTAATGTGTAATAGTTGCCTACAACATTGTCCTAAAGACATTAATTTTGCTGATATTGTTAGAATTGCCAGGTATAAAATGCGATTAAATGATATTCAGAATCCTGATCGTTCAATTGCTCACAAAGGTATTTATCCTCTAATGTCAGAACTAATGGTTCAAGATAATATTAATATTGAAAGACCTTTAGATTGGATTCCAAAAGGTTGTAACGTTTCAAATAAAGGAGAAATTTTATATTATGTGGGATGTTTACCTTTATTTAATTATGAATTTGAAGGTTCAACTTCTATAGCGGAAAGCACTTTAAAGATTATTTGTCAATTAGAAAGAGATCCCGTAGTCGTTCTTAAAAATGAAACATGTTGTGGTCATGATCTATATTGGGGCCAGGCAAAGTTCGAAGCATTTATCGAATTAGGAAAAAAAAATTTGAGTAATTTTGAAGACGCAGGTATCAAAACAATTATAACCGCATGTGCTGAATGTTATAGAACCTTTAAAATTGATTACCCAAATATTTTTGAAGAATTTAATAATAAATTTGAAGTTAAACATATAATTGAATATATTTTTGATAAGTGGAAGCAGGGAGAAGTTCAATTTAAAAATCCTAATGAATCTAATGATGTTATTCCTTTCACTTATCACGATCCTTGTAGATTAAGTCGGTTTTTACCAAAGGAGAATAAGGTAATTGAGAATGTCCGAGAAATTTTTAAGCATTTGAAAACCATTGGATATGATTTCAAAGAAATGGAACATAATAAAGAAAATTCTTATTGTTGTGGGGTGAATTCCTGGATGAATTGTAATGAAAAATCTAAAGCTCTACGATATAAGCGTCTTTTGGAAGCTAAAGCAGTAGGAACAAAAATGATTACTTCCTGTCCAAAATGCCGAATGCATTTAAGATGTCTAAAAAAAGATTATGAAGATTTTTCTTCAATTGATATTATAGATTTTTCTGAGTTTTTAGTAGACATGATAGAAGTAGTAAACTCAAATGAACCTAAAGGAGAAAAATAATGGAAAAAGTTGGAGCTGTTTTAGTTATTGGTGGTGGAATTGCAGGTATTCAAACCTCTATAGATCTAGCAGATTCTGGATATAAAGTTTACCTCGCAGAATCCACTACCAGTATTGGGGGGGTTATGTCTCAATTGGATAAAACATTTCCAACTAATGACTGTGCAATATGTATTCTGGCCCCGAAATTAGTAGAAACTGGTCGACATGAAAATATCGATATTTTAATTAACACTTCAATCGAAAAAATTGATGGTGAACCTGGTAATTTTAATGTTGAATTAACTCAAGGGACGCTTCGTTTGGATCAAAGCAAATGTACTGGATGTGGTTTATGCGCTCAGGAATGCCCTATTGAAGCTATTGATTTTTTTAATGAAAAGCTTTCTAATAAAGCTGCAATATCTGTAAAATTTCCACAGGCGGTTCCATTAGTGTTTTCAATAAATAAAGAAAAATGCATTGGCTGTGGAATGTGCAAAGGGATATGTAAAGCAAAAGCTATAGACTATGAAATTCAAGATAAAGAGATATCTCTTAATGTGGGTGCTGTAGTAGTAGCAACTGGATTTGATGAATATGATCCCACTCCTCTGACACAATATGGTTATGGTAAATATCTTAATGTGATTACCAGTATTGAATTTGAACGTATTCTTAGTGCAAGTGGACCGCATTCCGGTTTAATAATTCGACCTTCTGACGGAACTATTCCTAAAAAAATAGCATTTTTACATTGTATTGGTTCAAGGGATAGAAGTAAAGGTATTGAATACTGTTCTTCAGTATGCTGTATGTACACTACAAAAGAAGCTGTAATCGCGAAAGAACATATGGAAATTATAAAACCAACCATTTTTACGATGGATATCAGAGCGTACGGTAAAGACTTTGATAAGTATATTGAGAGAGCGAGAGATGAATATGGAGTAAGATACATCAGACGTAGAATTTCTTACATAAAAGAAAACCCTAACTCTAAAGATTTAAGAGTCTATTATGAAAATGAAAATGGAAAAATTGTGGAAGAAATTTTTAACTTAGTTGTTCTTTCTGTTGGAATGCAACCAAATCAAAAAGCAAAAGAATTAGCACAAGTATTAAATTTTGAATTAAATGATTATGGATTTTGTAAAACTGAAACTTTTTCTCCCGTAGAGACCTCTAAACCGGGAATTTATGTATGTGGTGCATTTGCAGCACCTAAAGATATTCCAGAAACTGTTATTGAAGCTAGTGCTGCTGCAGGACGTGTCAATGTTCTATTATCAGAAGCAAGAAATAAATTAATCTCAAAGAAAGAACTTCCCAATGAATTAGACGTAAGTAGTCTTCCACCCCGAATAGGTGTATTTATATGTCACTGTGGGATAAACATCGGGGGTGTAGTTGATGTTCCTAGTGTTGTAGAATATGTTAAGACACTGCCCGATGTCGTTTATGCAGAGCATAATTTGTATACATGTTCAGCAGATACTCAAACTAATATTAAAGAAAAAATAGAAAAGAACCAACTTAATAGAGTAATAGTTGCCTCATGTACCCCAAGAACTCATGAATCTTTATTTCAAGCAACTATAAGAGAGGTTGGTTTGAATAAATATCTTTTTGAAATGGTTAATATCCGTGATCAATGCTCATGGGTTCATATGCATGAACCAGAAAAAGCAACAGCAAAATCGAAAGACTTACTAAGGATGTCAGTAGCAAAGGCTAGTCAATTAATACCATTACAAGAACAAGAAATAGCTGTGATAGATAAGGGATTAATTATAGGTGGGGGTGTATCTGGAATCACTGCAGCATTAAACCTTGCCTCTCAAGGTTTTGAGATATTTTTAATTGAAAAAGAAGATTCTTTAGGGGGGATTGCAAATAATCTTTATAAAACACTTGAAAATGATGATATTCAAGATTATCTTAGGAATTTGATTAAAAATGTAGAAAGTAATCAACTTATCCATGTATTTAAAGAAGCCAGAATTAATTCAATCTCAGGATATATTGGAAATTTTTCCACAAACATTAGCCATGGGAGTATTAAGAAAAGCATTGATCTTGATCATGGCATAATTATTGTAGCTACTGGAGCAAAAGAATATCAACCAAAAGAATATAAATTTGGGCAAGATAAAAGAATTATAACTCAAACTAACTTTGAAAAAGATCTTTTTACTACAGATAAGATAAAAGGATTAAAATCTATAGTTATGATTCAATGTGTTGGGTCCAGAAATGAAGAACACTCATATTGTAGTAGAATCTGTTGTTCAGAAGCCATAAAAAATGCGTTAAAAGCAAAAGAAATTAATCCTAATATAGAAATAGTGGTCTTATATCGCGATATTAGAACCTATGGCTTTAAAGAAAAATATTATAACCAAGCGCGAGATAATAACATTATTTTTATCAGATTTGATAAAACCAATCCCCCAGAATTAAATTTAAAAAACAAACAATTAAATTTAAGAGTAAATAATCCTGATTTAGGAGAACTTATAATAAATCCAGATCTAATCGTTTTAAGTACAGGATTAGAAGCACCAATCAAAGAAAACGAAGAATTAGCGAAAATGTTAAAAGTTCCGTTAAACGAGGATAAATTCTTTTTAGAAGCTCACGTTAAGTTGAGACCAATAGATTTCGCAACCGATGGAATATACCTATGTGGATGTGCTCATTCACCTAAAGATCTTCGAGAGTCAATAGCACAATCCAATGGAGCTGCTGCTCAAGCAGTAAAAATATTAAGTGCTGAAAAAATTGTAACATCAGGGCTTGTAGCGACTGTAATAGAAGAAAATTGTATTGGTTGTGGAAATTGTCAAGATGTCTGCCAATTCAACGCGATTGAACTAATAGAGAAAGAACGAGTGTTTGAAGATTTTACAATGGCTACAAAGAAATCTCATATTAATCCTGCACTCTGTAAAGGTTGTGGTACTTGTGGGGCTCAATGTCCTAATTCCACAATAGTAATCAAACATTTTGGTTTTGAGCAAATTAATGCAATGATTTCAGCACTATTAACCTAAAGTTAAATTCTAAGGTAGTAACTTATGTCTAAGTCAAAAAAAAAAGTAAGTCAAAAGGAATTTCACCCAAAAATTTTATGTTTTTGTTGCAATTGGTGCAGTTATGCGGGAGCAGATTTGGCGGGAGTCTCACGATTTCAATACCCTGCTACAATTAGGATAGTACGGGTAATGTGCTCTGGGAGAGTAGATCCTGCCTTCATTTTAGAAGCATTTAAAGATGGCATTGATGGAGTTATTGTAACTGGGTGTCATATTGGAGATTGTCACTACTTAAAAGGTAACGAGTTTGCACGAGATAGATTTGAACGTTTTCAGGATGTTTTAAAAATATTTAATCTTAAAAAAAGGTTTAGACTTGAATGGGTTAGTGCCTCTGAAGGGAAGAGATTTTCAGAGGTAATTACAGAATTTACAAATCAAATAAAAGAACAAGGACCTTTAAAACTAAAATAAATAAAGAATTTATCTCAATTTTTATTAATAGTTCCAAAAAAAATTTTTATTCTAAAATCATTTTTTTTCAAAGAATAGTATTTTCTCTATTATATCTTTGATCTTTGATCAATCTTAATAAGTATTTGGATTTGTGTGAGAGATATGGATCATTAATCCATTTTTTATTATCACCAATAAACATAATGCAGATAATAGGTAAGAAAGAATTGTGATCATGCTTGAATCCATCTTAAAACCCAAAATAAGTTATCAATCTGGATCTATTCTTCCTAATAATATAACATTAACAAACAAAATAAACGATTACGAAAATACAAAAGTAACGGAATGGTTGATTACGAAAATATAAAAGTGACAAATATTTGGGACTGATCATTCACAAAGCAAAAAATGTTAGATTCTGATCATTCATTATAAAAATGTTTATATAATTTCATATCCTTATTTTTTATTCAACGGGAAAAAAGATTCTGTAAACTAAACCTTATTAAAAAAAATTAGAAGTGCTAAATAATGGAAGGATCAGTGTTAGTTATTGGTGGTGGGATTGCAGGGATACAAACATCTTTAGATTTATCTGAATTAGGATTTAACGTTTATTTAGTAGAAAAAACACCTTCAATCGGAGGAAGGATGGCTCAACTTGATAAAACCTTTCCTACAAATGATTGCAGTCTATGTATTTTAGCTCCTAAAATGGTAGAGGTATTTAGAAATCCTAATATTGAATTAATGACCTATCATGAAGTTCAAAAAGTATCTGGTAAGCCTGGGAATTTTGTGGTTACAGTCCTTAAGAAACCTCGTTATATTGACGAGACTAAATGTAAAGGGTGTGGTGATTGTGCTACCAAATGTCCAAAGATTGAATCACCTAATATCTTTGATATGAATCTTGGTAAAAGAAAATCTGTGTACATTCCATTTCCTCAAGCAGTACCTCCTGTGTACTTAATTGACTCTGAGCTATGTTTAAAACTAACTAAGGGAGTATGCGGAGTTTGTGAAAAGGTTTGTAAAGTAGAAGCAATAGATTATGAACAAAAACCTCAAGAAATCAAATTAAACGTTGGAGCTATTGTTGTTGCTACGGGATATGATGTACTTGGGGAAGAATTAAGCTCACGATGGGGTTATAAGTATAAAAATGTGGTAAATGCCTTGGAATACGAACGAATGCTGTCTGCCTCTGGGCCATTTGGAGGTCATATTTTACGACCTAGCGATGAGGAAGAACCAGAAATAATCGCATTTATTCAATGTGCGGGATCTAGAGACTTACGTGAGGGAATCCCCTATTGTTCCAGTGTATGTTGCATGTATACTGCAAAAGAAGCGATTATAACACGAGAACACTCTGAAAACTCAAAATGTTTTGTATTTAGACATGATATTAGAGCTTATGGAAAAAATTTTTATGAGTTTACTCAGAGAGCTCAAGAAGAATATGGTATAAAATATTTCCAGACAAAGGTTAGTAGAATAATAGAAGATCCAGAATCTAATGATTTAATCATTCACTATGAGGATCTAAAAACAGGTGAATTTAAAGATTTTAAGGCAAATCTTGTCGTACTAGCTTCACCTCTAGTTCCTTCGGCTGGGACCAAAGAATTTTCTAAAGTTTTAGATATCGAATTAGATGATTATAATTTCTTTAAGGAAAGATCATACTTCAATAAATCACTGTCTTCCAAAGAAGGAATTTTTTTGGCTGGTTTTTGTCAAGGTCCAATGGATATACCAGAAACTGTTGCTGATGCCAGTGGAGTTGCCTCACAAATAGCTACATTGCTTAATTCCTTTAAATTTACTGAAACAAAAGAGAAAATTATTGGAATACCCGAAAAAATAGTAAAAGATACTGATGATCCAAGAATTGGAGTATTAATCTGTCATTGTGGAATTAATATAGGGAAATATGTTGATATCCCTCAAGTTATTGAACAAATAAAAACGTTACCTAATGTAGCCTTCTGTGAAGACAATCTATATTCTTGTAGCTCAGATTCTCAAGAGCGAATAAAGGAAGTAATAAGTGAATTTGATTTAAATAGATTTATTGTAGCATCATGTACACCAAGAACACACGAGTCATTATTCCAAGAAACCTGTCAAGAAGCGGGATTAAATAAATACTTATTTGATATGGTAAATATCCGTGATCAATGTTCATGGGTACATATGACAGAAAAAGAGCTTGCTACTGAAAAGGCAATTGATTTAATAAGAATGGGTATTGCTAAATCAAGGTTGTTAAGACCACAAGAAGAAAAGAAATTGAAAATCACTCAAACTACAATGGTAATTGGTGGAGGGATATCTGGAATGACGGCTGCTTTGAACATTGCTAATCAAGGATTTAATACTTATCTTATAGAAAAGGAGAAAAACCTAGGTGGAAATCTAAGGCACCTAAATATGTTATTTCCCACTCAAGAAGATGCTTCAATCTTATTAAACGAAACCATAGAAAAAGTTAAGAATAATAAAAACATTCAAATCTTTTTAAATTCTGAATTTAAAGATATTACGGGATATATTGGTAATTATGATGTTGCATTGCTCGATTCAGATAAAAATGTTCATGAATTAAAAATTGGTACTATTATTGTTGCTACTGGCGGCCAAGAATTAACACCTAATGAATTTTTTGACTATAAGTATACGAACCATAATGTAATTACACAACTGCAACTCGAACAGAAATTTAAAGATGAGGATAATTCATGGCTTGATAATCTGAATCATATTACAACGTTATTATGCGTTAATGCTAGGCAGGAGAGCGGAATAACATATTGCTCAAATATTTGTTGCGAAAGTGCTATAAAAAATATTAACATCCTAAAAGAGCTAAAGCAGGACCTCAAATTAATCGTTCTCTATCGAGATCTTCAAATGGCAAAAAAAGAATTTGAAAGATATTACCGTGAGCGAAGAAAAGATGCTATTTTTTTGAGATATGATTTAGAGAGTCCACCGGTGATTAAAGAGATAGATGAAGGAACAAGTAAGTTTGAAATTAAAGTTTTTGATACTAATTTACAAGATGATATCAAATTTAACACAGATTTATTAGTTCTATCGACTCCTATGGTTCCCGCTGACAATTTAGATGGGTTAGCAAAAATGCTCAAGGTTCCTTTAGATAAAAATGGTTTTTTTCTAGAAGCACATGTAAAATTAAGACCATTAGATTTTGCTACTGAGGGAATATTCTTATGTGGATGTGCTCAGTGGCCAAAAAATATACAGGATTCAATATCGCAAGCAAATGGTGCTGCGGGAAGAGCAAGTAGATTTTTAAGTGCGGGAGAGATTACATCGTCAGGATTAATTGCTGAAGTAAATCAAGATATGTGTATTGGGTGTGGGACTTGCGAGGAGACATGTGCTTACAATGCAATAGAAATAATAGATAGCCTTAAAGAATTTGAAGAGGTAAGTCTTCCTATAAAAAAGTCTTCTGTCAATTCAAGTCTCTGTAAAGGATGTGGAACTTGCGCGGTAAGCTGTCCTGTGGGGGCAATCTCAATTAAGCATTACGATTTTGAGCAAATTGAGGCTTCTATAAAGGCACTTATAATATAAATAAAAAAAAGATGTTTCGAAAATTTCTAAGATTCTATATTTTCATGATGTCGGACCAGGCTACACGTTGTTTTGCCAATGGGTCATCGACAGAAGTTGTTTCTATTCCTAACATCATTGTTTTTCTATTGTTTTTTTCGTATTTTTGCCATTCTTCAATTCCATCGTGGTTAGGATTTCCGGTTTTTGCAAAAGCAATCCAGCTGTCCATCATTTTTTCGCTTAAAAGTTGAGCTTCTTCAGAATTTTCAATCTGACCAAGGATATTTGGATAATCGAGGGTTCCATACATAAATCCTGCATCTCCACCATGAACAGCTCCAACTTCTTTTCCTTGAAATTTAAGGAGGTAAGTGAAGAGATACATGTATGTATTTTGGTTATGTACTGATTGTTCTTCCGCTAATCTTATTGCAGAGATCCTAAATTCAAGATCAGTAAAAAAAGCATTCAATACTGCTTCAGGATCTCCCTTGCCTTTATACACTTCAAATAGTTCCAAACCTTTTTTTTCATCAAGACCTAAATATTTTGTTGCTTGTACAATTCTATTTTTTACTTTATCTATATCCAGTTTTTCAGATGCTCCTATTAGAATTCGCCATAAAACAGACTCATTTAATGTGCTTCCTACCATTAGATCAATATCGGACGCAACTCCCTTTTTTATCATCCTGAGTGGATGCTCAGGAATAGATTTTCCATCTATATAGGGGGGCGTATTTAGAACCCAAGGAATTTGAGCTAACCCATCCTCATTTGCAATACTTGTATAGGTTTTTGCTAACTCATATGCTGTAATTCTTTGTAAGGATTTGATATCTCCCTTCTTAATTTTAAGAGTTTTTAGTATCCTATTAGTTCTATCCACACCTTTTTCGGTTTGAAAACTTAAAGGATGCACTGCTCCGCTTTGCGCAATCACTCGATTAAAAAGCCCTTTTGCTTCGGGTATTGCCATCAATGTTGAAACAGACCAACCTCCCGCACTGATACCAAATATCGTAACACAGTTTGGATCACCCCCAAAAAGTTCAATATTCTTTTGAATCCATTTCAAGGCTTCTATCTGATCAAGTATACCAATATTACTTTCAATGCCTTGCATTTCACTAAATCCTAAAGCACCTAAACGATAATTGATTGTAACTACTACGACTTCTCCTCTCCGAGCTAATTTAAATCCATTAGGCAATCTCCCACTTCCTGTTGTCAAACCACCCCCATGAATTCTTACCATTACGGGCCTTTTTTTATTGTCAGTACCATGGGTCCAGATATTCAGAGTTAAAGAATCTGCTTCACTTTGTGGTATAGGTGGTAAAATTAATCCCGGAAAGTCCGATGTTTGAACACAAATAGGGCTGTAATCCAAAGCATCAAAAACACCAAACCATTTTTTTCGTGGAACGGGCGGCTTAAATCTCAATTCTCCAATAGGCCGTTCTGCATAGGGAATCCCCTTAAAAACCTTAAGAACCCCATCTTCATATCCTTTAATGTTCCCAACCGAAGTTTCAATTATTTCTGTTGTTTTCATATAATATTCAACCAAAATATTCTTTTATTAGATATTATTGAATTTTTAATAAAATTGAAGAAAATCCATAATTACTCTAATATAGAAATAGAAAAGAACATGGTATTTTCATTTTTTATTTCCTTTTCAATTAAGACTTAGTGGAATTATGAAAACTAATCAGAAAAAATAAATTGTTTCCCTTTTTTCCCTAATCATTATAGTTACATATTATTAAGTTCTAAATTAATTAAAAAAAGTGAATGTAATTACTGAGATTAAGAAAGTAGACGACTCAAAAAAATCTAGCGATAATAATAAACATTATCTTGAAAAAATTTATGAACCTGATATAAAAAAATTATTATATAGATGTTACCAATGTGTTCGTTGTAGTGGTGTATGTCAACTAAGTCGAGTTCAAAGTTTTGAACCAAGTAGAATAATTCAAATGATCTTGGAAGGATTTGAAGAAAAAATTATTGATAGTGGTATTTTATGGGATTGTCTTACATGTAATGCATGTCTCCAGAACTGTCCTGAAGGAATAAATTTTGCTGATATTGTAAGGATGGCAAAGTATAAAATGAGAACTTCTAAAGGACAAAATCCTGATGAGTATATAGCCCATAAAGGAGTATATACAACTATTTCAGAAATCATGAGTGAACCACATATTAAACCAGAGAGATCTCTTGAATGGGTTCCAAAGGAATGCAAAATTTCAGATCAAGGTAATATCTTATATTATGTTGGGTGTTTACCATATTTTAATTTTGAGTTCGAAAACTCAGACTCAATAGCAGAAAGTACGTTAAAAATACTTTGTCAAATTGAAAATGAACCAATTGCAGTTCTTCAAGATGAAATTTGCTGTGGGCATGATTTATATTGGGGACAAGGAAAACTTAATGCCTTCATTGATTTAGCAAAGAAAAACATCCATAGATTAGAACAAACTGGAGCTAAAACAATCGTCACTGCTTGTGCTGAATGTTATCGAACATTTAAAGTAGACTATCAAGATATATTTGAAGATTTCAATGAAAAATTTGTGGTGAAACATTTAATCGAATATGTTTATGAGAAATGGAAAGATAACAAAATTGAATTTAAGAATCCAAAAGAGCAAGAACAAGCAATTCCATTCACTTATCATGATCCATGCAGATTAAGTAGGTTTCTACCTAAGGAGAGTAATATTATAGATAATGTACGTGAAATATTTTCACATTTAAAAGAACTGGGGTATAAATTCAATGAAATGGCACATAATAAGACTGAAGCACTATGCTGTGGTGTGAGCTCTTGGATGAACTGTAATGATCGCTCAAAAGCATTACGATATAAGCGACTCTTAGAAGCAAAAGATGCAGGAGATATAATGGTCACATCATGCCCAAAATGTAAAATTCATTTATCTTGTTTACAAAATGACTATGAAGATATCTCTTCAATAGAAATAGTTGATTTTTCGGAATTTTTAGTAGACCTAATAAGTATTGTGGATTCTAAGGAAAAGGTGGAGGTAGAAAAATAATGGAAGGTTCAGTTTTGGTAATTGGAGGAGGAATAGCTGGAATTCAGATATCTCTTGATCTTACAGAACTAGGATTTAAAGTCTATTTAGTGGAAAAATCTCCTTCGATTGGAGGAAGGATGGCTCAATTAGATAAGACTTTCCCTACTTTGGACTGTTCACTATGTATCCTTGCTCCCAAAATGGTTGAAGTCTTTCGCAATCCTAATGTTGAATTGATGACTTATCATGAAGTTCTTCAACTTGAAGGCCAGCCAGGGGATTTTACAGCAAAAATTTTGAAAAAACCTCGATATGTTGATGAAACTAAATGTAAGGGATGTGGGGATTGTGCAAATAAATGTCCAAAAATTTTAGCTCCAAATCCTTTTGAAATGAATATTGGGAAAATAAAATCAGTGTATATTCCTTTTCCTCAAGCAGTACCTCCTATCTACTTAATTGATTCAGAGATGTGTCTATATTTAAAGAAGGGAGTCTGTCAAGTATGCAAAAAAGTTTGTACTGCGGATGCAATAGACTTTGAACAGAAACCTGAAGAATTTGAAATTAATATTGGTGCTGTAGTAGTCGCAACGGGATATGAAATGCCTGCTGAAGAGTTATCCTCTAGATGGGGGTATCGATTCGAGAATGTTGTAAGTGCACTTGAATATGAAAGGATTTTATGTGCATCTGGACCATTTGAGGGTCATGTAAAGCGATTAAGTGATGGTAAGGAACCTGAAGTAATTGCTTTTGTCCAGTGTGCGGGTTCTCGAGATCTTCATGAAAATGTACCTTTTTGTTCAAGCGTTTGTTGCACTTATACAGCAAAACAAGCAATTATCACTCAAGAACATTCAGATAATTCAGATTGTTATGTATTTCGGCACGATATACGAGCTTACGGTAAAAACTTTTATGAATTTATTCAAAGAGCCCAAGAAGAATATGGGGTAAAATACTTTCAGTCTAAGATAAGTACAATTGAAGAAGATCTTGAAACTAATGATTTAATTTTAAGATATGAAGATCTTAAAACGGGGGAATTCAAAGATTTTAGAGCAAACCTTGTAGTGTTAGCATCACCGCTTGTTCCATCTAAGGGTGTTAAAGAATTAGGAAAAGCTTTAGACATTGGGTTGGATAAATATGATTTTTTCCAAGAAGCTTCTTATTTTGATAAACTAAAATCTACAAGAGAGGGAGTGTACTTATGTGGATTCTGTCAGGGACCAATGGATATTCCTGAAACAGTTGCAGATGCCAGTGGAGTAGCAGCCCAAATAGCAGATTTGCTAAGTTCTGTTAAATACACTCTTATGAAGGAAAAAGTGTTTGATGTTCCTGAAAAAGTAATAAAAATTACAGATGAGCCAAGAATCGGTGTTATGGTCTGTCACTGTGGGATAAATATAGGAAATTATGTAGATGTTCCTAGGGTTGTAGAATATGTAAAAGGCCTTCCAAATGTTGTAGTATGTGAAAGTAATCTTTATTCCTGTTCTTCAGATTCTCAAATTAGAATTAAGGAATTAATTGCTGAACACAATTTAAACAGGTTTATTGTAGCTTCTTGTACCCCAAGAACTCATGAATCGTTATTTCAAGAAACCTGTCAAGAAGCAGGATTAAATAAATATTTATTTGAACTAGTAAATATCAGAGATCAGTGTTCCTGGGTTCATATGACGGAAAAAGAAGCTGCTACAGAGAAATCTAAAGATTTAATCAGAATGCATATTGCTAAATCCAGATTATTGAAACCTCAGAAAGAAGAGAAAGTTGATATTACTCACACATCATTAGTTATTGGGGGAGGTATATCTGGGATGACTGCAGCTTTAAATACCGCAAATCAGGGATTTAAAACTATTATTGTAGAGAAAGACAGTGAATTAGGGGGGAATTTAAGATTTCTTAATGTATTATATCCTGTTCATAAAAATGCGTTAGAATTATTAAATGAAACAAAGGAAAAAATTGAGAAGCACAACCACATTCAAGTATTTCTTAATGCTAAATTTGAAGACATTAAAGGATATGTAGGGAATTATGATGTAGTAATTAAAGATTCAAATAACGAATCCCACAATGTAAAAATTGGAACCATTATTGTCGCTACCGGAGGACAAGAACTCAAACCAACAGGTCTTTTTGGATATCAAGAAAAGAATGAAAATATTATGACTCAATTAGAATTAGAACAGAAGTTGCAAAATAAGGATAACTCATGGTTAGACCAAATTAATCGAGTAACAATAATATTATGTGTTAATGCTCGTCAGAATGAAGGCATAACTTACTGTTCTAATATTTGCTGCGCTACTTCACTAAAAAATGTTAGAATCTTAAAAGAATTGAAACCCGAATTAGAAGTTGTTGTAATTTACAGAGATCTACAGATGGCTAAGAAAGAATTTGAGGAATACTACCGTGAACGTCGAAAGGACGCAATTTTTCTCAGATACGACTTAGATAAGCTTCCTGAGGTGACAAAGAGTGAGGGAAGTCCTGAAAAATATCAGTTAAAAGTATATGATACAAATTTAAAAGATACTGTCGAATTTGAAACAGATTTATTAATACTTTCAACACCAATGATTCCTTCCGATAATCTAAAAGAATTAGCTATGATGTTGAAAGTTCCATTAGATAAGAATGGATTCTTTTTAGAAGCACATGTTAAATTAAGACCTTTAGATTTTGCTACAGATGGAATATTCTTATGTGGGTGTGCACAATGGCCAAAAAATTTACAGGATTCAATTTCACAAGCTAATGGAGCTGCAGGTAGAGCAAGTAGATTCCTAAGCTCAGATAAAATTACAACTTCTGGATTAGTTGCTGAAGTTTTGGAAGAAAAATGTATCGGATGTGGAAAATGTGAGGATATATGTCCCTATAAAGCTATTAGTCTTATAGAAATAACTAAAGAATTCGAAGATATTAGTATTATTGTACCAAAATCATCCATTAACGCTGCTGTATGTAAAGGATGCGGAACATGCGCCGCTACATGCCCTGTTGGAGCTATTATGGTAAAACACTATGATTTTGATCAAATTAACACAATGATTGATTCTTATTTATTAGAAAAGGAGGAAGTTAAAAACGGTTTATAGGTGATATTCATGTCAAAATCAAAAAATAGTGTAAAAAAAGAAGGATTTGAACCAAAACTATTGGTTTTCTGTTGCAATTGGTGCAGTTATGCGGGAGCAGATTTAGCGGGCGTATCTCGATTTCAGTATCCTCCTAATATCAGAATTATAAGGGTAATGTGCTCAGGAAGAGTAGATCCTTCATTTGTTTTAAAAGCCCTCAAGAACGGTGCTGATGGCATTCTTGTAAGCGGTTGTCATATAGGTGATTGTCACTATATAACAGGGAATGAGTATACACAAGAGAGATTCGAAAGACTGCATAACATTTTAATTAAACAATTAGGAGTAGATCCTAAACGAGTGCGATTAGAATGGGTAAGTGCATCTGAAGGTAAGAGATTTTCAGAAGTAATCACTGAATTTACGAATCAAATAAAGGAATTAGGCCCTTTAAAGCAATAACTGCTCTAAAGCTTTATCAATAGGTAAATGTTTTAGCTCATTTGCCTTCTTAAAATGCCTTTTACAGAACCATTCCGCATAGGGTGGATGTCCAACACCTCCAATTTCTTCCATTCTTTTTTCCCACTTTATATCAGATTGGCGTTTTTTAAAATAGATTAATCCACCATCTTCTTTTTCCTCTAACTCTTTATTACATACTCTACATATAGGAGGTTTCATAGAATTAACCTAAAATTTGATTGGTTTACATATAAACTGATTATAATTAGCAATATATGACATTCCAAGAGGATTTCGTAGTCCTGTAAACAAATATTCTTCTAAAAAATAATCATCTATTTTTCTGATCTTATTAAAATAATCTTCAGAATTAAATCCCAAAAATGATACAAACTCATTTGAATTATAAGTATTATAAAAAACTCTTAACCAATGAAACTGTTCTCTATGTTCTCTTATTCTTTCTTTTCTAATTTCTAAATATTTATCTTTAACTTTTTCACTAATAAGACCATGGATAACAATTACTATTTGAAGTTTTTCTGAGAACTTACCAGAGTTAAGTGACTCCTCTTCATTACAGAATATTTCAAAATAGGGCTCAGGACCAAAAGCTATCGCAGCGAAACGATCATCTCGCCTTATTTCCATAATTGATTGAGCAGCATCATGATGTGCTTTTTCAGATTCCCATTCTGTAATTGACCAAATAATGTGAGGTTGAATTTGACATTGAAAAAATTTTCGAAAAAGAACACCAATCTCTTTAGTGAATTTTCTTTCTGAGTCGGCATATTGTTTTAATGTCTCTTCTAATTTTCCGTTTTCAACAAAAGCAGTACAAATAGAAAACATTAAGCTATATCCTCATGTTTTACTCTTAAAATACTATTTAAAAGCCTAAATTAATTTATAATATTTTGGATTATATTAAAGAAATTTAAGTATGTTTATCTAGATTTTAAACAATCTAAAATAAAATTTGATGAGATGTAAAATTTGGCAAATAAAGAATATCAATTTATATTAGTTGAGCAAAAAGGTAAAATCGCAATAATTAAGTTAAATCGACCTGAGAAAAAAAACGCTCTAAGTGAATCCATGCGAGCTGAAATAATTGAAGCATTAGATTCACTTAAAGAAGAAAAAAGAGTAAAAGCAGTTGTACTCTATGGAGGTGAAGAAGTTTTTACTGCAGGATTTGATAGAGATGAGGTTCAGGCAGTGATTCAAGGAACGGGAGATTATCAACATTTTGTAGATTCCAATCATCTTTTCCATCAGAAAATATTTGAGTTCCCGAAATTATTAATAGCAGCAATAAATGGATACGCACTAGCAGGAGGATTTGACCTTGCAGTCATCTGTCATCTCCGTATTGCTTCAAAAGGAACGCTGTTTGGTCACCCAGAAATTAGGTTTGGAGCGTGTCCACTTTTATTTCCCTATATAACTCTTGTGGGACGAGGTAAAGCTCTTGAAATTACCTTAAATACGGGCACAAGGGAGACTTTCCTTACCGCAGAAGAAGCATATCGATTAAATATAATAAATAAACTTGTTGAGAAGGGGGAGGTTTTAGATGAAACCATTAAGATGGCTAAACAAATAATTCAATCTCCCGAACATGCTGTCTCACAACTACTACAAGTGAATAATATCTTTTTCGATCAGGTTAAGACTTTTGATGATGAAATAGAGAGTATTGTAAGAAGTATGAGTGGGCTATTAAATAAATGATTCTACAATTATTTTTTAATTATTTTTTTTTATATAAAAGTTAATGATTCAATTTTAGAATTTAAAAAAAGTAGATAGGGTTACTTGAATCAATTGTTTTCTGGTTCTTTTTTCCCAATTCCAGAGAGTTTTTTGATAACATATACTCCCGTCCATTCAACTGAACCTTTAAAGTCTTTTTTCTTCCAGAAATATACTATTAAGTACCAAAAAGCTAGATTGAAAAGACCAAATATCAATACTACATAAGCTTCTGTATTCCACCTAGGATTAATAAAATCGAGAATCCAATGAAAAATTGTGGCAACAATGGCTTCAAAGACAAAAATTGTAAGTGATACTCTCCCAAACATGATAATAGGACTTGTTTTTTTGACAATCTTCTCTTGTTTATCTTCTGGCTTAAAATCTATTAATCTTAGTAAAATAATAATAATCATAAGATAGACTCCTAATTGCATAAATCGAACGAAATTATAATTATAAACCTCGAAACGAATTAAGAATGTTAATAAAAGGTAGTTTCCAATACTTAACAAGGCAAATCCAAACGTCAACCAGAAAATGGTTAGATTACGTTTGTTATCGTCTCTAGCTAAAGAGATTCCTAATATGCCCCCGAGTAGGGCATAAGCGATAATGGGGAAAATTGGAAAGTATGGGGAAACAAATAACCCTAAAAAAAAACCTCCTATATAGTTACCACTAATAAATAAATCATCTACGATTGGTTGAAATGCAAATGACAAAATTGGGGTTACAATTAGAATTGCACCAGCAAGAGTTCCAAGAATAATTTTATTACGACTTACTTTTTCAAAACCACCATTACGCGACAGGAGTATCATTATAAGAGGAACTATAAATCCAGAAAGTCCGACTATCATCAGAGTGCTCGTATAGTATAATAATTCCAATTGAGGAATGACTAATTCTCCTTCTAAAAGTGAACCTGTGATTAACCCATTATAAAATACTCCTTCAAAATAGCTCTTAGTACTAAACAGGAATTTTCTGATATAATCTACTAGTGCTAACCATAAAAAAGAAAAAAGACCAGCATATAAAATCATTTTTTTATTAGCTTTTCCTGAAGTTATACGATTATGAGTTGAATAAGCTGTAACCACCCCACTAATTATAGAAAAAATACCTCCCATACCAGCAAAGAACATTATTGCTGTAAACCAAGGTATTTTAAGAAATCCCTTTGGATCTGTAAAGAAAAACTCTGCCCCTGGCCAATCATACATGAACCTATGAAAGATTATGACCATTATTATGGCAATACCTCTGAAAAAATCAAGTGAATAAAGTCTTTTGTTCATAGTTTAAACCTTATAAGATTGTAAATTATTATATATTGATTAGTTTGATCAAATATATTCAACGTATTTACTTAAAAGCATTGTATTCTAGCATAATTATAATATCAATTTACAATTCAAGATAGTAATATATGGTGCTGCATATTTTTTGAAAGCATCATCAATACATAAGTTATTTGAGGAGAAGAACAATTAAAGCTGCAGTTTTTAAAGACATTCAAAAAATTGTCTATAGAGAAGATTATCCGAAGCCTATAATTGGTCCTGATGATGTTTTGGTTAAAGTATATTATTGCGGAATTTGTGGTTCAGATATAACAAATTTTAAATACAGAATGTATCAAGTTCCTTTAGTAATGGGGCATGAAATCTCAGGTGAAGTTGCAGAAATAGGAGAAAATGTTTCTGAATTAAAAGTAGGAGAAAAAGTCGTTTGTTTTACTGTTTCACTTGATCCTAGTAAAGGTGTTTTAAGGGGATTAGGAACATTTCAAGATGGGGGATTTGCCGAATTTGTTAAAGCACCAAAAGAATGGGTTTTTAAAATTCCACAAAAGATTACAATGAAAGAAGCAGTTCTAATTGAAACTTTTGCATTGGCGCATAGGGCATTCAAATTATCTCAAATAAAAGCTGAGGAAAGAGTTTTAATATTTGGAGGAGGTAGTGTGGGATTAACAATCCTAAAAGCTTTAAAAATTCATAAAGATCCCAATTATATCGTAGTGGTTGAACCAGAAGAATTCCTAAGAAAAAAAGCAATAGAAATGGGGGCCACTGATGCAGTGGCTCCAAGAAGAGCAAAAATAAAGAAGACAATAAAAAGTCTGGGAGAACCAACTTTCATTTTTGATTGTGTTGGAAACCAAGAAACGTTATCAGATTCAATCTTTTTAATAAAAAGAGGAGGAACTATTGTTCTTGAGGGAATTCATAAGGGTAGCATACCATTTCCTTTCTTTATGATAAATTCTAAAGAAGTTACTTTAAAAGGATGTTTAGGGCATGATAGTGAGGATATCTTAACTGCAATTGATACTATTACCAATAATGAGGTAGATGCTCATCAAATTATCTCCGAAATGGTTTCTTTAAAAGATATCCAAAATGTGTTTGAGAAGTATACCAAGCCAGGTGAAAGAGATTTTGTTAAAATTCTTTTAGAAATATGAAATGGTTTATTCTAAGTATGACAGAGGAAAACACACCCTTGAATGATAACAAAGTGATTACTTTACGGAGAATTACTAGACGTAATTATCGTGAAATTACAAGAATAGAAGTAAAACCAAAACAGAGGTTTTTTATTGCTTCTAATGCTGTGTCTATGGCAGATGCTTATTTTTACAGAGAAGCATGGATGCGTGCAATATATTTGGGTGAAATTCCAATTGGATTTGTAATGCTTGGAGATAATGCTCTGAAGTATAAGATTATAAAGCATTTTAAACCTTTTCTCTACATCTGGAGATTTATGATCGCAGATAAATATCAAGAAAAGGGATATGGTAAAAAAGCTATGCAAAAAGATATTTGAACACGTAAAATCCAAATATAACGCAAGACAATTGATTGTATATACCTTGCCTGAAAACAAAAAAGCACTTGAATTTTACAAAAGATTAGGTTTTGAACCGACTGGGAATAAATTAAAGGTGGGAGACCTTGAATTGCGACTAAATCTAGAGTAAATATCTAATAAAATTTAATCTTTGAAAGATTTTTAAAATTATAATTTAGTAGTATTTGAAACAAATACTGATGTCATTTCAAGGAATAGAACAAGCTTTCAAAAGGAATAGTGGTATCGTCAATAACACTGCTGTTATGAATTCAAGGACATTAAATTCCATAATAAAAGCAGATATTTATTTTAAATGCGAAAATTTCCAAAGAGTTGGGGCTTTTAAATTCCGTGGGGCTTATAACGCATTAAGTTTACTTTCTGAAAAAGATAAAAAACGTGGTGTCATTACACATTCGAGTGGAAATCATGCTCAAGCGGTTGCTCTTGCAGCGTCGATACTAGGGATTAAAGCTACTATTGTAATGCCTAAAGGAGCCCCCCCTAATAAGATTGATGCTACTAAAGGATATGGTGCTACTGTTGTATTTTGTGATAATACTCTAATAGCTCGATCTCAAATCACTGAAAAATTAATTAAAAGTCATCAATATGTTCTAATTCACCCTTATGATAATTACGACGTAATATGTGGCCAAGGAACTGCAGCTTATGAATTAATAAAAGAGATAGGAGATCTCGATCTGATAATTGCTCCACTTGGAGGTGGAGGATTATTAAGTGGTACTGCTCTTGCAACTAAAGAATTATGCCCAAATGCTCAAATTGTTGGCGTAGAGCCTTCAATAGCAGATGATGCTTATAGATCTATTCAAGCAGGTTATATCGTTCCCAGTACATATCCAAATACTATCGCAGACGGATTACGTACCTCTATTTGCGAAAGGACATTTAATATAATTCGAAAATACGTTAACCATATACTAACTGTTTCTGAAATTGAAATTATCGACGCTATGAAATTTCTTTGGCAACGGATGAAAATTATAGTTGAACCTTCAGGAGCAGTGCCCTTAGCAGCTTTGCTTGGAAATAAGATTCACGTAGAAAATGAAAGAGTTGGTATCATTTTAAGTGGTGGTAATATCGATATTGAACCATTTTTTAACCTATTAGAAGAAAAAGTGCTATAATAATGATTGAATCTCTCCACAAGCTATTTATAGATATTGACCTTGATTGGATCGACAACTCTAATGAGATCACAGATTCAAAAGCTTATTTTCAATTGATCTCTATTTTCCCAAATTTAGAAAATATATTCCAAGAGGGTAGCTTGAGTGAAAAGGATGAATTCCAAAGAACAATACGACATATATTTAGACTCTTTAAAATATTCTTCCTTATTTTAGACGGAGAGTTCTTACACGATACTCTTTCACCTGATTCTTTGAATGTAATTAGGGAAAAACTTCTAAAGCTGCATTCTCAAAATAATATAATTCTCCCAATCGTATTAATGTATCATGATATTGGTAGATTAGAAGATAAGAAAGACCATCCTTACCATAGTTATTATCTAATCTCTAAAATGAAATTACTTGATCAATTTAAGCTATCTGATACAGAAAAAGTAATAATTAACAAAACCATTCAGTACCATCTATTATTTGCAACAATATTTACAGGAGAATCTACTTTTTATGGAGTATATTCCCTCCTAAATGATACTGAATTTAATAGCTTGCTAGATAATAGAGTGAAGATTAACAGTTTTATTGATACATTAGAAATTTTTACTTATATTGATATTCTAGGCTATTCTTATGCTCGTATATATGATCATTATGTAAAATTCTATGATGAAATAAATAATAAACTAAGCCTTATCTTAAACTCATGGCCAGATAAAGAAAAAGCATTAAAATTAGCATTCGAATATTCTCAAGAATGGTTAGAATGGAGAATTGCCTGTGCTCTTCGAATTTTTCAATATATTGAAACCCAACCATATTTAACAGAAGAATTCTATTTTAATAAAATTCGAGAAAGCATCAATAATGATATAGAGAATATTGTCAATGAAATAAGTTGGGATGCTATACGAAAAAAATACCTAGCGAATACTTCAAAAATTCAAATGAAATATGGCCTTGCAATGCTAATGTTATTAGCATTTAATAAATTCTTCAGGGGACCAATTAAGGAAGATGAGGAAATATCCAGCAATCTTATTTTATTCTGGCTTTTATTGTCAAATGAAATTCGGAGCAGGACATCAGAAGAACAGGAGTATCTTTGGAATATACACTTCATGGGATTGCCTAATTGGTGGAATTGGGATAGAAAATTTAAACAAGAGCTAAACTATCATACTCTGACTAACATCTTCAGAAGTTCTAGACAAGAATTTGATAAAACAAAAAAGGAATTCAGTCTTTACTTGGATTTTGAACCTGTTTTTAACTAAATGAGGAGAAATTTTTAGGAAAAATTCTTGATATATATTTCAATATCACATTCGTTTTTTAACCCACAAACTTGACTTTATTTTAGTTATCAGTTACATTAATGATTCTAAATTACTGATGATTCGTTAGAATTCTAATCAAATCGTTTTTGTCAAATGAATAAAATGATAAATCTATTGTTTCTATTGATGACACGTACAAATATTTTAAAACATACTTTAAAATCTATTAACCAACATCTGAAGAATATCTACTTTCTTATTTCGGGATAACTTTTCAACAAATTGAATATATCAAGATAGGAGTATTTTATATGGGTAAATTATCTCAATTTTTAAAAAGAGTTAAAAAGTCAAGAAAATTAGTGCGTATGACTATTGTAGGGGATGGTGCAGTCGGAAAAACAACATTAGTCCAAGCTCTAATTGAGAAAACAACAGACAATGTAAATGGTTCAAATCCTAAAGAAGTGTTGGATAAAAAAGAAATTACTCGCACCCCATTTATGGAAATTGAATCTTGGGCATATAAAGATTTACATTTTCAATGTTATGATTTAGCTGGGCAACGAACTCCCGGTGGTCATCCTTTAGATCTTATCAAAGACCAAGTTATAAAATCCATCGATATCTATATTTTTGTTTTTTCAGTAGATCGATATGAATCCTTTGAAAATTTAAATAATTGGATGGAACTCATGGATCTTGATCATAAACATAAAAATGGAAAAATAGGCTTAATCCTTGTAGGAAATAAAATAGATCTAGAAAGAAATATATCGGATGAATTAGTTGAGTCTGTAGTTGGAAAGAGAAAATATTTTCAAAGATATATAGAAACCTGTTCTTTAGATGGAAGAGGGATTGATAAATTATTAGATGAGATTACAGATTTAGGTAAAAAACTCCTTACTAAATATTAAGGACGTAATACATTTAAATCAAAACTCTCATCTTCCAAATACCAAATAAGATGAGGTGTTCATATGACTGAGATTAGTTGTAAAATGTGTGAACATAAAATCAACTTTGATATTAATAATCCTAATTCTTACATCCATAAATCCGAATCAGGTAATCCAATGATTGGAAAACTCTTTACTGTTAGAGTAGGACATCCTATTGATTCAGATTCACTGCATATTAATGTGGTTGTAATCGATGAGAAGGGAGCTTACCGGGCTCACAAAGATTATTATAAAGAGAAAAAGAGTGAAAGAGGTGCTCCTGATTTATGGAGTACCCTTCAACGTTTAATTCCCCTAGAACTTCGGGCTTACATGTCTTTAGCAAATGAAGAAGAAATTAAAATTCTTACTTCGGCTTCGGGATTAAAAATTAAAAATGTTGAGGAATGGTTTGAGTTTTTAATCGATTTGAGGCAGAATAATCCCGATAGTCAATTACTCACATTTTTAGCGGTCAAATGGGGATTTATCATTGGAAAGGGTAAAGATCTTCTAAACTATAAATACAATCCACGCTCTTGGAGTTATCTAATATACTTAAGGTTACAAGCAAGATTTTCTCCCTCATCAGAACTTACATTAATAGCCAAGAGAATTGATTTCAAGTCAGCTCCACCATTAATTCAATTAGAAGCGGCAATTGCAAAAGCTGAAGTTTATCTTCGGTTAAGTGCTTACGATCTTTTAGAAGAATTATATGATTATTGTCAAGAAGAATGGGGAGATCAAACTTCCATTGAGATGAGGACTGGATTAATGCTTTTGCAGGGGTACTATGGATTTAGACTATATTTTCTTGGAAAAATAAACAAAGCTATAGAATATATTGAACCCGTTTTCAATTTTGGACAATTATTAGAAAACAGAGAAATCATAAGTGTTGTAGGAAATTTTTATGCCGCTGTTAACCAATCTAGCGGAGATTTAGATAAAGCTCTAAAAGTCTTTGAAATCGTTTTAGAAGTTAGCGAGGAACTAGGTGATGAAAGAACTAATGCAGTTGTTTCCTCAAATATGTCTGTACTGGAATCTAAAAAAGGATTATATGATCAAGCATTAACACGTCAACAAGCCATATTAGAACTACCAATCGTTCAAGAAGAATTCTTTATAAAAAGCTCTTTAATGAGCATTATTGCTGAAACACTATTTATATCTGAACGGTATGATGAATCAAAAGAATTATGTCAAAAACTACTATCAGAAGAAAATGTTCCAAGTTATTATAAACTCGATCTCCTTTCTACTCTGAAAAGAATTGCAGGGAAAACAGATTCTCTTGAATTAATAGATTTTGTGAGAAATAACTTACCAAATGATCCCGATTTCTTAGAATCACCGGTAGGTGATATTTTTATGCACGATCTACAAGCTATTGAAGGAGAATTACGCGGAAACTGGGCAGAATTAATCAATCACCTTATTGAAGAAAGAGAAATCATGTTTAAAAATCAGTCTGTAGAAGATGCAAGTGATATTGAAATTAGACTTGCTGAAGGATATTTTAAATTCTTCCAGGAGAGCGGAGATCTAGAGCATTTAAATCACGCATACAATCATTTGGACTTAGCCAAAACCATTGCTATCGAAAATCAAAGTTATTTGGATCTCTGTAGATTAGTTCTTCTAAAAGGATTGCTTGCTGCAGAGAGTAAGCTACCAGAACAAGCAAGACTTTATTTCGAAGAAGCTTTAAAAATTGCCCATGATTTTGATTTATCCAGTCTTGAAAATGATATTAATGTAAATTTAAATCAGTTAAATACGGGAGTGATTGAAAAATCAGCGGATTCAGTATTACGAAGAATGTTTCAAAGATTAACATTCAGGAAATCTGAGGAAACAAAGTCAAAAAAGAAAATTGAAGTACATACTTTATATATTGGAACACAAGATTCGGCCTGGGAATTAATTCTAAAAAATGAAAAGAGTGGCTCTACACAAGACTCAATTTATCTTAGAGGATTTCTTGATCTCTGGATAAACGTGAAGAAATATATGTTACAACAACAAGTGAATTATTTTACTGTAAGTAAGGGTGCTATTTTAATAGAGAATTCAACTCATTTTCAACTAATTGCCTTATGTGATCAGTTAGACTATCTAACAAGAGTAACGCTTCAGAACCTCTTACCCGCACTCGAAGATTTTTCGTTTAGACATATTCCCGAGGAATTAGAGGAAGAAACACTGAAAATCCTTGGAAATGGTATTGGGAAGTTTATTAAAGTTGAATAAGATTAAATTTCATATTTTTTCTATTACTTCAATCATTATCCTCTATTTTGATGAAAATTGCTTAACATAAACATTCTAATAAGATAAAATTCAAATATTATTATTTGTAAAACCAAAAAAAAGGATAATTTGCGGATCCATTTGAATTATGAGTGAAGTTTATCAAATTAACCGAAAGAAAACTTTCCACTCGATTTTTCTTCTTTATTTCATGATGTTTTTTTGTGGAGGAATTTTACCTGTGAATATAGGCAATTTATTGGCATATCTTCCTAAAACAACAAAATTTGGAATAGGAATAGTTTCAGTTTCATCATTAATTATCGGGATTATTAGTATCTTAATATTTGGTTATTATGGAGATAAAATCTCAGAAAGATTTTCAAGGAAGACAATTTTTATCTATACTAATTTTATATGGATTTTAACTTATGGTTTAGCTTCCTTATCATTAAATTATTTTTATTACCTCCTTTTTATTATAGTAGGCGCAATTGGAGCTGGAGCTTTTTTACCTCTTGGATTTTCTATGATTGGAGATTTTTATTCACCTAAAGATAGAGGTAAAAAATATGGAATGATGCAATTTAGTTTAACTTTAGGGGCAGGCATGGGGATTATATTTGGAGGGTTGCTAGGAAATTATGCAGGACCTTTAGGATGGAGAATTGCCTATGGTATCGGATTTATTTTCGGATTATTTACTTTAATCTTTTATACTTTCTCAGCTATAGAACCAGAACGGTTACGCTCAGAACCAGAATTTGAGAATTTTAAAGGTGAAATAAATTATAACTACAAAATAACTTACAGTAATCTAAAGCAACTATTTAGAACACGATCAGTAGGAGGAATATTAATTTCAGTGTTCTGCTCAGGTATAGCTAATGTTACACTTGGGATGTGGGCAATCTTCTATTTAACAATAAAAATAGATAGTATGGATGCCGAACTAATAGTCACAACTATTTATATTCTAGCTGGAAGTGGTGCTCTCCTTGGAGCCATTATAGGTGGAAGATTAGGAGATAGGTATTTCAGATCCGGAAAGTTAAAAGGTCGAGTTGTTGTTTCATTAATCGGTCTTATTGTAGGAATTTCTCTTTTATCTGCATTTTACTTAATACCATTCTATACTGAAACAATAGTTCAAGTCGTTTTTTCCTGGATATTTTTTGTGATAATAGGATATTTAGGTTTTTTTTTTGTAGCTTTCTCCTCTGGAAATCAATTTGCTATTTATTCAGAGGTATCTCTACCTGAAATTAGAAGTACTGCGAATGCTATGAATGGATTAATGGTGAATCTCGGGGGTATTATTGGAAATTTAGTGATATCTTCCATGATCGAAAGGAATATATCATTGTTACCTTATGCAATTTTATTAGTTTTAATTATTTGGTTATTAGGATCTCTTTTTTGGATTATTCCATATTTTTATTATCCACGAGAACTAAAAGAATGTAGAGAGATACTATTACAAAGGAGAAATGATCTAGAAAGAAAATTATAATAAGAACAAAAAATTTTGTTAAAATCATGGATTTTGAAAAATACATTAATACAATTTTATCTGAAGTGAATGGTCAAGGAGCATGGGATTGGGTCGCTAAGATTTCTCAACATAGTAGAATTCAAGCTTCTAATGGTTATCATGAAATAGCTGAAATAATAAAACAAGAATTATACCGAATTGGATATAGGGAAATTGAACACTTTAAGGCCCCTGCTGATGGTAAAAACGACATCTGGGGATACATACCAGCATATCAATGGGAAATTGAATCTGCTGAGCTTTGGATTACAGAGCCAGAGAGGATCAAACTTTGTGATTATAACGAAATTCCTACTTCTATTATAACCCATTCCAAGTCATGTGATATTATAGCTGAAATAGTTGATATAGGAAAAGGGGATAAAAAAGAGGATTATGAAAATAAGGATATCGACGGGAAGTTGATATTGATGTCGAGTTCTACTTACATGTATCATCCTCTCATAGAGAATTCAAGAGCTTTAGGGGTGATTTATTATCCTGATTTGATGAGAACAGGTGACCAATTAGATAAACGAATTTACAATAGTTTCTTCACAACACATGACAGGATTGATAAAGCAAAATTTGGATTCAGCATTTCCTACAAACAGGCAATGCATTTAAAAGAATTGTTGAAAAAAGGATCTGTAAAAGCGCATGCAAAAATCAAAGCTGAATTTTCAGAGGGCAACCTAGAAGTAATTAGTACCTCTATTCAGGGAGAGCAAAATCCTGAGCAAGAAGTAATTATAATTGCTCACCTATGTCACCCATTTCCTGGTGCAAATGATAATGCAAGTGGTGCTGCGGGATTATTAGAATTAGCAAGAGTATTTAAAATTTTAGTCAATGAAAAGAAAATTAAGCAACCGAGAAAGACAATACGATTTGTATGGGTTCCAGAATTCAATGGAACTGCTCCATGGATGAAGTATCACGAAGATAAGATTAAAAGTGTGATAGCTTGCCTTAATTTAGATATGATTGGAGAACATCGCCTTAAAATTGGATATCCTCTAGAGTTATGTTTAGCACCTTGCACTACTCCATCAATCCTTAATGATATTGCAACATTCTTTGTCGAAAAAATAGCTCATAATCCAAATGGGATTGCGATTAATGGTACAAAAGTTCCAATGAGTTATAAAATAACAAGTTATGAAGGGGGAAGTGATCACGTTCTTTTTTCAGATTTTTATTTCGGGATTCCTTCAATTATGTTTGGTCACGAAGATCCCTATTATCACTCTTCAATGGATACTGTAGAATACTGTGATCCAACAGAACTGAAGAGAGTCATTGGAATGAGTATATCAATCTCTCACGTTCTCTCATTATTAGACAAAAATATATTTTTAGAGTTATGGCCCATTATTCATCAAGGTATATATAAAAGATGGGGAATAACGATTAAATTGCTAGAAGATTTAACCGTCAATATAACGTTGCAAAAAGAAAAACTATCTAAAAATGATTTGGTCGAATTATTATTATTGGGAAGGGATATCCTTCAAACCTCTCAAAATTATGAAATAGAAGTATTGAGGTGGATAGAAAATATCGATTCATCCCCTATGGTAATCAGTTTGCTAGATTCCGCAAAAGAAGAAATTTCAAAAATACTTGAAGTTCATAGTGCAAGATGGAGTAAAAAAATTGATGAGACAATTGAAGACAAAGACCTAAAAATAGTAGAAGCGGGATTTACTCAAAAATATATGCCTAATTTTGAGGGGCCATTATTAGTAGATAAATTATTTGCCTTATCTGACATACCGATTTTTAAAGAATTTTGTAAAAATCTCAAATCTGAGTATATGGGATCCATGAGTGAACTTGTTAATTTAGTATGTAAAGGTTTTACTATTTTGAGGGTAGCATCCTTCTTGTCTCTTGAATATAACACAATCCTTCTCCCTAGTAAGATCGGAGAACTGATAAGTTATCTAGAAAAAGAAAGGATAATTAAATTGTCCTAAACCAATATGCTCAATGGATTTAAAAAAGATCCATGGAAAGTTAAGTAAGAACATTATCTTCAAACATTTTCTTATTGATTTCCACGCCTAAACCAGGTTTTTCTAATGCTTTTACAATACCATTTTCAGCTCTAATAGGTTCTTCTAAAAGTTGATATTCATCAGGTATAAAGGGAAATTCACACCAGTCACATCTCGTTGACATTATGAAATGAAGGTTTGCTGCTAAAATATGACCAAATCCAAATATATGAGGAATACACCTAACCCCTTTTACCTCTGCCATAGCATCTATCTTTTTCATTTGTAGAAAACCCCCACTTCTGGTAACATCTGGTTGTATAATATCGAAACATCCTTTAGAAAGAACATCTTCAAATCTAAATATTCCCATATCATTTTCTCCTCCCGCTATTTCAACAGGTGATTTTTGTCTAATCTTTGCTAATCCATTAAGATTATCAGTTGGAATAGGTTCCTCTAGCCATGTAATATCATATTTAAAACAAATGTTTGCCAATTTTAATGCTTCATTTACAGAATCATAAGCAGAATTCGCATCAACCATAATGTCAATTTCTGGAAATGTATCTCTCACTTCTCTTATTAATTCCTCATCTTTTTTTAACCCATTTCCAATTCTTAATTTGACTGCTTTAAAACCACCTAATTCTGGTTTCATAGTAGACTCAACTGCACCCACAGCGGCTTTTGGTTTATATCCCCGTGGCATAGAAGCATAAGCTCTAATTTTCTGTTTTCTTCCTCCTAATAATCGATAAATTGGCTGTTTGGTTGCTTTACCGATGATATCCCAGCACGCAACCATAATAGCAGAAGTCGATGATGGAATTCCGAATAAAATTCTATTACTCGATGTGTAAATTGTATGAAATATATCTTCAGTCATAAAAGGATCCTTCCTGATTAACATTTTCTTAAGAGCTTCCTCTATGAATACTTTTTGAGCAGCGTTGCTAAGATTCCAGTGACTCAGCGCCCAGCCATCAATCCCCTCATCGGTGAGAATGTTTATATAAAGTCCCGTTGCTTTAAATCGTGGCATTGAGCCTATTTTAATTTTAAAATCGAGTTCTAATAAATGAGTTTTAACATCTGTAACTATCATAATTTATTTCAACTATAGTATTTTCATACTAATTTAACATTTTTTTTTAGTTAAATTTTTAGAATAAGCAGAATTTAATTCATTTGAAGTAGAAATAATTATTTTCCTTTAAATTACTATTGGATTGGTTTTATTGTCGGATATCTTTAATGGACCAGTGTACAAGAACCCTAACGAAGATTTATGTGTCGTTTATCTATTATATTTTGATGAAAAAAAAGGCCAAGTTCCTTTGTTGATGTATCCTAATGACACATTTCGAAATGACAGAAGATATATGCGACCAATAAATTATCATCCTGTTTGGTTTTTGGAAACTGAAGACCTTGACCATATAGATTTAGAATATAAAGGTTACGCATTCTTTGGTAAGAAATTTCTTGTAAAGTCTGATAGACCTAAGAGAAGAGCTGGATTAGAAGAAGAAACTCCAGAAACGATTGTCATTATAGTTTCCTTGCCAATTGAGTTAGAGATTTTTGGGGATGGGCTTATTCGACAGTTAACGGAGAAAATCCGAAATAAATTCGAAGAACAATTCTTTGAAGTTATTGAAAGTGAGATTGCAAGTGAAAATATAATTAAAACCCCCAAAATGCAAGAGCGTATAACTAAGGGTAAGAAAACTAAGTTATTTATGCGAGAGTTAATCGATACCACAATTAAAAACTATTTCCCAAATGCAATTAAGACAAAGACTGATTCTCCATCCCTTAAAACACAAAAAGCTATATCTTATTTCGCGTTAAAAGGATTTGATTTTTCGCCACTTGGTAATTTAAAAGGAAATGAAGCATTTTCAAATATAGAAATATTTGATCCTACAAAACAAGTAACTGAAAGTATCTCGACTACGCCACTCCTTTCAATAATTAAAATTAATTATATTGAGAATAGTCAAGAAATCGAAATTACGATTCAAAATAATACTGACAAGGAACTGAATAACATTTCTGTATCCATAACTCATGTGAGGGAATTTTTTGAGAAAGAAGTCATGAACCAAGAAGTAAAATTTTGGTTTCCTCAAGAAGAACTCTTATTTGTATCACCAATAGTTCCTAGTATTGATGAATATCTATTTTCCGTCAATCAAAAAGTTGGTAATGGGGATAGTTTGAAAATGCTGACTCAGAGAATAGATTTAAAATTAATAAATAAAATTTAATGTTAAAATAGGGAAGAAATAATGTCAGATGTTATATTAAAAGAAGAAGATATCATTATAAGAAATTACAGAACATCAGATTATAAGGCAACTTTAGAAATTTTAACAGCACTTAATGAACTTTTTGATATCGGTTTTGATGAAAATCAGTGGAGAGAATCTTCGGGATTAAGACAATTCAAACCAAATTTGAAACGAATAACTCTAATTGCAGAATTAAAATCTAATGGTGATGTAGTGAGTATGGGTGTAATTGAAGCTCAAAAGAACACTTTAGGTCAATATGTTGGTTATTTAGATAACTGGGCCACTAAAAAAGGATATATTGGCAAGGGTGTTGGAAAACTCTTAGCAGATAGAGCTATTCAGATTTTGCAATCATGGGGATGCGATTCAATACGAATAAACCTTCCATATATAACTGATTCAAAATTACTTGATGTATTCGGAAAAACAGGATTTCATCCAATACTTACTGTGCTTGAAAAAAGATTTTAAAGAGATAGCTTTTCAAAACGATCTTGAAAAAACCGTAAATACTCGGATTCATAAGTCATTTTTAATCCAGAAATTATATCTCTCTTCTCATAGAGTCTTATAATTGACTCCGCGGTATTTTCCATTTGGGAATTGGCACAAGTCTTTATAAGAATCGTCAGTCCTGCTAAATCTAAAACCAAAAAGATATATCCACCTGTTTCCTTGACTATACCGTTCAAAATAGTTCATCTTTCCATACATCAATAAATTCTTTATTCTATTATGGTTTTCCGTCTAACCTTTAATTTTATCTCCCTCCCCCGTGGTGCCCCCTCCTAAAAAAGTAGGAGATTAGACATACATCTAGGATTTTAATAAATTAGTTTTTTTAATTAATTCTTCTATTGGGAAAACCGTTATTTTTTGTTGACTTTGTTTTAGTCTTTTGTCATTCGACCAGATATTGGAATCAAGTAAGAATGCAAGAGCCAAATACACTGTATCTTTAGGATCGGGAGAGATTTTTCTAGCTTTATCTATAAAAGGGATTATCTCCTTTTTCGGTATAATGGTGATCTGCTCTTTTAATAAATCTAATAATTGGTAAAATTCTTTATGTGAACGATAAGTCTTCTTAAGAATGAGTTTTTCATATTTTGCAAATTCTGTGAATAAGAATTCGGGAGCAAAAAGTTGTAATTTATCGCTAATCAAGAGCTCAGCAGTTAAGCCCTCTTTTATTAAAGCAGCAAAAAGAATATTAGCATCAATAACTAATTTCATTTTTTACTCACTCTTATAATGTTTTAATAAGAGTTCACTTACTTCTCTTCCAAGATTTAAAGCTTCTTCTGGAGATATTTCACTATCGATTCGGAAACTTTTCATAAAATTTAATTGTGCAATCTTTTTTTTAATTGAATCTCTTGCTACTTCAGACCAATTAATTTCTGGAAAATCTTCCATCATTTTTTTTAATTCATTTGGGAGTGATAAAGTTAAGTTTGCCATTTTAATTGTAATTTATTAATTTACTAATTATGTGAATATATGTGAATACACATATTAATAATTATCTAGCAATTTTTTCTCAACTAGAATATAATATTCTTAATTTTTACTATTAATCTTAAATTTGATTTTATTTTCACTACCTTCCCCGTGGGCCCCCTCATAAAAATGTATGCCTTCAGATTATTCTGAATGAGAACAAACCTAAATATGACTTGTAACCCTCGCGATAAAGTTTGTTACTGTGTGGAATGTTATAAAGAGATGAGATAGAGGACAGCAAAGAAAAGGACTTGTAAATATTTTCTTTTTCTCTAGTTATATTAGTCTTTTGGTTTTTTTAAAAGATTTTTTTTAAATGTAAGTTTCTCATAATTTTTCAAATCGAGCCTGAAAAAATCTTAAATATTCTGGTTCGTACACCATTTTTAATCCTCGGATTGTTTCCCGTTTCTCAAAGAGACGAATAACCGACTCCGCTGTGTATTCCATATGCGAATTTGTGTATACTCTTCTTGGAATTGTTAATCTTACTAATTCTAATGCTGGAAAAATGTTCTCACCTGTTTCCTTATCACGTCCTTTGGATACTGCACCACGTTCCATGCTTCTTACTGCTGAATCCTCATAAATCGCAGCGCTTAGCGTTTGCGCCGGCCATTGTTCTCTTTCGAGATGTGGCAAGAACTTTAGAGCGTTTATAAATACTCCGTGACCTCCAATTGGTTTTACAATCGGAACACCTTCGTCTTTTAGTAAATCACCTAAATAGCGAACTTGGTTAATTCTATACTTTAAATACTCATATTGGGCTCCTTCCCTTAGACCCCGTGCAACTGCTTCCATGTCACGACCAGCCATACCGCCATAAGTGTGAAGTCCTTCATAGACTACAACCATGTTCCTAGTAGCTTCAAAAATATCATTATCATTTGTGGCAAGAAAGCCACCAATGTTCACTAGGCAATCTTTCTTCGCGCTATAAATGCACCCATCAGAGTAGCTCATCATCTCTCTAAGGATATCGATTATTGGTGTACTTTCATAACCTTTTTCGCGTTCACGAATGAAGTATGCATTTTCACTAGAGCGAGTTGCGTCAAATATTATTTTGAGTTGATACTCGTTACAAATCTTTCTTAACTCTCTTAGATTCTGCATAGATACAGGTTGACCACCACTCATGTTACAATTCATTTCCACATTTACGAACGCAATTTTATCCAAACCAAAATTATCAATATAGGCTTGTAACTTCTTAAAATCTACATTTCCTTTGAATGGATATTCGTTTTCTGGATCATGAGCTTCATCAATAATCGTATCAACCATCTTTCCCCCAGGGAGTTCAACATGTAACTTCGAAGTCGTAAAATACATGTTTCTAGGTACAATTTGCCCTGGTTTAACAAGGTGACTATACATAAGATGTTCAGCACCTCGACCTTGGTGCGTTGGGACTAAATATTTATAACCTAAAACATCTTGAACTGATTTTTCAAGATGGTAAAAGTTTTTGGCACCAGCATAAGCTTCATCCCCTAATAGCATACCACTCCATTGATAATCGGACATAGCGGATGTACCAGAATCCGTTAATAGATCAATAAATACATCTTCAGATTTTAATAAAAATGTGTTATAACCTGCTTCTCTAATTGCTGCAATCCTTCTCTTTTCATCTGGCATTCCAACATGTTCGACCATTTTTATTTTAAATGGCTCTACAGGACCTTTCATATTATTATCACTTGAAATTAGAATTTACACTATTATGAATAATTAGGAATGACAAATTGAAAAAGATTCTTATGAACCGTTCCCATCCTTTTCCCATTATCATATATCCTAATGGAGAATTATTCAATAATAAAAAGAATGCACAAATTTTCTACATAAACTTAAGTATCTTTAAACATAAAAAAAAAGTAATTTAACTATTATAGATCTATTTACTTTTATTCCAAAGCTTCCTAAGTTGATGTGCTGCCATTTTTGGCCTTCAATCTCGCGTAAATACTCCTTTATAATTTATTCCTCCCATTCTTCGGATACCCTAGGATGTTTTAAAATTCGCAAATTTGAAGAAATATTTTAATTGCGAAAAATTCAAAATTATATAATAAATTAAATACAAGAAAAAAAGGGAGAAATAAATAAATGATAGGAATAAAATCTTATGGGGCGTATTTACCAAAATATCTTATGCCCCGTGAGTTGATTGCTAATGCTTGGGATTTTCCAGCAGTTCCTGGTACTAAAGCTATTGCAAGTGTTGATGAAGATAGCCTCACTATGGCAGTAGAAGCAGGAATAGATTGCTTAAGTGGAATCGATCCTAAGAGTATTGATGGATTATATTTTGCCTCCACAACTCAAGTATATACTGAAAAAGATTCAGCTTCATTCATAGCTACTGTATTAGATATGAGGGAAGATATAATAACTATAGATTTTACAGATTCATTGAAAGCAGGAACAACGGCCTTATCAAGAGCAGTAGATACCATTAAAGCCAATAAAGATATTAGTAGTATACTTATCATTGCTTCAGATACCAGAGAAGCAGAGCCTGCAACTACATGGGAGTTCAGGTTTGCTGACGGTGCTGCTGCCTTTTTGGTTTCAGAAGGAGAAAATCTACCTCTTGTCATTGATGATTATTACTCTATCTCAGCTAATGTTACTGGTCCATGGAAAAGAGCCAAGGAAGATAGTTATATTAGGACTTTTGAAGCTAAAATGGACAATCAGTTCTATACTCAAACCATTACAAAGGTTATGGCTGAGATCATGAAAAGAAATAACTTGAATCCTGAAAATATAGATATAGCTGCGTATTATTACAGCAATCCCCGTTCACATTCTCGAATCTCTAAGGCAATGAAATTTGGGCAGGATGTAGCTCAAAATGGATTATTTTTCCAGATTGGTGATCTTGGAACCCCAATGTCTTTTATGTTACTCATCGCAGCTCTCCAAAATCCAAAAGAAGGAGCCAAAGTGATCTTAGCAGGATTTGGTGATGGTGCTGATGCGTTATTAATGCATGTGAAAGATAAAGAAACTCTAGTAGATCTATCCAGGAAACATTTGGGGCTCGCAGGATATCAGAAATCAATGAAAACCTTAAATAATTATAGTGTTTATATTGAAAGCAAAAGACTACTTGAAAAAGATCGCTACGTAAGAAAAAGTTCGGCTGTGACGTTATGGCGGGATACTCCGACCGTATATAAAATGTATGGAAATAGGTGTAAGAGTTGTGGAACAGTTCAATATCCAGCTACATTTCGTGTTTGTATCGTATGTAGAGCTGATGATCATATGGAACCTGTTAAACTTGCTCTAAAAGGTACAATATTCACTTATACACTTGATCATTTAGTGGGAGGAACGTACATGGATACTCCAGTTCCACGTTGTGTAATCGATCTTGACGGTGGTGGACGAGTTTTACTGAATATGACTGAAATAGAAAACCCAGAAGAAAATGTAAAAATCGGAATGGAAGTTGAATTGACTTTCAGAAAAGAACATGAAGGAGGAGACTTTAAGAATTATTATTGGAAATGTAGACCCATAAGGGGGAGAATTTAAGAGGTGATTAAAAGATGGTAACTAATGGTATAAAAGATAAGGTTTGTATTATAGGAGCAGAAGCTACCAAGTATGGCGAATTATGGGACAAAAGTAAAGAAGATCTACTTTTTGAATCCACTCAAGGAGCTATAAAGGATGCTGGTATCACTAAAGAAGAAGTGGATGCGGCTTGGCTTGGGGTATATTATTTCTTTACAGGTGTTTCTGGAACCACTTTAGAAGATTCATTAAGACTAGGTGGTAAACCAATAACTAGAGTTGAAAATTATTGCGCTTCTGGAATGGACGCATTCCGTAATGCTTGTTTTGGAGTTGCTTCTGGAGCCTACGATGTGGCTATGGCTTGTGGCGTAGAAAAATTGATGGATGAAGGGGGAAGAGGTCTACCTGGTACTACAGTAATGGGTCACCCGGTTTTACCACGACCCTCTGCTCCTGCAATGTTCTGCTTACTTGCGACTCGTAGTTTTCATGAATTTGGTTGGACTAGAGAAGATTTAGCTCGAGTAGCAGTAAAGAACCATGAGAATGGTTTTTATCATCCTAAAGCTCATTTTAAAATGAAAATAACAGTTGAACAAGCTCTAAAAGCTCCTATGATTGCAGATCCTTTAGGAAGGTTTGATTGTTGTGCTATGAGTGATGGTTCCGCAGCATTGATCATTACTCGACCCGAACTAGCAGAATCATATGCTCACGCTGATGATTATATCCTAGTTAAATCTAATTCACTTTCCGTGCATACAGGTTTTCCTTGGTACGATCCAAATTTTAAGTTTACGTCAGCTCCAGCTACTGTTGATGCCGCAAAAATGGCATATAGAGAAGCAAACATTACAAATCCTAGGAAAGAAATTGATTTAGCAGAAGTTCACGATTGTTTCACTATTACTGAACTATTGAACTGCCAAGATCTTCAATTTTGCGAGCAAGGAAAAGCTGCTGAAGAATTAAAAAATGGGACATTTAATTGGGATGGAGAAACGGCAATTAATCCTAGTGGTGGTCTTAAATCTTTTGGGCATCCAATTGGAAGCACAGGCGTTAGAATGGTCCAGGAAGTTACTAAACAGCTTCAAGGAAGAGCCGAAGGAAGACAAGTACCTGATGCCAAAATGGGCCTAGCTCATAATCTTGGTGGGGCATATGCAGTCTGTTCTGTGACTATTCTTGGACAACGTGATTAAAATCAAATCTTTTTTTTTAAATTAATTTTTTAATATTAATTTTTTAACAAAGGAATAAATTATAATTAGTTACCAAAAATCATCTCTATAAAGTTTGATGGCCCTTAGGAAACGATTATAGGCAATTGTATATTTTTTTTCATAAAAAGCTTTAATCCCAAGATAAAAATAATCTGATGCCTTTTTTTCTAAAATTTTTTGGGAAAATAGTTCAATTTTGAGGTATTCAATTTGGGTAGATAAATTTTTAAGTTTCTTTATTAGCTTATCTTTTTCTTCATAATTTTGAATCGAATTTTTTACGACGCTCCTAGCGAAGGATTCAATTGAAAAAAATGCAATTCTTTGAGTTCCGGGATAATTGGGTACTTTTTTTAGCAAATAACATAAAATATTGGGAAAATCTACTCGAATTAAGAGATTTAAAATATTAGTTAATGAAAAGAAAATAACGCAACCCAAAAGCATGTCAATATATTTATTGAAGTTTTTTCTGGGTTGAATCTCTTCAAGAGAATATAAACGCTGAAATTATCTATCCACCAATACTTCGGTTAAAGCTAAATAAAGCAGAGTTAACCCTAGAAAATGGAGCTCTTGATTTAGTTAAAGAGTATTCTAATGATTTCATTGAATTGTTTATTAATAACAAAAAAAGAAAAAAGAATAAATTTAATTACTGAAGCTTATCTTTCATCTCAATGTAGAAATCTAAAAATGTAGGATTTCGGAGTGCCCCTCGATTCGCAACAGGTATACCGTGGATAATTTTAGTCACTCCTATTTCAACTTTTTTGTTGCTGAATGCATATCATAATGTAATTATAGAATATAGTAGTAATTTTTTTAAACGATTTGATATTTCCGAAAAACTAACAAACCAAAAACATAAATAAAAAGATATCAAATAAGGAAGAATACTTATGAAAGCGATGGTATACACAAAATATGGAGGTCCGGATGTTTTTCATCTCAAAGAGGTAGAAAAACCTACTCCCAAGGATAATGAAATATTGGTAAAAGTATATGCGACAACCGTAAATGCAGCTGTGAAGATAGTTCGAGGAGGTAAGCATCCAGATTCCAAATTTTTTACTTTCATGACCCGAATGATGTATGGTATCAGAAAACCAAGAAGACATATACTAGGGTATGAGCTTGCCGGGGAAATTGAATCCGTCGGCAAAGACGTAAAACAATTTAAGAAAGGAGACCAAGTTTATGGAACTACAACAGGGTTGAAGAATGGTGCTTATGCTGAGTACGTATGTCTGCCAGAAGAATGGAGGGCTGGGATGGCGACAATAAAACCAGCCAATATGACCTATGAGGAGGCCGCCGCCGTTCCTATTGGAGCAACTACTGCGTTGAATTTTCTTAGAAAAGGAAATATCCAGAGCGGACAAAAAGTTCTTATCTATGGAGCTTCTGGAAGTAATGGTACTTTTGCAGTACAGCTTGCCAAGTACTTTGGGGCAGAAGTTACCGGGGTATGCAGTACCACGAATTTAGAATTAGTTAAATCTCTGGGAGCCGATAATGTAATTGACTACACTAAAGAGGATTTTACAGAAAGAGGAGAGATTTATGATATCATTTTTGATGCTGTTGGAAAAAGCTCGCCTTCACATTGTATGAAGGTGTTAGCTCCAAACGGGAACTACGTGACAGTTAAAAAGGGATACTTCAAGGAAAGGAATGAGTTGTTAATTTTCCTCAAAGAGCTTATTGAGGAGGGAAAACTAAAATCGGTCATAGATAGACGCTATCCATTGGAACAGATGGTCGATGCTCATATCTACGTTGATAAAGGGCACAAAAAGGGAAATGTCGTAATTACTTTAGTACAGTGATTGAAAATGGTTGAGGAAAAAAAGTCCAAGTTATTTTTTTTGGGAATATTCCCAAAGTGTCCCTTCTATAAACCTGTACCTCTATTGTTTAATTTAGTTCTAATAACTCTTGGTACTATGGGTATATATTTTCTTAATTTATGGGTTGCTGTCGCGTATTTAATATATGCTATTTTGTGGTACTTTTTGGTTATGCCAATAATGCATTGTAAATACTGTTATTACAAATCTATGGAAACTACAATAGATAGTACGACAGGGAAGTCTATTAAGAAGCTGTTACCTAAAGAACAATGGAAAGAATCGTGCTTACAGAAGCATGTAGATTGCGGGAAAAAATGGAGCTTCAATATTCTGATAACTTGGTTTTTACCTATTATCTTAATCGTTATTTCATTCTTTTTGAATTTCTCTATATATGCTTTAATATCTTTAATTGGCTTTTTAGTTGTGCTGGCGGCAAGCGTTATTCATATGAGAAAAAAAGTCTGTCCAACGTGCGCTATCATGGAAGAATGCCATGCAGCTTTTTAAAACTAAAATAGTGAAAAAAATGAAGAATAAATTGGAGGATTCCCTTTGATTATCTTAATAAAATTAGCTGGTTTTCTCTTTCTGTTTATTTTGTTTCTATATTTGATATTGCTACCGGCATTAGGTTATAAAGCAGAAATAGGTGACTCAGACGCTGAGCTGCAAAAGATTAACGATGATCCAAAAAAATTTCAAATAAGCATCGGGTTAGCGCTCATACATAATGTAATAGTCATTACACTTACTATAATGTTGTTTATTGTTTTTGGTCCCCCCTATAACATAATACTTGGAATTGTTTGGACGATCTTTCGAATAGGAGAAGGCTTGATCCTTAGTTATAATGATAAAAACTACGGGAGCCTTCTCAACATATCAAGAAAATATTCAGATACTAGTGGTGCTGAAAAATCTTCATTGAGTGATTTAGCTCGTACCATTACCAAAACAAAAAGCTCTAGATTCGATTTTGCAATGATCTTTTGGTCCATTGGTACACTCGCATTTTCAATCATGTTAGTTACTTATGGAGTAGTACCTCCCTTAATTGGATGGTTAGGAATTGTTGCCAGCATTTTCGTTGGCTTCGCTGATGGGATAAAATTTGTAAAACCTAACGCTATAGACTCTAAGGTCTTTAAAGTTTTGTTTTCTATCGGTGGTCTGGTGGCGATTCTATTTGAAGTACTCATCGGAGGATGGCTTTTATTTTTTTCAATCATCACCCCATAACTAATATTAGAAAAATAACCTTAAACCATAGTAAGATTAAACTGATTAATGTATTAAATGTAGTAATAAATTTAAACCATATTTAGTATGATATATTATGATTTCAAGAAGTCACTAAACAGCTTCAAGGAAGAACTGAAGGAAGACAAGTAATTGATACTAAAATTGGCTTAGCTCATAACATTGGTGGTGCTTATGCTGTCTGCTCTGTAACTATTCTTGGACAACGTGATTAATATCATATTTTTTTTATTAATTAATTTTTTAATGATAATTTTTTAACAAAGGAATAAATTATAATTAGGAATTTTCATTTTGGGGATTCAATATGTCAGAAACGAATAACACTCAAGATTTAACAGATAAAATAAAAAAATTTGTTTTAGAAGCAGATATGGATATAGTAGGGATTGCTGATGTGAATAATGACATTTTCCTAGAAGCACCAGAATCTCATCAACCAAAAAATATCTTAGAAGATGCTAATTCAGTAATAGTGTTTGGAAAGCCAATGCCCAGATCAATTTTTAAATTAAAAAATCATCATGATAGACTTGTTCATAGAGCATATCATAGTTTGTATAAATTGTTAGATATTACAGGAGTCAAGTTAGCTCGTTATATTGAATCTCTTGGGCATTATTCGATTTCCATCCCATCATATAATCCTTTAGCAATAGAAAATTTTCAACCTTGGGGTGTTTTATCATTGAAACATGCTGGTTTAGCAGCAGGTATCGGAAAAATCGCAAAAAATGGACTATTAATTCATCCAACTATGGTACGTTATTGAGATTATCAGCAGTAATAACCACCGCAAAACTAAATGCTGATCCATTAATAGAAGATAATGTATGCAAGGAATGTAATTTGTGTATTGAAAAGTGCCCTAACAAAGCCTTCGACGAAAATGGAAATTTTAAAAAGATGACCTGCTTACCAAATACAGTTAAACATGGGATTAATATATTACATCCTTATAATCAGGATTATTTAAAGAATATTGAATTGATTTCAAATACTTTCTTATTAGAATATACCGTTGGCTGTACTGTATGTTTAGATGTATGCCCGATTAATAAAAAGCACCTTTAAAAACATAAGAATTAGTACAATTAAATAATAAAAAAAAAAGAAAAAATGAATATAAGAAATTTATATTTTATTCAAGCCCTACTTTTGCAGCGTATTTGACTATAACAAATATTACAAAAGCAATAATTATGAAATTAATGAAGGCAGCTATAAAATTACCTATCCCAAATACCCCAAGTTTAAGATCTTGAATTGTATCAAAATCTTTCACGAATAATCCAATTATCGGTGTTATTATATCTTCAGCTAGTGATAAAATAAGAGCGTTGACAGCAAGCCCAAGAATGAAAGCGGATGCTAATCCAAGGATTTTATATCTTTTAATGAACTGTAAAAACTCCGCAGCGAGATTTTTCGGTTTCTCTGGAGCTGGCTTTGGTGCAGGGGTAAGAAGTTCCCGAATTTTTGTCAATTCTTCTAACATTTCACTTTCTTTTGACATGATTTATACATAACTCTTGTTTATGTGTTTTTTATATTAATTTTAAACTTAGAAATTTTGAATAATTAGGATTTTCTCTTGAACTATTTAAATTTTATTTATATTTTTCATAAAAAGATATAAAAGCTATTTAGGAACAGATTTATAACTTGACTAAAGGTATTGAGATTGAATAGACAATACTGGTTTGAATTCTTGAGTAGATACTTTATCATTTTTTACATAATAAAGTTCTTTAGTGATTTCGTTACGGATAAATTTCTTATTGTTAATTTTGGTCAATTTGATCAACCTAACTGTCCTCTTATAATATCTAATTGCTTCGGTTTTTCGATTTAGTATTACCAGGATTTTAGCAAGATTCCAAAAATACCAAAAATCATCTCTATAAAGTTTGATGGCCCTTAGGAAACGATTATAGGCAATTGTATATTTTTTTTCATAAAAAGCTTTAATTCCCAGATAAAAATAATCTGATGCCTTTTTTTCTAAAATTTTTGGGGAAAATAGTTTAATTTCGAGGTATTCAATTTGGGTAGATAAATTTGTAAGTTTCTTTATTAGCTTATCTTTTTCTTCATTATTTTGGATCAAATTTTTTACAACGCTCCTAGCGAAAGATTCAATTGAAAAAAATGCAATTCTTTGAGTTCCGGGATAATTGGGTACTTTTTTTAGCAAATAACATAAAATATTGGGAAAATCTACTCGAATTAAGAGATCTATTATATCAGAAATACGCTGAATCTCCGACTGTGAAATGAAATTTTTATCTTTTAGAACTCCTAACAATAATTTAACGGATTGGGGCCATTTTATCAAGGAATCAATAAACATCTCAAATATTATTTCTTTTTTCTTCTTCTTTCGAAATTTTAGTAATTTAATTAAATATAAGGATAATAGATCTTCTTGTTCCTTAATTATAAGAGAATCGGTAAAATCAACATAATTTTCAGATTGTAATATTTTATGCATATTTGCTAAGATCTGGAAGATTTCAGCATCATCCCAATTTTCAGGTTTATAACATTCAAATCTCAAAATTGGAATTGCTTCAAGATTAGTAAATTTTGTAGTTCTAATATTGATAAATCCAATATTTTCTAATAGTTCAGTTAACATGTAATCAGGAAAACAGAATTTATGTTGTAAACCTTTATCTGGTACACCATAAATCCAACCCAATACTACTTTTTTTTGATCATTATTAGAATTTAAAAAAACTTTACAAGCTTTCATCAGATCAGGGATTTCAAGAATTAGTTTTCCCCCTAACTGCAAAACACGAAAAAATTCGTTTAGAGCATAAATGGCTTCAAAAAATGATAAATGTTCAATGATCTGAATTGCTTTAATTTCTTCACATAAGTTGTCTTCGAAATCGAGATTAATCGCAGACATTAGCTTGTCTGCAATTAAATCTTCATATAAATCTATGTTACAATATTCTGGTTCAAATTTTTTTCCACAACCTACATTTAGTCTCATTTTTTAAGAGGGTTTACATTGATATTTCTTCTTAAATTCTCAATTAAATTCACTTTCTTAGTTTGAAATCATTTTTTTTTACTGTAGAGTAATACGATCCTGAGGCATATGTACTTCTTTCAATATATATACCTAAAATTATTGAAATCCCAATTGCAATAATAGATAAAACCAATAAAATCGAATATAAGAATGGGTGCTTGGTATTCCCAAATAGGGAAAAATCTTTTATTTCTTTCTTAGTTAAACCTAAATCTTTACCAATTTGATATAACTGAAAAAAATCTTTGAACATTTTTTAGTTTTCACCTCTCTTTTCAACCCTTTTAGTTGATCTTACATTTATTCTTATTTTAGAAGAGCATTCACTTTTAAATTTCTTATTAATTTTTTTAATTAAATTTGTTTATTTCGTTTGAAATCCTCTTTCTTTACTGTTGAGTATAATGTTCCCGAGGGATATATCTTTCTAAAGGCTTGTATACCTAAAAAAATTATTAAAATCCCAAATGCAACAATTGATACGATCATTACGATCGTATATAAGAATGGGTGCTTAGTATTTCCAAACAGGGATAAATTTTTTATTTCTTTCTTAGTTAATCCCAATTCCTTTCCAATTTGAAATAAATGAAAAGAATTTTTAATCATACTTAGAATTTCACCTCCTTTTTCAACACATTATTTTATTTGAATGTAATATCTAAATTTTTTTTTAAAGTCCTTTATCCTTATGGTGGAATATCTTGCGCCATCTGCTCCATATGTATTTGAACCTGAAGTAGTGATGGGTTCAATTATTCCAATTTGAGTGGCAAGAAAAATTACAGCTCCCGTTAAAATTACCAGAACCAGCAAAATTATCGAATAAATGATCCTATCTCTAAATTTATGAGATTCTTCTTTAAAAGAAAGAGATCCATTAATTTCTTTTTTAGAAAGATTTAGGTCCTTACCAATTTTATATATTTGAAATAATTCTTTAATCAATTTTTAAAACCCTTCTCTATTATTGTTAAATTATTTGATTATAAGATTATAATAAAAATTTTTAAATTTTGAGTAAGTTGAATCCAATTTTCCTCTAATTGATAGTTGTTCTAAATTAAAAAGTTCTTTTTCAATAGTTCTTAAACAATAATGATCTTCAAAATCCTTAAGTGCATAAGCAGTTCCTAAACAATGGCCTCTACATGATTTTACTACATCACAATTAATACACTTACGAGGTAGCTGTTTCTTTCTGGATCTTAAATTTTCTAAAATATCTTTTAAACTCTGAGTTCTTACATTCCCTTGAATAAATTCGTCTGGAAGAGTTAAGCATCCCTTAATATCTCCATTACTTTGAATTCCTAATACTGATAATCCTGCTTGGCATCCGACCCATGGACTTAAACCTAAATTTGGCAAAAATCTTGAGAAATGCCCAAGACAATGAGCTCCTATCAATGGTAATCTTCGAGATGAATATTTTTTTTGATTTATCGCTATAAATAATGCTAATGTGTAAAATTCTTCTCTGTTTATAACTAGTTCTTTAGGAAATCGTCCAATAGGAACACAGATTTGAACTTGCCAAGCAATACTTCTATCTAAAAGTAAATTCTTAATTAGATTCAATTCCTTAAGATTAATTTTGTTAACACTTGTAATTACACTTGTGGGTATTTTTAAATCCTTTAACACATTAATAGCTTCAAGTGTTTTCTTAAATGATCCTTGAAATCCCCGAATATGATCATGTGTCTTTGGAGTACCTCCATCTAAACTTAAGCTGACGCAATCTGGTTTTACTCTTTTCAGATCATGACTTTGCCTAATCAGATTTAATCCATTTGTGACAATTGATAAATCCATTTTATATCTTTTTATTTCTTTAGCAATTTTAGACCAATCTTCCCTTATGAGCGGTTCGCCGCCCATTAATGCAACTCCTTTATAACCACAATCGTTTAATTCTTTTACTAATGTTAAAGCTTCATTGGTATTCAACTCATTAAAACGACTTTCTCCTGCTTTTGAGCCACAATGAATACATTTACTATTACATCTTAACGTAATTTCCCATACTGCACATATGGGCTTAATTCTCCGAGTTATTAGAGATGTAATATTAGGCATTTTTTAAAAAAATGGATTCTCTTATCTAATTTTAAACTATGCCAAACTTATTAATAAACTTTTTTGAACCTCAAAAGAGAATTCTGACTTATTATATTAGAGTTTAAATTCAAAAATTATTTAATTTTACAATAATTTTGATTAGTATGGATGCTACTTTTAATAAATTTAAAGGAGACGTAAAAACAGATACTGTTAAATATTTAGCAGATCCCCAATTAAGAAACATCGTTAATGTATCTATTGCGCTAGGACGTCCTTTATTAGTGAAAGGAGAACCTGGAACAGGAAAAACTATGCTAGCCCATGCGATCGCATTAAGTTTAAATAAAAAACTGATAATCTGGAATATCAAGAGTACAACTGAAGCTATTGATGGATGCTACATGTATGATACAGTTCAAAGATTGAATGATAGCAGATTTGGTTGCGATGATCGCGATGTTAATAACATACATGATTATCTCACTTTTGGACCATTAGGAGAAGCTTTTGATGATGAGGAGCAAGTTGTTCTTCTTTTAGATGAGATTGATAAAGCTGACATCGAGTTTCCAAACGATCTATTACAAGAATTAGATGTTATGGAGTTTTATATCAAAGAGACAAAGGAATTCGTAAAATCAAAAACCAGACCGATAGTCATCATTACATCCAATAATGAAAAAGAACTTCCTGACGCTTTTTTAAGACGATGTGTATTTCATTGGATTGAATTTCCTTCGAGAAATTTCATGGCAGATATATGTAATCTTCATTATCCTAACCTAAAAGAAAATTTATTGGAACAGTGCCTCAATCATTTTTATGCCTTAAGAGCTATAACAAAGATGCGGAAATTACCTTCTACGTCTGAGCTCCTTGATTGGATTGGGGTTTTACTGAAAAGTGGAATTACAATTGAGGAATTAAAGAAAGGAGTTCCATTTTTAGGTGTCTTGATTAAGAAAGAAAAAGATCTGGAAATCGCTATAGAAAAATTAAAATTTCCAACTTAAATTTCAAATTTCCATGTTCTTAGACTATTTTTTTTACCTTAAAGAAATACTACCTGTTAGTATTACCGAATTTATGACCTTATTGGAAGCACTCGATAAGGGATTAATAAATAACATGGTTGATTTCTATTATATTTCTCGTTCTATTCTGTGTAAGAATGAACATCATTTTGATATTTATGACATTGCATTCGCTAATTACTTCAAAGATGCGGGTATAGAATTTCCTGAAGACATTAAACAAGAGATTTGGGAGTGGCTTCAAACAAATCTTTCAATTTTTCGCATTCCTGGATCTCTGAAAGAATTTTTTGAGAATACAAGTTTAGAAGAATTGGAAAGACAATTCAGACAACTACTTAGCGAGCAGGATGAGGAACATAATTTTGGAAATAGATGGATTGGTACCCAGGGACAATCAAACTTCGGTCATTCGGGACTAAATGTAGAAGGTTTCAGAATTGGTGGAGACTATGGTATGCATAGTGCTGTGAAAATTGCTCAGAAAAGGATTTTTAAAGATTACCGGAAAGATTTAGTAATAGACACACGACGAATAAAAATGGCGTTAAAGCGACTTAGAAGATTAGATGAGATTGGGAAAAGGGATGAACTAGATCTCCCAAAAACTATCCATGAGACCGGACGTAACGGCGGTGATATTGAACTAATTTTTAACAAGAGGAAAAAGAATGACATTAAGATTTTACTTCTGATGGATGTTGGAGGAACGATGGACATCTATATCCACCAAGTAAACCTGTTATTCTCTGCAGCCAACAATATATCACATTGGAAAGACTTTAAGTATTATTACTTTCATAATTGTATCTATAATTATTTGTATGATAACGCTGAGAGGAATGTAGAGGAAGCAATAGAATTCGAAGATTTATTAAAAAAATATGATGATTCTTACCGAGTAATAATTGTGGGAGACCAAACAATGCACCGCAGCGAAATAGTAAATCCCCACGGTGCTCTTTATGATGATGTGAGCAGTAAAAAATCTGGGCTTTATTATATTAATGAAATTGCAAATCATTACAAAAAGAATGTAATATGGCTGAATCCTGAGCCAGTAAGGTATGATTGGATGTCCTGGACCAAAATGAAAATAGCTAGAGTCATTCCTACTTTTCACTTAACAATTAAAGGTATTGAGCAAGCAATGAGTTTCTTGAGATCTGGAGGTAAAAATCAATACACAACAGTTGACCTTCTTAAAGATGTACCATTGGCACTCTTCTAATTTTCCATGAAGGAGATTAACTTAGAATTGGTAATTTCACATTAAAGAACCCAAATTTAAGTGAAGAAAATGTTCTTAATCAATAGTCTTCATAATTTTTTCCTTTTCTGCATCACTCAAATTTAAAATTTCTTTTACAATTTGAATAAAAATATCAGTAAAGTTTCTTTTATCGAGAATATCTTTTATTTCAGTTAATGCTTCTTGTCTATGTCTTATTTCTTTTAAGAGTTCTTGATTTTGTTTTAATAATTCCACTTGAAGCATGCAATAATTGATAGTATCTGAATAAGTTTTACTACCAGAAGTTTCCTTTAAGGTATCTAATTTTTGTTTAACAATATCACTTAATTCGATATTTGGCATTATAAAAAAGAAAAAATTAATATTATATAAGTTTAACTTCAATAGATTATCAATATGTCTTATCTATACTTAGATCCCATCCTTCACCCACTTACGATAGATTTTTAACCTATTGTTATCATATTCTACATAGAAATTAATTTGAATTAAATCTAATAGGATAGAAAAAATCTTATGTTGAATAGATGTCCAAAATGCGGACATGTATATTCTTCTGTTAGGAATATATGTCATTTATGTAAAGATCATTTCATATTTTTTGGTGCTTTACTTAATGGAGACAGGAGAGAATACCAATGGAATTGTGAAACAAACTCGATTCCTGCAGGGTTGAAACATTGCCCCATTGAGTCAAAGACTAAGTCAAACTTAAATGATACAGAAATCATGACAACGCAAAAAGTCAAACGTAAATGGAACTGCATTTGTTTATCAGATTAAATAAGGTAGAATAAAAATAATTCTGAATTGCATTTGAAGATGTTAGAAAATAAAAAAGAAGATCAGACAAAATTAATTTATCCAGACGTTCCAATTACCTCTAATCAAATTAGTATTTCTAAAAGAGTAGAGAAAGAAACTGCAATTGAAAACAAACCATTTGAGGTGGCAAAAAAACAAATTGATATTGTTGCCGAAGAGATGGGACTAAATCATAATATTAAGAAATTTCTTAAAAGAATAGAGCGAGCTCTAATTGTTTCAATCCCAATAAAGATGGATAATGGGGATTTAGAGATTTTTGAAGGATATAGGGTCCATCATTCAACCATTCGTGGTCCGGGAAAAGGGGGTATTAGATTCGCTCCAAATGTTAACCTTGATGAAGTTAAAGCGTTAGCTATGTGGATGACTTGGAAATGTAGTCTACTAGATCTACCTTTAGGTGGAGCAAAGGGTGGAATCTGTGTTGATCCCAGATACTTATCAAGAACTGAATTAGAAAAACTTACAAGGAGGTATACTTCTGAAATAATTAACATTATAGGCCCCGATATTGATATACCTGCTCCAGATGTTAATACCAATGCTCAAATTATGGCATGGATAATGGATACTTACAGTATGAATAAAGGGAGAGCCGTACCCGGAGTTGTGACTGGTAAACCAATAGAAATTGGGGGGTCAGTTGGGAGAGAAACAGCAACTGGTATGGGATTATATTTTGTACTTGAAGCTTTTTGTGAAAAGCTAAATTTAGACCTAAAATCTCAGAAAATTGTGATTCAAGGTTTTGGAAATGTAGGGGGTACTGTTGCCAATTTATTATTCAAAGAAGGATGCAAAATAGTTGCTGTATCAGATATTAGTGGTGGTATTTTTTCTTCGGAAGGATTAGAAATTGATAAATTACTAAAATGGACTCGAGAGGGCAAATACTTAAAAGATTATAAGGATGAGAGGTATAGGTTAATTACAAACGAGGATTTGCTTACACTCGAGTGTGATGTTTTGATTCCTGCTGCCCTTGAAAATCAAATCACAGAAACTAATGCTAATGAAATTAAATGTAAAATTGTTTTGGAAGGGGCAAATGGACCTACTACACCTAATGCCGATAAGATCCTATTTAACAAAGGTGTTCATGTAGTTCCTGATATTCTAGCGAATGCAGGAGGTGTTTGTGTTTCATATTTTGAATACGTTCAAGATATTCATGCTTACTTCTGGGATTTAGAACGAATTAATAAAGAGTTGAAAATGATCATTTTAAAAGCCTTTGAACAAGTTTATACGTTATCAAAAGATAAAAAGACTACACTCCGTACAGCTGCTTATATTATTGCTGTATCAAGAATCGTCAAAGCGATTGAATTAAGAGGGATTTTCCCTTAATTCATTTATTCTAGTTGGTTATCATTTAATTGAAATTAAGGAGGTTCTTAGTGCTTCAATAAAATTATTAAAAAATTAACTACTAAAATCTCATGTTAAATAATGAAGTTAAGGAAGATGAGATTGTAATCAGAAATTACAAAACTACAGATTATCAAGCTACATTAGAATTATTAAAGCAACTCCACGATATATATGATATCGGGTTAAAGGAAGAACATTGGAGATCTTCATCTGGTCTAAGACAATTTAAACCAAAATTAAAGCGAATAACTTTAATTGCTGAGTTAAAATCAACTAAGGAAGTTATAGGCATGGGAATGATAGAGGCTTCAAAGAATACTTTAGGGCAATATATTGGGTACTTGGAAAATTGGGTTATAACCAAAGAATTTATCGGTAAACATGTAGGTAAAATTTTAGCAGATAAAGCGATTCAGATACTAAGATCATGGGGATGTGAATCAATAAGAATTAATCTTGGTTATGGTACTCAGGAAAAATTGCTTAAGGTATTTGGGAACGCGGGATTCATGCCCATTATGATTGTAATGGAAAGAAGACTTATTGAGGAAGATTAATAAAATTGGAATAATAAAGGTGAAGAATGTTGAAGGATGCCGAAAATAAATCAAAACAATTTGAAGAAAACGGGAAAGGTTTAACGCTAAAGTTAGCAGAAGAATATCTGAAAATTAAGTGTGAATTAGCAGAAATTCTTAATTTTTTACCAGACCCAACTTTCATTCTCAATCATGAGGAAAAAGTTATTGCATGGAATCCTGCAATGGAGGAATTTACAAATATAAAAGCAGAAGATATGATCGGAAAAGATAGTTATGAATATCAAATCCCTTATTATGAGGAGAAAATTCCAAATTTAGCGGAATTATTAATAAAATCCCATGAGGAAAATGAAAAAAAATTTATTCACTTTGAAAAAATAAAAAATACGATAACAGCTGAAGTGTTTTTGCCACAATTATCATACGAGGGTAAATATCTGTGGATTAAGGCGGAACCTTTATACGGAATTCATGATAAAATCATTGGAGCAATTGAGACAATACGTGACATTACTAAATATAAAATAACTGAACAGAAATTAGAAGAATTAGAAAAAAGTAAAAATAAATAAGATATACTGAAAACAAATCAAGAAATTAGTGATTTAATTGGATGAGATTGTTATTCAAATCTTGATTAAGGAAGATCCTGAAAATTCTTGTGCAAAATGTTGTAAAACTAAGCAGGTTATTGAAAGAATGATGGACACCGTTACTATTTTCAAGGATAAAATTGAAATTATATATAAGGATGCGACATCTAATGAGGTTATTGAAAAATATGGAAACCTTGAACCACCTATAATATTCATAAATGGTATAATGTTTACTCAAGGACATGTTCCTATTATAAAAAAGCTCGGAAAAAAAATACTTGAAATGTTAAATGAATAAATTAGTTTTAATATGAATTTAAAATTTGAAATGTCCATATCCTCATCCAAATCTCTTCTATAGATCGGTTTCCAGAAATATTTTTTTCCCTCTACATATCCTATGACTTTTTTCTTTTTATTCAATAATTCTATTATAATTATCACCCCTATACGTCCTTAGATATATTTCTATAAATATGATTAGGGATATAACTTAACTTCTTCGAAGTAAACTTTCAACATCGAATTCAACTGGTAAACTTCGCGACTTCTTTTAATTCAATATTAATGCCAACAAATGAATGATTTATCTTAGTTTCCTTAAGTTTCCTTTAAATTTCTCAATTTTTTTTCTATATTCCCATTGACGAATAGAAGATATAAAGTCTTTTTTTATAGTACCCGGGTTATGTCTTAATTCCTTTTGACGATCTTGATGATTTACATTATTAGAAGGTTTTATATGATTTTTGATGTTCATATCCGTAATTTCATTATGCATTGTCTTAACATCACCTCTTTTTATTCAATTATCTAATAATTAAAATATCACACACTACATGCTTTACTACTTTCTGGGCTATAGAACCAATTATTAACTGATTTCGTTTGGAATGGATACCTTTTGTTCCAATTACGACAAGATCAAAATGTTCTTGTTTTACAATTCTTTTAATATAATCTTCAGGATGTTCATCTAAAATTACCCGTGTTTCAACTGGTAAGTTTTCTTTTTTAAATAGTTCTTGCATTGAAAATAATAATTTTTCACTCTCCCTTTTTGATTCCTCTAATATTTCTGGTTCGCTTATGTAATATGAGCCATATCCAGATGCAAGGCCTATTGGTGGTAATAATAAGTTTTTAGAATATTTGATTGAATGAATCATTACAACTTTGCTATTCCCATTTTTTTGAAGTTCAATCACTTTGCGCAAAGCTCTTTCTGAATTTGATGATCCATCAATAGCCAGCAAAATTTTTTTATACACAAATTCCACCTCTCACTTCTTTTTAATCCCGAATAAAATTCAAATAGTTCTTTTTTAAATTTAATAAATTCCTTTTTCCTTCAATTAATATATACAATTTAACAGTTCCTGCTAGGTGCTTTTTGTTATAAACTTATAAAAGAAAACCTTTACTTGGAATCTCTCTCTTAGCTCTCTAAGTTTATCATGTTTTCTCCTTTATGAGAATAATGTTTCAAAAAGGAAAAGCGATCCTGCAAAATGATGTCTAAGAAATTTTTAATAATTTCTTTCAAAAAATCTCCTTCTTTGATAAATTTTTCATTTCGGGGTATCTTAATTAAATCTGTTTTCAATTTCTCAGATTTTATAATCTTATGAAAATAATCTTTAAAATCTTTTATAATAGCTTCTGAGATAATTTTGGAAAAAGTGTTTTTATAAATACTCATTTCTTTAGGGAAAACTGTAATAACTGCCATCATATTGAAAGGTGTTTCTTTATACTCCCCCTTTTTTTTTCCTACTTCTGAAACGATTCGGAATTTTTTAGCAAAATAGATTTTTCCGTTATAAGTTAGATCTACATGTTCAGAATCTGTCTCTCTTTCCGTATCTAAAAACCAAATCGGATGAAAATTGATAGGACGCATTAAATATTCAGAATTTTTTATAGATTCATCTGGGAAAATTAAAAGAGGAAAAATCCCCCTGACTTCATCACAATACATTATAAAAATTTGGATTGAGTGGGAGAAAAAAATAATAATCTTAACCTCTTTTCTATTTTTTAATATTTATTTTGTTTATATAACCCTTCATGAGATATATATCACTTTTTACTTAATTTCAAAATTTACTTTTATTTCTAATCCCCTTCTCTTATTTTTCTATGATTAATTTTTGCATCTATATCAACGCTATGATAATAGTATCTAGAATTGGTTCTTGAACTATTCCTCCCTTCGTTCAAATTTGAGCTCAGTTTTTTCAAGTTAGGTTGCAAATTAATAACTTTGAATGGAGCTATTTCATTTTTTATGAATTTTGGATTTACACGATTATATCTATTTTGAATATTTAAACTTGCATTTTTTATTCTTGATTCTATATCTTTTCTATTGATTATTTACTCTACCTCTAATTCTTAACGATTTTTACTTAAGTATTATTTCTGAGATTATATCCCATTATCATATTTCATATATTTTTTACACAATAATAATATACGCAAATTGATCTTATAAATGTTTGGATAGATATGATATAAATATCGGATTCAGTCACTCCTTTCTTAGATTCGATAAAAATATATAGTATACTACAATTAGAAGCTATGAATTGATAATGTATGTGCTAATAACTGATTATTTATACTGTGATAATATGACTTTTAGATTTTAAGATTTATAATGGTTTAAGAATGTCATAGTACAATGAGCTAAAAAAAAGAATTTGAAATATTGGGTAGAGGATCTTTTTATATTCTTTGAAAATGATAATAATATTTCAATATTATTTAACAATCCAAACATCACAAGGTGCATTTTTTGCAATATTAGTGGAAACTGTTCCTAAAAAAACTTTTTTTATTTTTGAATGGTGGCCTCTACTCCCCAATACAACCAGCTCGATTTCTTCTTCTTCCACAACTTTAGGGATATAATCTTCAGGGGAAATATCTTCAATTAAGCGAGTTTCAACAAGATCTTGGGCTGTTCCAAACTTTTGCTTTGTACTTTTTAATAGTTTTTCTCCTGCTTCTTTATATACTTCGTCAAGAGTATTGTATCTTGAATAAAGAACCTTTACATTAGGATATAGATCAGATGGTAATCGATTATCTTTGATTGAATGAATTATTAAAACCTTACAATTCAAAATCTTTTGAAATTCGACTGTTTTATTAACCGCATTATTAGAATGAAGAGATCCGTCTATAGCTAAAAGTATTTTTTTATAAATAATTATCACCTCTAATATTTTGATATAATATTCATTGTTATTAATTTTCACCTTTCTGAACCTTTACATTATTCTCTTTAAATCCTACTTTGCTTAGAAAATATATGAGTAAAATAGAATTAAAAACAAGATCAATTTTAAAAATTAAGAAAATAAAAAAGATTAAAGAGTAATTTTAATTTCACTTCCAAACAAAATCTTCTTCGCTGTTTCAAAAGCATATCGATAATCAAATGTTTTCTTTCCAATGGTAGCTGAAGCTTCCTTTAAAATTGTTTCCTCAACTTTGGATTTGAGACGACCAATGGCTAATGCTCCAGTTCCAAAAATACTAGGAAATATTTCAGCATTAAAATCCTTTGGTTTTAATCCATCAATTCCATAGGGTGGAACTAAATTAATATCACATACGATTTTATTTTTTAGCTTAACCATTAAATCTTTCGATAAAACTTGAATACCTACTGCAGCCAAAGACCATATAAAATCTGCATCTTTTAAAATACTGTATTTTTCTTCCTCAGTTATAGCAAATTCTCCATGAATTATTGTAGCAGCATTTCCTGCTTCTTTAGATAACTCTTTTGATAATTCTTCGATAAACTCCTTATTTGATTTATTCCAAGTCTCTACCAAATATGTTTCACATTTTAATTTAGCAGATAATATCGCTGCGATCTGAGCTACAGGGCCCGCTCCTAAAATTACAACCTTTTTTCCTCTCAAATCATCAATATTATGGTTTTCAGCTATCTCCATGGTTTTTGCCACAATCGAAGATGCCGTTGTGTGCGATCCTCTAGGATCGATAATGATTGGACATTCAAAGGGTGGTACTAATGATTTTATAACTTTTGTGACTATTTTTGCACCTTCTTTCACATTCGATCCCCCAATAAAAAATGATGTAGGTGCCCCTGGTTTACGTGAAAAAATAGCATCTTGGACTAATTTTTGTACCTGATTTGCTTTTATGTTGCTAAATGGGATCACCACGTCAAAGCCTGCGTCATAAGCCATATTTATATCAAAAGGAGAAGCATTTTCGTCTGTATCAAAAAAATAACAGATTTTATCAAGTTTTTCCTTTTTTTTTACTTTAATTGGTGTTAATTCAAGTATAGATTTTCCAATTATATTTTTAATCGATCCTGAGCCAGGATTATTTATAATTTTAATTGATCGTTTAACTTTTATTTCTTCAGTTTCTATAGCCAACTCTTCAGCTAATTGAGTAATACCTTTGAAATGATTAGAATCACAGATAAAGAATGCGTTTAGCTTTTTATCTTCCAAATTTTTTGCTATTTTAAGAATCCCCATCATCATCCAAGCTTCTCGAACTTTATACCTTATTTCATCTTCTTGACTATCATATTCTTGTTGTAGATAATCCTTCCATAATAATTGTCGTAGAAACATATAATCATCCTTATAACCCTCAACCTTTTTTGAACTTTTAATCGATTTTGTTAACTGTTTTATAAAAGTTCTTAGATCCTCCAAGTTTGAAGAGAGATAATCTTCAGCGTTCTCTGAAATATCAACCATTTTGTAGGGAATCTCGTGTTCTCTAAATAATATCTCAATAGGATCTTCATGGGATATCGTATCCTCCCAACGACTCCCCTTTTCCTCAATAGCGAAATTTGGATTGTGTTTTTTTATAAGATCTTCAATTAGATTAAGATACTCCCTCGAAACTAGATTTAAATTCCAAACTAAATCGTGTTTCTTTTGTGCCGATACCTCAAACCACCATTCTATTGGAAATTCACTTTCTATCAACACCAGTTTTAAACTTTTTTTCTTTAATGGTTTCAATTCTAATACTTCCATTGGTCTAATTCCTCCTCATTTGTAATTAAATGTACAATAAAAGGTTCTTTTTTTTGCTCATAAACTTTAACTTCTATAGATAAATCTTTTAATAGCTTCATTGTTTCATTAAATATCTTATCCTGAGCAAAATGGACGAAGGTGATTTCATTATTATTTTTAGGTCTTATTATATCTAGAATTTTCTTAACAACCCATTCTGGTCTTAGCTTTAATTCTAAAAATAATTTCTTTTCATCGATCTCTTCTTTGAGAAAATCAATCCAAGATTTTAAATTCAGCCCTTTAATGGATTCTTTATTGCTCATACTAAGAAATTCTTCTATTAATTCGTCAACTTGTTCTACTTTTTCTATTATTTCCGTCATAAGATAACCCATCGCATATTCAGGGATATTTACTATGTAATAAGGAATATTATATTGTTCCAATGTTTTTGCTAAGGATGACTTATTAAAACTTCTTAGATTCTCGTTTTCTAAATCAATTGTGGCAAAATTAACATTTATACGACTTAAAAACTCAATTAAATTTACCTTTGCATTAGGTTTTGATTTTCTATTAGATATTTTTATCAGATATACTCTAATTTCTTTATTCCTAACAGGTTTAATTTCCAAAACTTCCATCTTAATTCTCACCTCATAATAAATAAATCTAACTATTCCAAGTAAATAAACAAAAGCTCAGAATTTAAAGAATCTGATAACAAAAATTTTATTGGATTTGACAAACTTTATTGTCAATCTATAACTTTAGTGAATTTTTCTTTTATGGCAGTATAAAGTTAAAAATCACATTTCTAGCATATTAATAGATATGATATGAAAAAAAAAATTGTCAATTTTTTTAACAAAAAAATAAAAAAATATAATAATTAAATGACACTTATAATAGGAAATTAGAAATCCCTTAAATTGCCTATAAGGGAAGTTATATATTAATCATAATTTAAACTTAGTATCAAAATGCTAAAATTAGAAAAAATTTTCTATACATCAAAACTCTAAATCTAAGATAAATTATTATTCCGAAAACCCTAGCTATGGGTTAGTTCCCTTTCAACTATAATTTTTTTGAAAGGATCATTCTTTTTCGGTTTAAATTTTATGAGGAGCTAATGCTTCAATCTCTTTCATTACGATTTCAATAGATTCAAAATATTCCTCCTTAAATTCAATTTCAGTACTACAAATCCCTTTTATTTCTTCGACAAATTGTTTTTCTCTATAATATTTGAGATCGATTGCTCGAGCGGGACATGATGAAACACAAACGCCACAACCTCTACACTTTAAATCATCTACTTCCGCAAAATTTTCTCCATTTACTGTGATTGCTTTATAATTACAGAGTTTTTCACATCTATGACAACCCATGCACAGATTTTCATCTATTTCAGCAATAATTAATTCTTGAATTATTGTATCTTTAGAAAGTAATGTTGATACCTTACTTGCTGCAGCTAAGGCTGTTGATACGGAATAAGGGATATTTTTAGGTCCAGCGGCACATCCACATATATAAATACCCATATTATTTGTCTCTTGAGGTTTGAGGCATCCATGAATCTCTTTTAAAAAACCATTCGAATCCTTATTTAATCCTAAAATATCAATGATTTTTGCTGTATTTTTAGAAGGGACCATACCTGTTGATAAAACGACTAAATCTGCGTTCAAGGTAATAAATTCACCAGTTAAAGTTGAAGAAGCTCGAATCTTTAGCTTTTTTGTTTCAGGATCTTCTCGTATATCTCCTACTTTTCCCCGAACCATCATTATACCTGCTTCTCTTGCTTTTCTATAATATTCTTCATTCCCTTTATCCCATGCTCGAACATCTATATAAAAAATAACAATATCCATACCCGGATATTCTTGTTTTAGCAGTTGAGCGTTTTTAAGAGCAACACTGCAACAAACTACAGAACAATAAGGGTTCCCCTTTAAGGATCTCGAGCCAACACATTGAATCATAGCTACTGTTCTTGGGGTTTTACCATCAGAGATTCTATAAAGATGACCCCCTGTTGGTCCAATTGGACTTAAAATTCGTTCTAACTCTAGTTGTGTAATTACATTAGGATAAATACCATATTTATAATCGTTATATTTCATAATTGGATATTCATCCCATCCAGTAGCAACAATGATTGCTCCAACTGTTAAATCGATAAACTCAGGTTCTTGTTCAAATTCAATAGCTTCTGCTGGACAGTCTTTTTGACAATTTTTACATTCTATACAGACATCTCTATCAATTAAAGCAATTTTTGGAACCGCTTGGGGAAAAAGTATGTAAATTGCGCTCCTTTCTCCAATACCTCTATTAAATTCATTCGGGACTTTTATTGGGCATTTTATTGTACATAACCCGCAACCAGTACATTTCTTTTCATTAATATAACGAGGATTTCTTCGTATTTTGACATTATAATTACCAGGGATCCCATTAAATTCAATAATTTCACTATAGGTAAATAATTTTATATTTGGGTGCTTTGAAGCACTCACCATAATAGGTGCGAGTACTCATATCCCACAATCATCGGTGGGGTAAATTCTGTCTAATTGTGCCATTTTTCCACCAATTGTGGCTTCTTTTTCGACTAAATAAACAGGAATCCCCTGATTTGCTAAATCTAAAGCAGCATTCATCCCCGCAATTCCCGCTCCAATAATTAAAACAGCTCTTTCCATCGATATTTTTTTATAAGGGATAATTTCTAATTCCCGTGCACGATTTATTCCTGCTTGTAGTAATCTTAGAGCTTTTTCAGTAGCATTCTTTTTATCATTTAAGTGAATAAAAGAGCAATGCTCGCGTAGATTAACCATTTGAAAATAGTATGGACTTAATCCTGCTTCAATTAATACTGCTCGGTAGGTGGATTCATGAATTTTTGGTGTACAAGCAGCAACGACAATCCGATTTAAATCTAAGTCTAAAATATCATTCTTAATAAGTGTTTGTCCTGGATCACTGCAAGTAAAATCATTTACTCTAGCAATCATGACACCCGTGAGTAGTTCCGCATAATTTCTCAGAATATCGCAATCAATGCTTGCACCAATATTTACTCCTCATCTACAGATATACACTCCTATTCTAACATTGGTCTGCACTTCAGACATCTAATCCACCTTTGTAAAATATCACCCGTTATTTTTTTAATAAAAATTTTTTATTTTCAATTTTGAAAAAAATACTGAATTTCCAAAAATGAAATAATAATCACTTTCTAATACTCTATTACGATAAAATTATGAGGTGAGAGAAATTTAAAAAATCTGATAAGAAAAATATTTGTTATTTTGATAAATCTGCTTATCAATTTTTTATTTGATGAACGAATCGGACCTATCCCTGATCCAAATTCAATATACTCCTTATCATTCTCTAATATTCAATTGAGGTTTTTCACTTATCAATATACGAAAAAAGATATATTTATATATTTTGACAATAATATTTATCATAGTAATCATAATATTTACTAAAATAGTCATTAGGATGTCGAGATTATAAATACAGTTGGTGATTTCTGATAATGAAGATAAAGAATTTTAAGGATTTAATTAAAGAAGTTCACGAACCTGGTATATGCCAACAATGTGGAGGTTGTGTAAGTTTTTGTAATTCGATTGAACATGATGTAATTAGCATGAAGGATCCTAATTCACCTCCAAAATATATAAATGAGGATAAATGTCTTGAATGCGGAATTTGTTATTTACTTTGCCCACAGACTCATATTTTAGACGGTGATCTCAAGAAAACTTATAATTTTACAAGTTTTTCATCCATGCCCTTTGGATTTATCGACAATATTTATTCATGTCAAGCCACAGATAAAGATTTTTTAAAAATTGGAACAGATGGAGGTGTAGTAAACTCAATAATAAACTATTTATTAGAGAAGAAAGTAATTGATGGGGCTATCGTTGCAAAAACAAAAACTGCCTTTTCCAGAGAAGCCACAATTGCTAGAAATAAAAAAGATTTAATAGAGGCATCAGGACTTAAATTAGATTTATCTCCACAGCTAAATGAATTACAGAAATTTCACACATATACAAGTTCACTTCCCCAATTAAGAGATTACAAATTTAAAAGATTAGCTGTGGTTGGAACACCGTGCCAAATTTATACTATTAGATGCATGCAAAGTTTAGGTATTATTCCTTCAGAGAATATTGAGCTTTGTTTAGGATTATTTTGTTACGAGAACTTCTTTTTTGATAAGCTCAGAATTGAGAAGTTTGAAAAAGAATTCAATCTGAAATTCGAAAATGTAGAAAGAATAAACATTAAAGAAGATTTAATCATTAAATTGAAAAACAGAGGAGCCACTCAAAAAATAATCCATATCCCCTTTGAAAGTATAAATGATTATATGCGTCAAGCTTGTCTTGCTTGTAGCGATTTCACTAGTATTTATGCTGATATCTCATTTGGGGGATTAGGTTCTACGGATAAATTTACTACAGTAATCACTCGCACTAAAAAAGGAATAGATATAATTAGGAAAGTAATTAATGCAGGAGTAATTAAATCTTTTAGATTGGAGGTAACAAGCAAAGAGAAAATGAAAGAGAAAATTTCTCAATTCTGTCAATTAAAGATGGAACGATTTGAAAACTTTATGAAAAATAAATTGATTACATGGAAATCTCCACCTTTAGCTTTAGAAATTGACGACGATTAAGTAATATAAACAATGTTTAAAAACTAAATATATTTTTTTTTTAATTTGATTAAAATTAAATATCCTGTTTGAAAATGGCGAAAAAGAGAGGGATTTAGAAGATGGATATATATTCAATATTATCTCATCCATTTAGAAGAAAGGTATTACTCCTTCTAGAAAATGAGGGTTATCTTCCGTATACAGATTTAATGGAAAGACTTGGTTTAGAAACAACTGGTCAGTTAAACTTCCATCTCAAAAAAATTGGATCCTTAATAGATAAAGATAAGAAATCATATTTTCTTACAGAAGAAGGAAAGCGAGTCCTTAAGATATTAAATATTAATAAAAGGATTTTATCAGGAGAAGATATTGACGAGTATTTAGATTCAAAGGGAAGTGAAATAAGTCGAGTTGGGGTTATTATTTGTAATTGTAATACAGAAATTTCAAATATTATAAATGTAAATGCTCTGGAAAACTACGTAAGTAAGTTAAAATATGTTGTTTCTGTCAAGGTATTTGAAAATCTATGTCAGCAAAAAAATTTTATTAAGATTGCCAAATGGGTTAAAGATAATTTCTTAAACAAAGTTGCTATTGCCGCATGTTCCCCAAAGACACATCAACATATTTTTGAACGCATTTTTGAGGATGTTATTGAACGCGCAAACATAGAAATAGCAAATATTAGAGAGCAATGCTGTTGGGTGCATCAATTTAAAGTGGATAATATAGATCCTACACTAACTTTAGAAAAAGCAAAATTATTAATTGAAGTTGCCATTGAAAGGGTAATTCTTCAGAAGAACGTAAAAATTAAGAGAGTTGAAATAGAAAAGAGTTGTGCAATCATAGGTGGTGGAATTGCAGGTATGACGCTCTCATTAAATTTAGCACGAGCGGGAATTAAAGTATTTCTTGTTGAAAAATCACCAACCCTCGGAGGAAAGGTAGCTAGGTGGGATCGAATCTATAAAATGGGCGATTGTTCTATTTGTTTCATTTCTGAATTGATAGCTGAATTAGTGAAAGAAAAAAATATAAACATTTTTACTAATACCGAAATCGAGAGTGTATCAGGAGAGGTTGGTGATTTTACAATTGATTTAATTAAAAAACCTCGTTATGTTGATGAGAAAAAATGCACTGGGTGTAAACAATGCATAGATGTATGTAGTATAGAAAAATCCAATCAGTACGAATTTGGTTTAATTAATAGTAAAATTATATACATCCCATTTATTCATTCATATCCTTATGTTCCTTTAATCGATATGGAAGATATAAATAATTGTCTTAATTGTAGAATTTGCGAACGTGCTTGTATAAATAAAGCAATTGCTCTTGATCAAAAACAAGAGAAAATTAGGATCAAAGTTGGTGTAAAAGTCATTGCAATTGGTGCTGATTTATACTCGGATTTGGAGCAATATAATTATGATCCACAAAATGACATAATTACGTCCCCTGAATTTGAAAGAATGCTTTCTTCAGATGGTTTCACAGGTGGGGAAATAATAAAAATTTCTGATAAAAAACCAGCAAAGAGAATTGCAATTATTCAATGCGCAGGTTCCCCTGATCATCAACATAAACTTCATGACACTCTTGCTTTAAAATATCTAAGTTGTATAAATGTAAAAAATCCTGGTTGCACCGTAAATGTTTTTTATGATTTAAATAAAATTAATAACAAAAATGATTTTTTACTTAGTTCAAGAGACTCCCGATTCCATTATGCTAATGAGATAAAAATTGTTGACGATAATAATGAAAAGCGGATTATTGCTGATTCAGTGGAATATCCAAGCGATTTGATTATATTAAATCTAGCAATAGTTCCAAATAAAGATCTAAAAGCATTTAGAAAGACTATGGATTTTTCTTTGGATGATTATGGCTTTATGAGTGAAGAAACCTTAGCTTCAGGAATATATGGAGTTGGTACTATTTTTGGCCCTTTAGATTATAATTCCACAATTTCTACAGCTAATAATATCGCTTTAAAAGTGATTTCATTACTTTCACAGGATTACTTAATAGCAGAGTTTAGTGGAATAGAAATAAATGAGGAAAAATGTGGCTTATGTGGTTTATGTTCTAAAACTTGTCCATATAATGCAATAACTATCGAATCTGACAAAATTAGCATTGATAAATTCAAATGTAAAGGATGCGGAACATGTGTAAGTGTTTGTCCTACAAATGCAATAGATTTAAATATAGACACTTCTGAAAAGTTTCTTAAGACAATTGAAGTGCTTTCAAAGTATAAGAAAAGTCCGAAAATTATCGCGTTTTGTTGTGGTTCTTGTGGATATGCAGCAGCTGATGATGCTGGTCTTAAAAAAATTTCGTATAATCCAAATATTTTCATTGTGCGAGTTCCATGTACTGGTCGTGTTGATACAAATTTTATAATCAAATCACTTGAGCGTGGATTTGACGGAGTTATGGTTATTGGATGCAATGAGAACGCATGTCGATACATTGATGGAGTAGAAAAAATTAATAATAAAATCAAATTATTAAAAAATATTTTGGGCCCAAAATACAGTAATCGTGTTATTCTTGAGCATATGAATGCTGTTGAGGGCAGTAAATTTGCTGAAATTGTTAATAAATTCTATTACCAATTGATGGAGGAGATCAAATATGAAGCCTAGAGTTATTATAATTTCTTTAACATCGTGCAGCGGTTGTATCTCAACATTAATCTCCTTAGATATTTTTCCTCAATTCCTTGAAAGAACTAAAATAATTCATTTTCCATTTATCTCAGATATAGAAAAAATTGAAGATTGTGATATTGTTTTAGTAGAAGGCTGTATTTCTGAAGATTCGGAAATCGGTCTCCTCAAAGAAGTTAGGAAACATGCTAAAAAAGTGTATGCCCTTGGAACATGTGCAGCTTTTGGAGGGATTTTAAGCCTTTCGAATTCAAGAGATATAAAACCAATCTCAACTTGTATTGAAATTGACGGAATTATTCCCGGATGTCCTCCTCCCTCAAAACTATTTGGAAATATTTTAATTAGATTAATTGAAAATAAAGATACAAGCCTATCTGAAAAAGTTATGTGTGCTAGTTGTCCTCTAAGAGAAAATATGGAGAAAAATTTAAATACAGATATAATTAAAATGCATCCTAATCCTGATGAAATTGTTCTTGGTGAAGAAAATTCAGGTTGTTTTTTGAAAAAAGGTATTCTATGTTTGGGACCGATAACTCGAGAAGGATGCGAGAATAAATGTATAAAACTAGGACTTCCATGTGAAGGTTGTATGGGTCCTGTTTCAAAAGATTTTACATCAAATATCATTAATTTTTTAAGTTTGGTTAGTCTTTCTAAGGACTTAAAAAATTATGAAGGAATATTTTATCGTTTTTCAAGACCAAAATTAAGAAGGTGATCATACTGTTAAAAATAGTGGATGTATGTACTCGAGTTGAGGGCCACGGGACTGTAAAGATTTTAGTTCAGAACGATGAAATCTCGAATGTTAATTTCGAAATTGGATCAAATCGAGGATTTGAAAGCTTTTTAATTGGAAAAAAACTAACCGACATTCCTAAAATTGTATCTCGGATATGTGGTTTATGTTATGCTTCTCAAACAATTGCTAGCTGTAAAGCAATAGAAAATTTGTTTGAAATAGCTGTACCAGAACAATCTATTCTTTTAAGGTATTTATTATTGTTTGGAGAATTAATTAAATCACATTCTATGCATTTTTTCTTCCAATCCTTACCGGATCTTTTTCAAATTTTTAAGGTTAGTCAAAAACAATTCTCTCCGTACGAACTGATCAGATATGACTCTCAATTAACGACAAATGTATATGAATTAATTAAAATAGGCAACGAGATCGAAAGAATTTTTGGCGGACGATCTGTTCATTTGATTACCCCAACTCCCGGAGGAATTATTTATTTACCTGCTCGAAAAAATATTTCACTAGCACGAAAATATTTTCAAAAGGCTATAATCATATTGGAATGGATAATTGAGAAATTTATTGATGTTTTTTCCAATCTTGCTCCTCCCAAAGAATATGATCTCCCAAATGTGATGTATATGGGGTTAAATAACTTCGGTAATTTTGATAGGTACAGGGGGACCTTAAAAATTAAAGAAAATGAAAGAAATTCAATCGAATTCGAAGAAAAAAACTATTCTTCCTATTTTGAAAAGGATATCAATTTAAGAGGGATTGATTTCCATTTTGATAAAAGTAAAAGATTTTTAGTTGGTCCTATTTCCCGATACAAAATTACCGAAAATTATGAATTTGATAAAATCAATACTTATCTTGAATATTTTGATAAATCTTGGCAAAAAAACATTTTATTCGCTAACTTTGTTAGGTTATTAGAAATGTATTTTGAAGCTCAACAGGGATTGAAAATTTTAGAAGAGCCTGTGTTAAATAGGAGAACAATGCTCCCATCTCTTATCTCTTTGAAAAATTCGGAGGGGATAGGAGTTATTGAAGCACCAAGAGGTATGTTACTACATCATTATTACGTAAATGATAATAATTTGATTAAAAAAGCAAAAATCTTCATACCTACTGAAATTAACATTCCAATAATTAATGATATTATAACAAAATATGCCCAAGAATTATACAATAGAACTGGAGATTTAAATTTAGTTAAAAAAAAAATTCAGACCGTTATTAGAGCATTTGACCCTTGCCTATCCTGTGTTGCGCATTAGCTTATTTTAATTAAAAATTTTAAAAGTAAATTTCTTACAAGAAAAAAAAAAGTTGTTGTATGTAATAAGAGATGTGTGAGATGATTATGAAGATGAAATTTGAAAATTATATGGATGAGCTAAGGATTCTTATGCTTGTAATTCTTTTAATCTTCTCAATCTTATTAAATTACTTTTTTCAAATAGTACTTAATATTAATGTAATTTTTTCCCATTTTTTTTATATACCTATAGCTGTTGCTTGTTTTTGGTGGAAAAAGAAAGGATTAATTGTACCTATATTACTGGCAGGATCATTGATCTTCTTTCCTTTTTTATTTAGAATGGATATGTCGAGTTTAATGAACATAGATAATCTTCTTCGAGCTTTACTACTTATAGTTAATGGGATTATTTTTAGCTTTTTAAGCGAATATATCTCTAAAATAGAAAAATTAACCGATGTTAATGAAAGTGTAAAATTTTACAAAGATTTGCTTATTCACAACATGAATAATCTTATTCAAAATATTTTATCCTCTACTGAACTCTATTCAATATATAGAAAAAATGGAAAAAATGCGAAAGAATTGGATGAATTATTGAATATAATAAGAAACCAAGGTTTTAGAGCCAAGAATTTAGTTTCAAATGCACAAAAACTATCAAGATTGGAGGAATCTGATATCTTTTTAGAAAAACTTAATGTATTAGAAATTCTTAAGGAATCAATTACATTTATTCAAAGAAGTTTCCAAGAAATAAAGATAAATATCTCTATAGATGCCCCAAATCAAACAATCTGGGTTAAAGCAAATAAACTCTTATTAGATTTATTTGAGATTATATTAACTAATGCCATAACATATAACGATAATCCTATTGTGGAAATTACCATAAAAATTTCAAAGGAGTTAAATCTTGAAATCAATTATTTAAAAATTGAAATTATGGATAATGGTATTGGAATATCAGATGATCAGAAAAAAACTATTTTTAAGAGGAGATATAATAGAGATAAATATTCAAAAGGAATGGGTTTTGGATTATCACTTGTTAACATGATAATAAACAAATATAATGGAAAAATTAGGGTCGACGATAGAGTGCCTGGGGATTATTCCCAAGGAACTAACTTTATTGTTTTAATTCCCGAAGCTTTTGAATAAAATTTTGTAGAAATGTTAGTCAGTTTTGTGTATTGAATATTCCAATATATTAAAAAAAATATTAAAAATTTTTTAAATAAGGAAATAAACTTCCTATTTTGATCATTTGCATTACCATAATGGGAGGTTTAATTTATTAATCAATCAAAAATATTCGATATTAGAAATGATGATTTAGTAATCTCTATCTTAAAGGTTTGAGTCTCTGCATATAAAGTGAAGATTTTTATATTATGATTACTATTCTTGTCATGGTGATTGATATTTTTCGATACTTTTTATTATAAAATATCAATACTAGTTTTGAGTTTAACACATTAGTAAATTGAAAGTTGAAAAAGTTTATGGAGGGATTCATGTTAATAGAAGAGAAAAAAAATGAAGAGATAAAAAATAAAGAAAAATGTTCTAACTGTGGTTCAACTTTAGAGTGTGGTGATTATATTTATAGGCGTAGAAGCTCTTTTAGCGGTTTTCAGTGTTCTAAATGTGGATTTTTTGAATTTTATGATGATAAATAATTACCAATTAATTTGTTTCTATCCCGAACATGAAATCTATTGATGCATCAAATAGTCTTAATTCAGGAGGAATAATTGAAAATGTAATTTCAATGGCAAATTATTGTTATGCTTGCAATCGATGTGTAAATGTGTGTCCACTTTCGCATTTAGACATATTTTTTCCACGATTATTGATAGGAGATCTAATCTTTTCTTCATTAGGAGAGGTTTTAAATAATCATAATATATGGAACTGTCTTACATGTGGTCAATGTACTATATATTGTCCAATGACTCAAGAGAATAATGGTGTAAGAATACCTGAATTAATTTTAGAATTAAGAAAAATTTCAAGTAAGAATAATTCAGAATTAGATAAGGTTGCTAGATGTGAAACACATAATGAAATCTTCCCACTAATTTCAAAAATGATGGCAAATGATGCTATAAATCCAAATAAATTAGAATTTTTAGAGGAAAAAGGATTAAAAATAGCAGAATCGGGTGAAATTGCTTATTTTATTGGATGTTTGCCTTTAATGGGAGAAATTTTTTATAATTTAGGTCTTAATTATACCAATATACCTATTACAATAATAGATTTACTTAATGAAGCCAATATAGTACCCGTAGTATTAAATGAAAAATGTTGTGGACACGATATTTTATGGGGTGAAGGCAATATTGAAACTTTTAAAAAATTTGCTGAATATAATACTCAGCTTTACAAAAATGCAGGTGTAAAAACTGTAATAGTTGGATGTGCTGAAGGATATCGAACATGGAAATATGATTATCCAAAAATAGTAGATGGTTTTGATTTTAAAGTTTTTCATTTTTCTGAATTTTTTCTAAAGGAAAAAATACTTGACCATGTTAAATTTCCTTACAATTCTAAAATTAAGGTAACGTATCACGATTCTTGTCGAATAGGGCGTTTAGGGGGAAAACTATATAATTCCCCAAGAGAATTAATCAAACAAATCCCAGGAGTAGAATTGATTGAAATGGAAAACATAAAAGATGACGCTAGTTGTTGTGGTGTTTCGACATTTACAAATTGTAATGAATTCACACATTTTTTAAGGCAAAATCGTATTAATGAAGCAGCTAATACTGGAGCAGATTATTTAATTGTTACTTGCCCTAAATGTCTAACACACTTCAATTGTTATATAAGTGAGTCTTCTTTAAATAAAGAGAATAATGAATTGAGAAATAAAATAAAAGTCGTAGATTTAGCAAGTTTTATTGGAAAATTGCTAATGCTTTTTTAAATTCATCTTACAAAATTGAGATATAAAGTTAATAAATTTTTTCAATAGCAGTGATAAATGTCAAATTTGCAGAGTAGTGTTTTGGTTATTGGAGGAGGAATCTCAGGGATACAGGCATCCTTAGATCTAACTAAGTTAGGTTTTAAGGTATATTTAGTCGAAATTAAACCAACTATTGGGGGTACTATGGCTCAATTAGACAAAATATATCCCACCCTTGATTGTAGTTTATGCATCTTAGCTCCAAAAATGGTTGATATATATAGAAATCCAAATATTGAGTTATTAACTTATTCTTATGTTAAAAATATTAGAGGATCTGCTGGTGATTACACAATATCAATTATAAGAAAGCCAAGATATATAAAAGAAGACCTCTGTAAAGGATGTGGAGATTGTGGCGAGATTTGTCCAGTTAGAGGAATTCCTAGCGAATTTGATGCTTATTTAAAAACTCGAGGCGCCATATATATGCCTTTTCCATCATCAGTACCCCCTATATATCTCATTGATGAATCAAAATGTTTATCTTTTAATTATAGGATATGTGGACTTTGTGCTGAAGCCTGTAATGAAGAAGCAATAGATTTTTTACAAAAACCAGAAGAAATTAATTTAAAAGTAGGGGCTATTGTTATTTCTACAGGATATAACCAAAAAATGCCGGATGTATATGATTCTTTTGCTGGCTCTTCTCCTAATGTTTTGTCTAGTATGCAATTTGAACGTCTTTTATCTGCAAATGGACCTACTGGTGGTCAAATCATAAGATTAGAGGATAAAAAACATCCTCATTCAATTGCTTTTATACAATGTGTTGGGTCTCGAGACGTTCATCATCCAGAATGTAAAAAATATTGTTCTGCCATATGTTGTATGAATTCAGCTAAAGAAGCAATTGTTGTTAAAGAACATGATCCTAGTATTGATTGTTATATTTTTAATACAGAAATCAGAGCTAAAGGTAAAAACTTCTATGAATTTATTGAAAAAAGTAAGAATGAATATAATGTTAAATATGTGAATGGTCATGTTTCATTTATCAAAGAAAATTTAGATAACGGAAAATTAAAATTATTTTACGAAGATATTGATAAAGGAAAAGTTGGAACTTTTGAAGTGGATATGGCCATATTAGCTAGTGCATTATCTCCAACTCCCTCTTATTATGAACTTTTAAGACAACTTAATGTGGGTTGTAGCAATTTAGGTTATATTAGTGAAACAGATATAATCTTACTTGAAAAAAAGAACATATTCGTAACTGGTTATTCTAGAAAACCCAATGATATTCAAATGGCAGTTACTGAAGGTTCTGCATGTGCTGCTAAAATTAGCGAAAAATTATATTCTGTTAGATTTCAAAATATAAAAAAATACAAATATCCTCCAGAAATACCAGTAAAACCGGAGGATGAACCTCGTGTAGGTATTTTAGTTTGTCAGTGTGGTATTAATATCGGAGGTATTGTTAATGTTTCCGAAGTAGTAGATTATGTTTCTAAATTGCCTTATGTTGCCCACGTTGAAGAAAACATGTATTCGTGTAGTTCTGATTCCCAAGAACGGATTAAAGAACTAATCAAAAAATATAATCTTAACAGATTTATAGTTGCTTCTTGTACCCCGCGAACTCATGAACAGCTTTTTAAAAATACTCTAAGAGAAGCTGGATTAAATCCATTTTTATTTGAACTAGTAAACATAAGAAACCAAGATTCTTGGGTTCATCAAAATGAACCTAAAAAGGCTACTGAAAAAGCATGTGATTTAATAAGAATGTATTTGGCAAAAGTAATTAATTTAAAACCTTTAGAAAGCATTAAAGTAAAAGTTGAAAAGTCAACTCTAATAATCGGTGGTGGAATAGCAGGAATATCTGCTGCACATAATTTGGCAAATCAAGGATTTGAGATTTATCTTGTAGATAAGAAATCTTTTCTTGGAGGCGTTGCACTCGAATTTATTGATTTATATTATATACCTATTACGAAAAATGAAATTTTACAGGAAATTAGAGATTTGAAAAACAAATCCAATGTTCATATATTATTAAATTCAGATATAGATGATATTCAAGGTTATATTGGAAATTACCAAGTTAAAGTTAAAAATACTCATGATAATTCAAAAAATAAAATGTTCAATGTGGGTACAATAATAGTGGCTACGGGAACTAAGCAAATAAAAACAAACAGGTGGGTAGAATTATCGGAAAGATATCCTAAACGTATACTTACACAAACAGAATTAACTGGGATGAAAGATGCAAATATTCCTGAATTTAAAGATGCTACAATAATACTATGCGTAGATCAAAGAAGAAACGAATTTAATAGGGGAGATAATATAAAAGCTTATTGCTCAAATATCTGTTGTGGCGTAGCATTAAAGAATATTGAAAAATTATTAAATATAAACTCTAATGCACATATCCATATTTTATATAGAGAGTTTCAATTCTCAGATTTAAATGCTGAAAATCTATGGCGAAGGCTTCGAAAAAAAGTTACTTATGAAAGATACCGTTCAATTGATGATATCAAAATCAGTGGTGAAAATGATAATTTCCATATCGTATATAAGAATGTTGGTGCCCAAACAAATATAGAATATAATACTGATTTATTAATATTAGCTACTCCTAAAGTCCCTACTGATGATACCGAGAAATTAGCAAAATTGTTAAAAGTATCAACAAATACAGATGGCTTTTTCTTAGAAGCTGATACAAAACTTAGACCAATTGATTTTGCAACAGAAGGAATTTTCCTATGTGGAGGAGCTCATTGGCCGAAATGGATAGGTGAAAGTATCACTCAAGCTTATGGTGCCGCGGGAAGAGCGACAATAATAATGGTTAAAGGGGAAATAGAAACTGCATGTATAACTTCTTATATAAATGAAGAAAAATGTATAGGATGCGGTAAATGTATTGAGATTTGCCCTTATAATGCTATTGAATTGATTGAATTTTATAAAGAAATGGGTTTATATAATACATCTTTGAGAAAGACTCGTGTAATTAATGCTCTTTGTAAAGGTTGTGGGGCTTGCGTTGTTGAATGCTCAGTTGGGGCTATTGATCAAAATCATTTTAGTAAATTTCAAATTTGCAAAATGATTGATTTATTACCAAACTTAAATATAATGAATTATGAAATTATCTAATTTGGGGGGATCAGTACTGTTAAAAATAAAAAAAAAGATAATAAGTGAATTTGAACCAATTATTTTAGTTTTTTGCTGTAATTGGTGTAGTTATGCGGGTGCAGACTTAGCAGGTGTTTCTAGATTCCAGTATCCCCCGAATATTAGGATTATTAGGGTAATGTGTTCTAGCAGGGTTGATCCAACATTTGTTCTACGAGCTTTTAATAATGGAATAGATGGAGTAATAATTATTGGATGCCATATGGGTGATTGTCATTATATGAAAGGATTCGAATATACTCAAGTAAGAATGGATCATTTAAAGAATTTAATAAAATATATTGGGATAGAAGCAGATCGATTTCAATTACACTCAATTTCAGCAAGTGAGGGAAAACAATTTTCAGAGTTAATTAAAGATTTTACAAAGAAAATTAAAGGATTTGGAGAATTAAAAATCCCTAAAAAATTTGGAATATTTGAATTAGAATATAATTGTAAAAAGAAATAAAAAGAGAGAATTATATTGACTGAATCAGATTCTCAGAAACTTTTGCAAAATGAAGTAAAAACATTTGAAGATCTTCAAAATGAAATAATTAAAAGTAATAAATGCTGTGCCTGTGGAGCTTGCATAGCATATTGCGAATGTCAAGGTTTTAATGTTATTGAGATGAATGGATATATTCCTGGTTTTAAATCGGAAAAAAGTGTTGATAATTGTACTAAATGTGGCGTTTGTTATTACATTTGTCCTCAAACTAAAACATTATTAAAAGAATTAAATGATACTTATTGTATTGAAAATAATATTGGACATATCGTTAAAATTCTTGCTGCTAAAACAACAAACTCGGCATTAGAAAAAGTTGGACAAGATGGAGGGGTAGTTTCAGCAATTCTAACACATTTATTTGAAAAACATAAAATTGATGCAGCTATTGTTTCAGAATTTGACCATAATTTTGAACCTGTTCCAAAAATTATATTTGACAAAGAAGATTTATTTAAATCAGCAGGTACACGCTATTCTATTTCTTCTCAAATATTCCCTTTAAAAAAATTATACGAAATATCGCAAGAGATTCTTATGAAAAAGGAGATATTTGATATTGACCAGCTAAGAATGGCATTTATTGGAACTCCTTGCCAATGTAGGGCTGTTAATAAAATGAAATTTTTGCATGTTAAACCAGCTCATGTAATTAAATACATTATAGGTCTTTTCTGTTTTAAGAATTTTATCTATGATCAATTGTATGATATTTTAAAGAGAGAAACCAAAGTTGGTCCTACTAAAATCAAGAAAACATGGATAAAAAAGAATTTCTTTATCCAAACCAGAGATAATAGAAAATTTGAAATCGATATCAAAACTTTAGATCCTGCAATTAGAAATAGTTGCCATGAGTGTGATGAATTCACAGGAAGATTTACAGATATTAGCGTTGGAGCATCTGGAGCTCCAGAAGGATATTCGATGATATTAATTAGAAATGATAATGGTGAAAAAGTAATAAATAATATGCTTTCAAAAGGTATAATTGAGCAATTTATTGTTCCATTTAATAACACTATTGAGTGGGAGAATAAGAAATTAGATTGGTATTATAAATTAATTTCTTTAAAAAACAAGAAATAAATTAATTTTTGTTTAAAATAATGCATTAATTACTTATATCGATAGTTACATGCAATATCCAAATATTTTCTTTATACTCTTTTTTTATACTTTATAAAAACAAAATTGGTAGTTGTTATAGTCATTCAAATTCTTACTTACATAAAAAACACTGAATTTAGGTATTAAAAATTAAAAAAAAACATTAAATACTAATCTCCATCTCATTTTTTTTTAGACTTTAATTTTGCATCCAGATTAATATCATTATTAACTATTTTAAAGGTATGGTTTGATTCAAATTTCCAATCCTTTGGAGGGATTTTGGTATTAAATAATCTTCCCCATAATGAATTATAATTAATTGGTATTATTGGGATTCTGAAGAATTCTGGATTTTTCTTATACCCATCTAAGTTTTCAGTTTTTCTTTTTTTATTCAATTTGTATTTCATATTCACTCTTTCCGACACTTTTTAATTTGTAATAAAGTTTAAAATAAGAGAATAAGAAATTTTTTATTTTGAGTAGATCTTGGGCTTTTTCAATTTAATTTCAAAAGGTACTTGTTCCATTAAAATATCTCTTAATCTTGGTGTAATTGGTCTTCCTTTCTTATGGATAGCTCGTCCTACAACAGCTTCTGCTGCCTCTAACACCATTTCTGAGAGTGTTGGATGACTATGTATTGTACCTGTGATGTCTTCAATTGTTAATCCATTTTGCATCGCAAGTGAAATCTCAGCAATCAATTCTGAGGCACTTTCACCTATACACGAAGCACCGACGATTTGAGTTGTATGCTTATCTGCTAAGATTATTAAAAGTCCTTTATCTCCCATACATTTTGCTTTCCCAAGAGATTCATATGGAAATTGTCCTACTAAGACATCAATTCCTAATTCTTTAGCTTGTTTTCTTTTGAGTCCGACTGAACCGATATTGGGACTTGTAAAGATCGTAGAAGGTACAACTCTATAATTTGTTCTCCCCGGATGATTTTTAAATATTCCAAGACTAGAAAGAGCGTTTGCTACAGCTATATCTCCTTCATAGCTAGCTACGTGAGCAAGCATAAGCCCTCCAGTCACATCACCTATAGCATATATCCCATTAACAGCTGTTTCTAGCGTATCAGGATCAACTTCAATTGCGCCCCTCCTAGTTTCAATCCCTAATTCCTCTAATCCTAAGTTTTTTGATACTTTATTTCTTCCAATTGAAACTAAACATAAATCTGCTTCATAAATAGATTTTTCTGCCTTTTCGATATCATCTCTAGGAACCGAAGCAGAACAGGTGATAGCCTTTACATTGGAACCTTCATTTTCAACAGATAAGACATTTTGTGAAGTGAAAATCTTAATACCCACTGAATCGAACTTTTTTTGTAAATGTTTTATGATTATTGGCTCCTCTGCGGCTATTAGCGATGGAAGATACTCTAATAATGTTACTTTACTCCCAAAAGTCGCAAAAATGTCAGCAAACTCACATCCAATCACTCCAGCACCAATAATTAATAATCGCTTCGGGATAGTCTTGAAATTAGGATCTAAGATATCATCACTAGTCAATATTCTCTCATGATCTATATTAAAATTAGAAATCAAAGCGGGAGTTGAACCCGTAGCTATTATAACTCTTTTTGCAAGAATGGTTTCATAAATATTTTCTCCTTGAATTAAAATATGAAAACCCACTTCGGAAGTTCCTCCAAGAATTTTACCGTGACCTAGATAGACATCATTTTTCCAAGACTTTAGAAGATTTGCAATTCCGCTACCAAGTTCATTTACTATTTTATTTTTTCTCTCAACAACTTTTTCAAAATTTACAATATAATCCTTAATTAAGATTCCAAATTCTTCAGCATCATGAAGTTTTTCAAGATAGTGAGCAGAAGCAAGTAAAGCTTTTGTGGGAATACATCCCCTATTTAAACACGTTCCACCCAACCTATTTTTTTCTATTAATGCTACTTTGGCCCCATACTGGGCAGCTCTAATGGCCGCATGATAACCACCTGGACCTGCGCCTATAATCACCAAATCATATTGCTTTTCTGAATTTTCTTTTTTAAGCATAATTAACCCTATAACTAATCAAAAAATTGTTAGTAATTATATAGAATGCAAAAATTTTGACTTTTGAATGAAGATTATATTAGATTTTACGTTTCGTTCTTTCAATTGTTTCATTATTTCAACAAAAGTGTTCTCCTTACCAAAATGTACAAAAGTTAAATTTTTACTATCTCGATCTTTTATTACGCTTAAAATTTTCTCAACAATTGATTTAGTTCGTATCTGTTGATTTAGATAATCATTTAATTCCATTAGTTCTTTTGAGTAATAATCAATCAAATAACTTAACTCATGAGCACCTGGAGAATTTTTATCTTTTAATGAATTATATGTAGTATTTAATTCATTGTACTTATTCTGAATCTCACTAATTTGACTTGCATAATGTCCTTTTACATAGTGTGGTAATTCTATTGTAAAAATAGGTATTTCGAAGTTTTTTAATACTTTTGCTAAATGAGTTTGATTAAATTCTCTTAATTTTATATATCCTAAATCTATTGTAGCAAAATGTACAGGTATATGCTTAATTTTTCCAATCAATTCTTCAATATCCTCATCCTTAACTTCAGCATCCAAATCTCTAATTGAATATACGGAAAAATTCTTATCCCCTAAAGCATCAAACAATATAGTTTTCATGATCAACTCTTTTTTTTGTTTTTTTTTATAATTTAATATTTATTATCGAAAAGATCAATTCTTGATCTACCTTTTAATAATTCCATATATGAATTTCGTCAGTTCCCCTTTCAACTTTTAATTTTTAATTGAGACTTAGAATAATAGTGACCTATGAAAACCGGAAAAATTGACCTTTCCAATAAATGAATGCAAACTTATATATATAAATGTTTCGAAATCCTATATTCTCTCCATAGTTTGGCGAAAGAATTGTGATCATTATGGGAATAATCATACACGAAAAAGATCACGGATATTCTAAAATAGCAAGAACCAATGAATATAATTATCCTCACTTAATCAGAATCCATAATATGATACATTTTTATCATAATTATAGTTCAAATTATGAAAAACAAGATAACAAAATACTCTAGTTATTTTTTTTCTCTATAAATTATCAATTATTATACCATTTTTATTAACTAATTTTGAATTCTAAAAGATAAATGTATAAAATACTTATGTTTCAGTAGATTATTCATAAGTCTAAATAGATAAATTTTATTTTTCAACTTTTTTTTTATTTATTGGTGATCAAGTGTAATTAGTTAAAAAAAATTCAGTCATTTATGAGATAAAAAATTGCAAAATGATAGTAATAAATACAATCCCAGGCAATAAACTTGCGAAAAAGCCATCCCAAAAATAATTACATTCCTTCCTCCCTTTTATTCCTTTCAAATTAGATATGATTAAATTTCCTCTATTATTTCAATATTTTCTTAATTCCATTAAAATTCTCTTATAAAATCTTTAAGAAAATTCACCTTTTCTTCTGAACATAAAAGTGAGATTTATTAGTTACCGATATGCTTTTTGTATATCGCAAGATCATTATTCTCCACCTAATTAAATTCAATGCTTTAAGACTAATTTCTTTAATTTTATAAATTATACAGATAATTCCATAATTAAAATTTAATAATTAAAGGTATTGAGCAAGCGATGGATTACTTGAGAAGTGGTGGAAAAAATTAATCTACTACGGTAGACTTCCTTAAAGATGTACTTTTAGCACTCTTTTAATAGCTGCTAGAAATTAATAACTTCTTTTTGTCATAAAGAGATTTTTTGTCACTTCAAGATATTTGAATATACTCTAAAACTAAAAAAAAGTTTTAAATAATTTCAAAAATAGGTACAAAGAACTCCAACTTAACCATAAAATGTGAAATAAATGAGATTTTCAACAAAAGTTTCCGATTATGAATACAAATACTCCACTCTGTCAGTAGATCATTTAGAAGAGCTACAAAATGATTTCGATAAATTAGATTCCGCAGGAAAACTCAGTGATCATGCAACTTATAGAGGTTATTTAAAAAATAAAATATTTAAAATTCCTAATAAATTACCTCAAGCTAGATCGTTAGTAATCTTAGCGATATCTACAAAATTAGGGTATGTTAATTTTCAATTAGATGGTAAAATCTACGATATACCAATCCCCCCAAACTATTATGATGATGGTTTGGAATATGAAGATTTAGAAAATTTAATTTTAAATGATATCATCAAGGAACCGGAACATGATGTTGAGTTTGCTAATGTACATTTAAAACTTTTAGCTGTTAGAAGTGGGTTGGGGAAATATGGAAGAAATAATATTTGTTATGTCGATGATTGGGGTAGTTCCATCTCTCTCTATGCATATTTTACTGATTTCGATTTTAAAAAAGATAATTGGAGTGAATTATCGATAATGGATATGTGTGAAAAGTGTGAAATTTGCTTTAAGAACTGTCCTACTGGCGCTATACCCTCTTCAACTAAAGGTGATTTTGTAATTAATGTGGAAAAATGTATTCCTTTATATAATGAAATCCCTGGTGAAATCCCAAAGTGGATAGACCATAATGCCCATAATGCTTTAATAGGATGCATGAAATGCCAATCGCAGTGTCCTGCTAATCAAAAAGCGTTTAAGAATATAAAAAGATTAGAAGATATTTCAGAAGAAGAAACTAAATTGATATTAGAAGGAAAACCAGAGGAACTTTTGCTGGATTCTTTATGTAAAAAGCTTAAAATGTTTTATCCTTCTAATGCAAAAGATTACTTTCCTGTAATAAAGAGAAATCTAGAGGTTTTAATTAAATAGAAATTTTAAAAGAATTAACTATTCATCAGATTTTTCATTTAATTAAACGAAGGTTAGAATCAAGAAGATGTCTATCATAGCTGTACCTTCCAAAGGAAATGGCGGATTGAATGAGCCAATTATTAAACGCTTTGGGAAAAGTGAGAGTATAACCATCGTATCATTGAAAGAAAAGAAAATAACTTCAGTTAAAGCAGTTCCAATTCGTACAACTGGAGTAGCGGGAAACTTGGGCACATATGTAGCAAGCATTGTTAAGGATAATAATGCTTCAATAACACTTGTGCAATTCATTGGATCTAAAGCATTTAAATCCTTAGAATCTCAGGGAATGGTAATATTTCAAATTGTTGGGGAAGGTTTACTTGTAAAACAATGTGTTGAAATGTATATTCAAGACAAATTAACTAGACTAACCAACTCCAATTCCCATCTTATAAAAGATTAATGCTTATTCATGCATAAAATTCAATTATTTCATTAGTCTTAATAATTTAGTAAATTTATTTGTTTTTGAAGTTTTTATGAATAATCATTCAAAAGCCTTTTATATTAGCAATCCTTAGTACTTATTATAAGGAAAAAATGAATAATTATTAAAAATACAAATATATCACAAATTCTGATAGAAATGACAAAAATTATAGGAATTCCTTCAAATGGTACAAAACTTTCTGATAATCTTTCTCAACATTTTGGTCACTGTAAATTTTTCTTAGGAGTTGAGATTTCTGATAGTAATAAACCTAAGAAGGTTTTCGAATTAGATAACAGTAACCATTCAGGATGCATGCAGACTGTTCTTGACATGAAGGAAAAAAATGTTACAGATATGATTGTGAGTGGTATTGGGGGTCGTCCCTTTGCAGCTATGTTACAAGCGGGGATAAATATTTATCATGGAATAAATGACTCAATTAATGAAAACCTGAAATTGCTCTTGGATGGAAAATTAACTCCCTTAGGTGGCCCTAGTTGTGAAGAACACCATAATAGTAATCATAATCACCAATGTAGAAATTCATAGAAATAAAAAAAACCAAATTAGAGTGAATTAAAATTCCGAGTTTTAATGAAACCTATAGCAGTATTAAAGAAGATCTAAATAAAGGTGAAAAAAACTTTAATGTTGCTTGTGAAATGCTACCAGAGGGAATGCAAGTAGAATGCACAATGGGGGCAAAGTCCTTTAAACTGCTAATTGATGCGCCCTCGGGCTTGGATGGGACTAATGAAGGACCTTCTCCATTACTAGTGATTCTAGCTTCAATAGGTGCTTGTATAATTGCGGTTACTAGATTTTGGGCGAAAATCATGAATATTAAAATCGAGAGTATGATGGTAAATTCTCGAGGTCACATTAATCTAGGTGCGATCTTTGGGATTGACGATAACCTACTTGCAGGATATGATAAATTAGAACCAGTAATTAGGATAAAAGCAGATGCATCAGATGATAAGATCCATGAATTAATGGATAAAGTTCTCTCTCATTGTCCAATTATAACCAATATGGGGGGAGCAAGTCCAATTAAGCCTAAAGTGCAAATTCGAAAATAATTTTTTTATAATTATTTTTTTATTTTTATTGTTATAATTCAATACAATGATATTAAAAATGAATATATATTCAAATATATTAATATCAATAACAACATTTATTTTCTATCTTATTAGTTTTAGGTGGATTCAAAAATGGGGAGAAAAACTCGTCGAAAATGGGTTAAAGAACCACCTAACAATATCTATTTCTCAGATATACCTCAAAATAAAGAAAATTATATAATATTAACATTATCAGAATTCGAAGCTATGAGACTTAAACATTATATGAATTTAAACCAGCAAGTCTCCGCTGAGAGTATGGGCATTAGTCAGCCTACATTCTCCCGTGTCCTAGAAAATGCTCATAAAAAAACTATTCAGGCTTTAATAGAAGGAAAAACTCTAAGGGTTTATGGAGGGAATTTCGATTTTAAAAAACCCTTTATAGGTTACGGATGCTTAGAATGTAACAATGAATGGGAAGATGTGTCTGCAACAAAAAGTCGAAAGACAACTTGCCCTAAGTGTAATTCAAGCAAAGTATATTATCTTTTAAGAGAAAATGTATGATAATTCAGAGGATCAAATGAGAAGATTTATCAAATTTAATAATCCATAAATTAATTAAGAAATCTACAAATTTTACATAAATGGATATTAACTTTACTTTTTGAAACATAAAAGTGATGTTTATTAACTTTTGAAATGCTTTGCCTATAACACAAATTTACTAAAAAAGTAAGTCAGAAATAAATCTACATTTTCACTAAAATAAGAGGTGGTTTATTATAAACGAAAAAGAAAAAGTAATTCTATATGTCCAAACTAGTCATGATCCAGAACGCCAATATTCACCACTAGTATTAGCTCAAACTGCGAAAGCAATGGATATCAAACCGATAGTATATTATTTAGGTACAGGATTAAGGATATTAAAGCCTGGTGCGGCTGAAGGAATCAAGTTAGGGGGATTTCCAAGTGTAAAAGAAATGATAGATAAAACAATGGATATGGGAATTGAAATTCTGGTATGTGAAGCGTCAAAAAGAATGCTAGGATGGGATAAAGTCGATTTGATTCCTGGAGTAAAAATTGTCGGAGCCGCAACTCTGAATGATTTGGTGTTGGAGGCAGATGCAACTCAATGGTTTTAAGGAAGGGATTCCTAGGTTTTTTTAATAAATTTTAATTCTTTGAATTCATCATCAAACTTGTGGGATTAAGTTTTTACATTTAATTTCAATCGGTTTGTGATTGTTTTCAAATTTTATATGTTTTGCAAACAAATTATTGACGCATTTGATATATTCAGCCCCTCTTCCGATTGCAATACCCCTTTCTTTATAAGATAAGAAATACAAAGAAATTTCCTGTCGTCCTGAAGAATCATTTACTTCTAAAGCGACATTATGTATATATAAATCAGGGAATAAGCTGAATAATAAATTAATTAATATTTTTTCTGCTCTAATAATTAAGATCTTTTTACCCTTAACTTCTCGTCTCATTGAATCTAAGAATGGTTTAGAATCAAAATAATTTTCATTTTTCACGAAAAAAAGGATAAACTGGTTGATTGCAACGACAAGTTCGGGAGATATACCTTCCGTTTTACTATAAAAATAGTTATATAGTTTAAGTTCAGAATTCGAATACTTTTTAGTGAATCTTACAAATTGATAAAATATTAAATCAGCAGAAATTGTGTAGAACATATTACTTTATCTTTCTGAAAGGATTTAAACACCGATTAAAGTTGAGTTAATCAAATTTGGGTTTTCAATCTAAAACTAGTCTAAGACTCTATTTAGAGTTTTTAGTAGCAAACTATTTAATATCTAAAGACCAAGAAATATCAAGGGAGGATAGGGGCGAAATCTCACCTTAAAAAATCCAGTGGTGTTTGGCAGGATTGACTATAAGATTTCTATCCTCTTTACACTTCAAACCTAGTTAGTTTAATATCTAGATTTCTTTTTAAATTATTAGCAAAAATCTATATTAGTCCCAATATTATATAATACCAAGATAAATTACTACGAAAAACCTTTCAAATGTTTGTTGAATTTTTCTATTACCTAAAAGAAAGACTTCCAATAAGTATAACAGAACATATGACCCTACTGGAAGCGCTCAATAAGGGGCTTATCCATAACATGGTCGAGTTTTATTATACGTCACGTTCAATCCTCTGTAAAAATGAGCATCATTTTGACATATTCGATATCTCCTTTGCGAACTTCTTCAAAAATGCAATGGTTCAATTCCCTGAAGATTTAAAGCAAGAAATCTGGGAGTGGCTTAGTAAACCCATAACTCTCCCCGAACTTCTTGAAGGCTTAGAGCTTCTCATAAAGGAATACCAACAATACCTTACAGGGGTAGATATCAAAGAACTACTCGAAGAATTGCTTGAAAAGTACGCCGATCAACTTGATGGAATGTTACTTGCAGACGCTCCGGATGATATCAAAGATGAAATTATGAAATGGCTTCAAAAAAATCTCAATGCATTGTCAGATAGTGCTGCTTTCCAAGAAATGACAAGTCAGTTCACAAATCTCGAAGAGTTACAAAAGCACCTTGAGCAACTAATGCAAGAACAGGATGAAGAACATAATTTCGGAGACCATTGGATTGGAACGCAAGGAACTTCTCCTTTTGGCAATTCCGGACAAAATCCTATGGGGATGAGAATTGGAGGTGGAGCTGGCATGCGAACTGCAGTACAGATTGCTGAAAAAAGAATGTTTAAAGATTACAGGAAAGATATCGTTCTTGATACAAGACAAATTAAAGTAGCTCTAAAAAGGCTTAAGAAACTCGAAGAAATTGGGAAACAAGATGAATTAAATATTGATGACACTATAAATAAAACCGCTAAAAATGGTGGGGAGATTGAAATTGTATTTGATAAACGACGAAAAAATGATGTAAAAATTTTACTCCTCATGGATGTGGGGGGGAGTATGACACCTTATGCCCATCTTGTAAATCTACTTTTCTCAGCAGCCAATAACATGTCACATTGGAAAGATTTTAAACATTACTACTTTCACAACTGTATTTATGAAACTTTATATAACAATGCTCGAAGAAATCCTGATGAAGCATTAGAATTTGACGATTTTCTTAGAAAATATGATTCTTCGTATAAGGTTGTTGTGGTCGGAGATGCTGCCATGGCTAGTTGGGAATTAACAGAGAAATATGGCTCGATATATTATTATCACAGGAATGAAATGCCCGGGATTTATTACATTCGAGAAATTGCACATCATTTTAATAATGGAATCATTTGGCTTAATCCAGAGTTGATAAGACCAGAATGGAGCCCATGGACTCGTAAGATTATTTCTAGTGTTATACCGATGTATGACCTGACAATAGAAGGTATTGAAGACGCTATGAATTATCTTAGGACCGGTGGTAAAAATTTGTTTACAACCGTAAATTTCTTCAAAGGATTAAATTTTTAAGTATTTATAAAAAAAGTGAAATTTCTTCTCTTTTCTGATTAAACGATTATATTTAGGATAATCCATTTTACCTAAGTATATTATTTTATCTAAGGTTCAAGAAATTCCCTATGAAATAGAATTCAAGAATAAAAAGAGTTTTTTAAGTCTTAGTTAATTTTTTGATGAGATCAACTCCATAAATCGCATCATCGGCATATCCATCTGCTCCAAATTTCTTAGCAAGTTCCAAATTTAAGGGTGCTCCCCCCACTATTAATTTTACACCATCTCGTAATCCCGCTTCTTTTAAAGCTTCATGAACAACTCCAATTTGATCTACAGTCATAGAGAGTAAAGAACTCAATCCTACAACTGAAGCTCCCGTTTCTCTAACTTTTTCGACAATAATATCAGCATCTACGTCCCTTCCTAAATCGTACACTTCAAAGTTGGCACTTAAAAGCATTGTCCCTAATATGTTTTTCCCTAAATCATGCTGGTCCCCTTTTACCGTAGCAATTACTGCTTTAATTTTCTCTTTAGCAGCATCCGAAACGGCTAAAGCTGGTTTTAAGACTTCAAGTCCAGCTTTCATAGTATCACCAGCTAATACTAATTCTCCTAGAAAGTATTCAAATTTCTCGTAACGACGACTCACCTCATCCATGCCTTTAGTTAAAGCTGTTAAAATTTCAATTGGATCCTTTTTATCCTCATCAAGCGCGACTTTTACAGCGTCAGCTATATCATCCACTTCCAATTCTACAATAAGTTCGGTTAATTCTTCAAAATCCATAATAAATACCTAATTTTGAGTCTTTTATTTGTACTTCCCTAATTTCATTTTAATGATTAATATTAATTACAAATCAAATTCTATTATATATTTTTTTAAATAATCAAAGTATTTTGATATTATGGTGTTGTCAAAACGAGAACGAGTTATTCGAGCCCTAGAACGCAGTGATGAACCTGATAAGATACCAATCTATTATAATGGATTTGAAAGAACAGGTACTTCTTATCAATATTTTATAGAATCAGATGAATTTAAAGAAAATAATACTTATATAGAAAATAAATATTCAAGAGAAGAATATAGATGGGCAGGGAACATAACAGAAAATAGATTCTGGAATGTTGATTGCCAAACTATGGATCCGTGGAGACACAGGATGAAATCAGCAGTAGTGGAGAATCCCCCCGATTATCCTGGAACTTACCTAAATCCAACCTCGGGGAGAATTTTTAAGCGAGTAGAGCAAGTAAAAACAGGTTTAGCTTATGCTTGGTATTTTGATGGCTATTTCAAGACACCTCAAATTTTGCATTCATATTGGGATGAATATGGAAAACCATCCGAATGTATTAACGATGAAGTTAATTATTCCCCTCAAATCTGGGAGGAATATGTTGAAAGTTTATCATCTTATTTATATCCCATGGCAAGATTAATGATTGCCATGAATGAAGCTCTATTCGAAGGAATGACAGTAAGTAGGGTCACTTATCATATGAGAAAAAATCCGGAATTTATTCATGAAGTTATGAATGAATATACTAAAACGAATTTAGAATTTGTTAAACGCTATGCTGAGGCAGGAATAGACACCGTGTTTTATTATGATGACTTGGGTTATAAAGGCCGTTCTATGTTTTCTCTTGAGAATTTCCGAACTTTTATGCTTCCTTATTATAAAAAAATATATCAAGAATGCCATAAACACGGAATGTTTATTGTCCAGCATTCGTGTGGATATATTGATAAACTCCTACCAGATATGGTTGATGCTGGATTGGATTGTATTCAAGCATTAGAACCTGCCGCGGGTGTTGATTTAGCGCATTTAAAAGAAAGTTTGGGAGACAGGCTTAGTCTTATGGGAGGAATGGATGCAACGAGAATATTGAGTTTCGGGACGCCTAAAGAAGTAGAAGAAGAAGTAAAAAGATGTATTAAAGCTGCGGGTTATGATGGAGGATATTTTGCGGGACCAAGTCATAACATCTTAAACGTCCCTTGGGAAAATGTCTTAGCATTCAGAGCAGCTATTGAAAAGTATAGAGACTATCCACTAATAATATAATTGTTCCAAAATTTCTTCCTAAATTGATAATTTTTTTAAGCAAATAAAACAACTCTTTTATTATGGTTTTATCTAAACGAGAACGCGTTATTCGAACTTTAGAACGTGATGATGAACCCGATATTATACCTATCCATTACCTTGGTTTCGAAAGAACTGGAACTTCTTATCAAGAATTCCTTGAGTCAGATGAGTATAAAGAAAATGAAACCTATATTGAAAATAGTTTTTCTAAAGAAGATTTTCGATGGGCAGGAAATATAACAGAACTACGGTTTTGGAATGTTGATACACATGCAATAGATCCTTGGAGACGTAGACTGAAAGGGTCCATGGCTCCAGGTCCCCCGGAACATCCTGGAAGTTTTATAGCTACCCCTACCGGTCGAATTTGGAAGATGGTAGATCAAGTTGAAACCGGAAAACCTTTTATGTGGTATATAGACGGCGTATTCCACACACCTGAAATCGTAAAATCTTATTGGGATGAATACGGAAAACCTTCAGATTTCATTAATGATGAAGTAAATTATTCCCCTAAAATCTGGGACGAATTTGTTGAAAGTCTTTCTCAATATTTATATCCGATGGCTAGGTCGGTTATAGCTTTAAATGATGCATTACATGAAGGAATGACTCCCAGTAGAGTTGTATATCTTATGCGAAAACATCCGAAATTTATGCATGAAGTCCTAACGGAATATGCTAATACAAACATAGAAATGATTAAGCGTTATGCAGAAGCAGGTGTAGATATCTGGTTTTACTTAGATGACTTAGGAATGAAAGGACGCTCAATTCTTTCCCTTGAAAACTTCCAGAAATTCCTTATTCCCCAATATAAAAGAATGTTTCAAGAATGTCATAAACATGGAATGTTTGTTGTCCAGCATTCGTGTGGTTATGTTGATAAACTCCTTCCAGATATGGTTGATGCTGGCTTAGATTGTATCCAAACACTAGAACCTGCTGCCGGTGTTGACTTAGCACATTTAAAAGAAACTTTGGGTGATAAAGTTAGCTTTATGGGGGGAATGGATGCTACAAGAACCTTAAGTTTTGGGACACCTAAAGAAGTAGAGGAAGAAGTAAAGAGATGCATCAAAGCAGCAGCTTATGGCGGAGGATATTTTGCTGGTCCAAGTCATAACATTTTGAATGTACCTTGGGAAAACATTCTTGCTTTTAGAGCCGCAATAGAAAAGCATAGAAAATATCCTCTGAATCTTTAAATCATCAAAGAATTGGTCAGAACTACTAGTTTTACGTCTTAGATTACTTCTTTTTCTTCCAAATCTTTAATTTCTTCTAAAGTAAATCCCAACAATTCTTGATAAATCTCTTGATTAAACTCTCCCAATTTTGCACCTAAGAACCTTATCTGACCTGGGAAATTTTTAAGTTTTGGAACTATTCCGGGAACTAAAATTTTACCGAATTCATAATCATCATATTCTACAATTGCATCTCTTTGTCGCATATGAGGATCTTCTGCTAAATCTGCGATGTTATTTACTTTTTCACATGGAACTCCAACTTTTTCTAGTAACCGCATAATCTCCACAGCAGTATATTTTTTTACCCAATCTCCTATTATTCCATAAAGCTCATCTTGATTCTCGAATCTGTTTAAAGCTGAGTTAAACCTTTTATCTATTAACAAATCTGTTCGTTCCATACCTCCTGCTAACTTTTCCCAAAGTTTTATAGAGTTCGCATTAATTGCTACATTTTTTCCATCCTTCGTTTCAAAATTTTCTGCAGGGACAACAAATGGAATTTTGTTTCCTGATCTTTCATAGATTGTCCCAAATTTTGAATATATTGATAAAGCACCCCCTGATGTTTTAAATGCAGATTCTGTGAGCGTTAAATCTATAACTTCTCCTCCATTCTTGTTAACGTCTCTATTATATAATGCCGTCATTACTGCAAAAGCTCCAAGATATCCGGTTAAATAATCAATTAATGGGAATCCAGAACGTACTGGGGGGTGTTCGGGGTATCCAGAAGTATATGTCAGCCCTGAAAACGCGCTTACAGTCCTGTCATATCCTCCTTTATCCTTATAAGGTCCAGTTTGACCATATCCGGAAACTAGGCCTATTATTAAGTCTGGATTAGTCTTTTGCAACACTTCAGGACTTAGATTCCATTTTTCTATAACTCCCGGTCGAAAATTAAAGAGGACTACATCTGCTTTTGAGCAAAGCTTTCTAGCTATATCCTGACCTTCATTTGTATGTAGATCTAGTGTGATAGATTTTTTATTTCTGTTCATTGTTAGCCAAAAAAGACTCCTTCTCCCCGGTGATCTACTGCCTCCTCTAGTTGTATCACCAACTTTTGGTAGTTCTACTTTGATTACTTCGGCTCCAAAATCCGCCAAAAGTGTTCCAATCAATGGGGCTGCTATAATCGTTGAAAAATCAATAACGAGAACTCCTTCTAAGGGTAATTTTGTCATGGTTATTTTCTTCTAATTTTTCAATAATAGAAAATTGAATTTATATAATCAAGAAAACATTTAATAAGTTGTTTTTAAGAATTTTAAAGAAAAGATATTAAGATTATTTTTTAATCCCAATTAGATCAAAAATTCCGAGTTAATCTATTTTTCGTAAAAATTTATCTTCTACAATTGTTTTATAGGAATCATAGAACAAGGATGAATACTTTTGGAAAAATTCTTTCTTTTTTGACATAATAAAATCTTTTTCTCCGACTTCTGCCTGCCCGTTCGACCAAATAATTGAACCGTTTAAATTGAAAGCCAATTTTTCTTGGTTTTTAACGATTTCACCTGATTTTATTACATACTCAATATTTGTAAAAGCGTTTCTAAAACTTTCAGCATCCTTACTAATATCTGTTTTCTCTAAGTTTAAGTTTAACACGTTGATATCTCCATCAGCACCTAAACCAAGATTTCCTTTTATGCTTCCTAATCCTAAAGATTTTGCAGGACTAACACGAGTGATACTTACAATTTCTGAGAAATTTAATACTTTATCATTACTGGCTAAGCCACAATCATTCAGAAATTTATCATTCATTCCTTTCATAAAATCTTGTCGGGCTTCTTGATTAATCAACCAAGTTAAGATTTCAGGTATATCTGTTATCATTGCATAATTTGGGAAATTTAGTGAAAAACAAACCTGTGATTTATTTTTAATATTCAAAGCTAAATCAATAGCATTTGCCCATAGTGTACAATGTTGATAATTATTCTTTTCAAGAATTCTCGTTGTAGTAAACGAATCCCCTTCAAACTCTATGGCTGAGCTTATTAACTTATGTGGATTGTCAATTGCATCCATTTTTAGCATTGAGTTAATTATTCTTCTATCTGATGTTATCAAAGGATTTATTTGATTAAAACCAATAAATGAAAGATCCAAAGAGAATTTATTGTTTTGGTTGAAATAATCGATTAACGGTGTATTATTTCCATCAGTTGCATAACTATTTGCATGAGCAACATGCATTATTTGTTCTCTTTTGATATCAAAATTTGTCAATTGATTTGGTTCTAATCCTAATGAATTAATCGTTTCTAAAACATCGAAAAGGTTTTTGTTTCCTATTGAATTTTCATATCCTTCAATATGTACGTGAGCAGAATGTGGTAAACCCATTGATTCTATACATTTCACTATATTTGTATAGACATCTAGCGCAGAAAAATTATATAATCTCCCCTGCTTAGATAAATCCTCCCTCATTTCTTTAAAATTCCATACTTCACATTCAAAAGGATTATAAACTTTGAAACCAAAACCATAGGTTTTAGATAAAAGATCAGAGAGAAATACCGCCATATCTTTAGTTTTATCTCTCTGGAATTCAAGTTCTAATGGCCAAAAATTGCTGATATTTAACAACATCGCTTTATCTAATATAGGCATCTGTTGAAAGTTGAAAATCGTTTGTTTTGCTAAAGAGGGAAAAACGTTTGCTTCAAGTATAAAAGTATAACCCATTGAAACATAGGCTTTAGCGATGTTTTTTAACGTTAAACCTTGCCAAACCTCATTAAATTTATCATTATTTGAACCCAATAACCTTGCCCAATTAACTTGTTGAGAAGCAACATGAGTATGTATGTCAATAGCCGAGGGAATAATTGTTTTCCCTGTAGCATCAATTTCCTTAATATCTTTATTACCTGTAAATTTGTCTACAATCTTACCTGATTCAACCAAAATATCCTTTTTTTCACCCTCAATATTATTTATTGGGTCGTAGACTAGTCCATTTTTTATTATAAGCCTATTCATTTTCTTCACTTGTAAAATTTTCTTATGTTTTTAGGGATTCTAATAAATTTTTTATATCTACAACGTTTTCTCTGGTTGCCTCAGCATTAATCTTTAGATTTTTGAAAACTAAAAAATCACCATTGATTTCTATTATTTGATTCGCCCAGATTGAAACGGGCATCAAGACTGTTCCTGGTGGGATATCCTCATTCTGTTTTACCCTAATTATTACTTCCCCATTATCGTTTGATAGTTTTAGGTTCAGACTTTGGGTTAAATTGAGCTTTTTGTAATCTTCAGGATTTATAAAGCAAATTGCGAGATTTTCTTTTAGAGAATTATCATCCCCAAAAGCAAATTCTCTTGCTTGATCATAATCAACCATCCTTACTGTATTGAGTATCATTTCCATTTTTCTAACCTCCTTTTAAGCCCTCAATGAGTTGGGAAAGGATCTCTTCATCAGATACTATATTGCTTGGGGGCTTTAAATATTGTTTTAATTCTATCGGGATGAGATCCAAACGGTAAGCTAATCCACCTACTTCGATCCCAGTAATAGCTGAAGGAATAATTAAATCGGCTATAAGTGATGTTGCTGATTTTTTATTGTCAATAAGGATTAAAGGTTTTGAAGCTAATTTTTTACTTAATTTCCATGGTAAATGGGAGATGGGATCTGTACCAACAATAATAGAACAATCAAAATCATCATTATTAATTTTGGTAATTATAGTATCTGACGAATCTACTAATTGATTATTAGAAAATTGTAGGCTATGGTTTTTTCCAGAAACTGATAAAGCAACCTGGTCGAATCCTGCCATATTATAATGGCCTCCAAGCATCATAACTGCCATTCGACCTTTTTGCTGTTTTATGTTAATCATTTGCACTAATTCAAGTAATTCTTGTATTACTTTAGGCTCTTTCGTAGAACTAACAATTCCCTGACCAATAAATATAACACCATTTTCTGCATTTGTTAATTGAATCAAAAGTCTTCTTAGATCATCACTATCAAGACCAGCAACTCCCTCTGAGGGAAAACTACCTGGTGTACAACATTCCTCCTTTAAGGCTTGGATTAGTTCAATATCCTTCCCAGGATTTATTCTTAATGCAATATCACGTACACCCATGACTCCAAAAGATGCTGTCTTAACAGGATCAATTATAATAACTGTTTTAATTTCTCTCCCTGTCATTCTGAATTTACCACGAGAAAATACAGTTTTATTTAATAATCGCGGGATAGATTCAGCTACATTGGCGCCCCAAAATATTAATAGATCTGCTTTATTAATCACTTCAGATATTGTTGTTAATGTCATTCCAGTTTGTTTTGCAGCATTAAGAACTTTTCCTTGGCATATAATTGAATTTGAATCGATAAAACCATCAATTAATTTAGCTAGTTCAATCCCTTTTAACTGAGCTTGACAGCTGACCGTAGAAAAACCATATAACAATGGTTTAGAGGAATTTTGTATAATTTTAATCGCTTCTTCGAAAGCTTTACTAAGTGAAATCTTTTGTAGTTCACTATTCTTTCTTACGAGGGGTGAAAATATACGATTTTTACTCGTAACTTGATCAAACTTTTCCTTCCCCTTTAAACATGCCCCAATAACCTCATCAATATATAACCCATCAGTCTTAATAATTATATCATCACATAAAAGCGAACAACCTGTACATTCAATACGTTTACTAGCCATTTTTTTAACCCCTTTAGAAAATCAAAAATTATAACTAAATATAATCAATTTTAACGGCTTCCCGTGGGCAGTAGGATTCACATACTCGACATTCTCTGGCTTGACCTTCTCCTTCTATTCTCCGACAATATTCAAGGGCCAATAATTCACATTTACCGTTTTTTACTTGAAAAAGTTGATGTTTATCAGGTGGAAAATCAGGTGCTTTACCACTCAATGATGGTGGGCAATATCTTGCATTTACGGGACATACAGTAACACAAATTCCACAACCATCACACAATTCATCATCAACATCGATTTTTAATTCTTTTTCCTTGCCTTCTTCAGAACCTAACAGTTCTTTTAAGGTATCATAATTCTTTTTATACTTAGGCTCCAAAAGCGGTGTACAATCGTCGATTTTTACCTTTCCTTGTAGTAAATCTAGAGAAAATGCCATACACGTTGGCTTTCCACACTTTTTACAATTTGTTTTAGGTAAAAATTTGTAAAGTTCCATAAAATTGCTAACTGGAATTCATTAACACCTTGAGTTTTTTTTACTACTTTCAGTTATGAATAATATATTGAAATTAAAATTTCTTTAGGTTATAGCATATAAAAACTTTCATGATGAAATTTAAAATATAAGAGAAGTCATCTTAAAATTCATAATAAATTAGCCAAAAAAATATAACAAATCAATAGTTTCAATGCATAATTAATAAGAGATTAAACATTATGGCTGAAGAAGAAATTCCAGATATTGATTTAAAAGAAATGATGATGGATGATAGAGAGAAGTCTATAATAACAAATATGCAGAAAATTAAAAATAAAATCGTCATCATTTCTGGTAAAGGTGGGGTTGGTAAAACTACGGTTGCCGTCAATCTTGCTATGAGCTTAGCCAGCGTTGGTTTAAGAGTAGGAATCCTTGATGTTGACATAACAGGACCAAATGTCCTTAAGATGCTTGGTGTAAATCCCGAACTTAAACCAAGAGTAGACGCGGATGCTAAAAAATTTTATCCAATAAATGGTCCTCTGAATATAAAGGTAATGAGTATGGCATTTTTAACTCTCAACCCAGACGATCCAGTAATTTGGAGAGGCCCTATGAAAATGAGTGCGGTAAGACAATTTTTAGGAGATGCGATGTGGGGAGAACTTGATTATTTAATTTGTGACTTACCCCCGGGTACATCTGATGAGACTCTCGACATACTCCAACTAATCCCAGATGAAAACGTGGTTATTGTTACTACACCCCAACAAGTAGCCTTAATGGACGCAAGGAAAACAATAAAGATGGCAATGGTGATGGAAAGGAAAATCCTTGGTATCATTGAAAATCATTCAGGTTTTAATTGTCCTCATTGTGGTGAGTATATTGATTTATATCCTCCCGGTGGAGCAGAAAAAGCGGCAACAGATTTTAGTATTAAACTGTTGGGAAAGATTCCCTTCGAGGTAGAGATAAGTCAGCAAGGAGATCTAGGTTTACCCTTCGTATTAAAATATCCTGATAATAAGGCTACTAAGGCATTTAAAGAGATTGTAAAGAAAGTAAGAGAGATTTTAGAAAAATAATTTAAAACAATTCTTTTTTTGATATATTTTTAATTTTGATAGGAGTATTAGAAAAATCAGATCTTATTCTATTCCACAGATATTACATCTAAATTTAAATTATAAATTAAAAGATTTTATTAGAGTGTAGTAACATTATACCAATAGGTAGTTAAGGATTTGTTAAGTGAGATAGACATTACTGTAGATGAATATAAACTAGTAAAAGGCATTGTTATTTGTAAAGAATCCGGGGAATATTTACTTGATCTTATTCTAGATTCAAAAATTGATCCTGTGTTATTATCTTCTTTTGTTGGAGCCTTACGCTTATTTGGAAATAACTTGGGTGAACTAGAAGAGATTAATATCAAGGGTCTTGATGTAGACATGATTATTGTGTATAAATACAACTTGATTTTCGTTGCGATTCTTGATAAAGATTTCCTAAAGCATGATATAAGAGAAGAAGCAGAAAAATCACTGGATATGTTTTATACTCTTTATCGGAGTGAAATTCAGAGTGATACTTCTGAAATTAATCAATATGCATCCTTTAAG
>JAGXNO010000039.1:33219-33559 GCA_019894975.1 Promethearchaeota archaeon | reverse complement strand
AAATTATAATTTTTAACCCTTAAGCTCATAAAATTCATAATTTTTATCCCAATCCAGCAGTTATGATTTTTCAAATTACAAATAAATAACCGATCCCAAGATTGCAACTAATTTTTACTTCTTAATTCATTTATGATATATTGTTTATGATCATACAATCCATGATATGATATTAGTTAATGATGGTTAAGTTTAATTAGAAATTTTTTAATTCTCCACTAAACCGTAATGTAATAGAAAATATAGAAAATTTCTTCACTTTATTCATTTGTATTATTGTGTGTATAAAAAAAGTATTTCAAATTTTTCGAATGACTAAACGGAATATGATCACACAAAT
>JAGXNO010000039.1:0-33209 GCA_019894975.1 Promethearchaeota archaeon | reverse complement strand
ACCAGTGCATGATCATGGGTGATGACTCTTTAATTAAAACCATAATTTTTTGTCGTGATTTTTTTTTCATTTAACTGTTACTATTCTGCTGATTTAGTCAAAACATTTAAATAACTCTTCGGACATTATACTATCTAAGACACTTTAAAAATAAACAAATAAAAAGTAAAAAACTTAAATTTTAAGATTTAAATCTAAAATTGTTGGAGGAATAAAAAAATGGCTAAAAAGAAACATTCCTTTGCATGGTCTCCTATCAGGAGATTAATGAAACAACAGGGTGCATCAATCGTAGCTCGAAACGCAGTAGATTTATTAATTGATCATTTAGAAAAGACTGCAACCGCATTAACTGAACAAGCACGTACCTTTACCATGCATGCGAATAGAAAGAAAATTACAAAGAACGACTTGCTCTTATCTATCAAATATAAGTAAACCGTAAATTGATGGGTAAGATAAATATTAATATTTTTTTCCTTTTTTTTCTCTTTTTTTCTAAATTACTGATATGTAATAACTAGTTTAAGATTCTCCTTAATTCAAAATAGTATTAAATCACAAAATATTTCAGAAATTAGGGATATTTTTATAATTATTATAACGACTGTTAGAATTTATAATATTTTTGTTAATAATTGGTGAATTGATATTTCTAAATCTGAAAAAAAAAAAGGATGTTTTCCTTATGATAGAGAGGATATCCCTTTTGAACGTCTTTTTAATCCACGTGCTATAATTGTAGTTGGAGCTTCCACAAAAAATATTGATGGTATTAGTCGATATGTTGCAAATTTAAAAGTTTGTAAATATCCTAATCCAGTCTACCCCGTGAATCCAAAATATAAAGATCAAGAACTTGCAGGATATAAGTTTTACGAGTCCATATCTTCAATACCGGACGATTCACCCATAGATCTAGCAATGGTAGCGGTACCTGCGAAAATTACCCCAATAATATTGGAAGAATTAGGGAAAAAAGGAGTATCTTTTGTTCATATTTTTTCAAGTGGTTTTTCTGAATTAGACTCTGAATTTGATAAAACAGGAAAAAAACTTGAAGAAGAATTAATAAAAATTGCTTCAAAATACGGGATACGCATCTTAGGTCCTAATTGTATGGGAATTCATAATCCAAAAGGTAAAATGACTTTTTTAATGGCACCTTTTATGGAAGAGGGTTCAGTTGGTTTCATTTCACAAAGTGGAGGTATTGCAGTTGCTCATGGTATGCGTTCTCCTTCTTTAGGATATTATTTTTCCAAAAATATATCATTAGGTAATCAAATAGACTTAGACTTAATTGATTTCCTTCGATATTTTAAAGATGATCCGGATACAAAGATAATAGGGTTATATGTAGAGAATCTAAAACGTGATGGAAATAAATTAATACCTTTACTAAAAGAAATTACTCCAACGAAACCCGTAATACTTTGGAAAGGTGGTAAGCTTCAAACTGGTCATCAAGCTGTTATGAGTCATACGGGGGGAATGGCTGGAGAATATAAACTCTGGCAAACAATGGCACATCAAACAGGGACAATCCTTGTGGATGATCTTAAAGAATTGACAGAAATGGTACAAACCTGCCTGACCTATCCAATCCCAAAAACATTGGGAACTGCTGTATTATCTATGAGTGGGGGTACTGCTGTAGACAGTACAGATAAAGTTGAATTGAATGGTTTAATTATGCCTCGAATCTCAGAGAACACATATAAAAAAATCAATGAATTTATTCCTGAAGTGAATAGTAACCTAAAAAATCCATTAGAATATGGAGGAAATAATAGCATGAAGGCTACTTTAAAAACAATAGAACTATTAGCTGAGGAAAAACAATTTTCCTTTATTATTTTGGGAGCTTCTCCAGAATTTATTGTTTATCGAAGAGGAAACAGTTTAGATGATTATCTGAAAGACCTTTCTAATGCTCTACCTCCAGACTCAGATAAATTATTAATGTGTGTTACCAGTAGTATGACCATGTCTAGTGCAGGAATAAAATTAAATAGTCAATTCCGCTCAAGATCCTTATCCCATGGTTTTGTAGCTTACGATTCAACTGAGGCTGCTGCTAAATGTTGTTACCGCCTATGGGAATATGGTCAATATTTAGAAAGAAGAAACTTGATCAAGAGAAATAATAAAAAAGTAGTAGTGTCGAAGTGAACTACTTAACATTCCACGTCATCGCGCATACACCAACGTCGCCTTTCTGAACACCTTCATAACTTAAATTTCTGAAACCAAACTTATTTTTTACTTTTGACAATACACCCATGATTACTTGGGGAAACATACATGAAGGGCTTCCATTGTCATGAAATCTGTAATATGTGTTAGCAAAGCACATTTTACAGCTATCTTGTTTGGCTATTAATTTTTCAACTTCACCATTTTCATTCTTCACAACTTCAATTTTAGCATTATCTGTAATTGCCCATTCCTGTTCTAAAAACTTTTGTAAGCCATTCATAAAATCCTCAATTGTTTCAATTCCAGTTTCATCGAATTCCTTTCCAATAGTTCTACCAATTTTTGTGAGGATTTCACCCTTTTTATCTGGAGGAAGTGCTTTTTGGAGAGCATACCAAAGCTTGAAAAAAGTGCCATATGGTACAGTTTCAAAGCGCGTAGTTAATTCTTTTACTTGATTTTCAGCTATTGTTGTCATTTTATATCATCTTAGTTTTAATTTTCTACAAAGAGTTGGAATAGAAAAGACTACTGATCATGGATTATAAAAAAATGCGCTAAATTACATATAGAATAACGGTTTAGTAAATTGATTTTTTATTAGGTATAATTTGTTATTATTATAAAACCTGAGAAAGGTAGGTCTTATTTTAGCATACTTTTAATTCAAAATAAAAATAAATGACTAAATATTTTCAAAACTAGGGATATTTTTATAAAACTGAGAGAAATTTCTAAAAATGGATGGAATTAAAATCAAAAAAGGAATGTCAGATAAGGAAATTGATGAATTTGTTAATTATGCTTTAAATGAGATGACGCTCAAAGAAAAATTAGATCAAATGGCAGGAGGAGGATTTTTTAAATTCCTAATCGCCGATCGCAAATTTGCTGATAGAGCATATCCAACTGGAGGAGTCAAACGTCTTGGAATTCCTCCATTTTTATTTACTGATGGTCCGCGAGGGGTAATTATAATTGGTTCAACATGTTTTCCTGTTTCAATGGCTCGAGGAGCGTCATGGGATATTAATCTTGAAGAACGAGTAGGTGAAGTCATAGGAAAAGAAGTTCGGGCTCATGGAGGAAATTTATACGGAGGAGTGTGCATAAACTTATTACGTCATCCTGCGTGGGGGAGAGCTCAAGAAACTTATGGGGAAGACCCTTTTCATATTGGAGAATTCGGTGCAGCACTTGTGCGTGGTGTTCAAAAGCATAATGTAATGGCGACTATCAAACATTATATCGCAAATAGTATAGAAGATTCGCGTTTTAAAGTTAATGTAAAGATGGATGAGCGAACTCTAAGAGAAGTCTACCTACCACAATACAAAAAGTGCATTGAAGAAGGGTGTGCAACTGTAATGTCTGCTTATAATAAATTTCGAGGACAATTTTGTGGGCAAAATCCATATTTATTAAGAAAAATCCTTAAAGAAGAATGGGGTTTTACCGGATTTGTTCATTCTGATTGGATGTATGGAGTAAAGGATACTATAGGGGGTATTACTGGAGGATTAGATGTCGAAATGCCTCGAGCTAAGTATTATGGAAAAAAATTAAAAAGAGCAGTTGAAAAAGGACAAGTTCCCATGGGATTAATTGATGAGGCCGTTAGACGTATTATAAATACAGTTCTTCAGTATACTACAAAAGAAGATCCTCAGCTATATGATAAATCTTTAGTTGCTTGTGAAGATCATATCCAACTTGCTCGTGAGGTTGCTGAAAAGAGCATGGTTCTATTAAAAAATGAGAATGAGTTGCTACCCCTTGACGAAGAAAAATTAGAAACTGTAGCTGTTATTGGTCCACTTGCTGATATGAAAAATACTGGGGATCATGGTAGTAGTAATGTACGCCAAAATAATATTATTACTCCCTTACAAGGATTAAAAAACCTAGTAGGTGAAAAAGTAAATATTCTTTATAATAATGGTTCAGACATCACTGCTGCTGAGAATCTAGCTATTTCAGCTGATGCCGTCATAGTAGTTGTTGGATATACTTATAAAGATGAGGGAGAAAATATTCCATTTTTTAAGTCAGGAGGAGATCGTGTAAGTCTTCATCTACACAAGCAGGAAATCGAATTAATTAAAAGAATGTCAAAATTAATCCCTAATTGTATTGTAACTTTGGTTGGAGGAAGTGCTATTGTTATGGAAGAATGGAAAGATGACATTCCTGCTATTTTAATGGCATGGTATTCCGGAATGGAAGGCGGGAATGCTCTAGCGAATATAATTTTTGGATATGTTAATCCAAGCGGGAAATTGCCATTTACAATACCAAAAGATCCTAATCATCTACCATTCTTTAAGAGGGATATTGAGGAGATTGAATACGGTTATTATCATGGATATTCGCTTTTTGAGAAAGAAAATCTAATTCCCGCATTCAATTTTGGATTTGGATTAAGCTATACAGAATATGAATATAAAAATCTAAAGGTGTCGTTGGAAAACGAGGAGATAATTGCTAGAGCAGATATTACAAACATTGGAGATGTTTCTGGAGAAGAAATCGTGCAGTTATATATTGGTTTTGAAAACTCACTTGTTGAAAGACCAAAGAAATTATTGCGAGGTTTTAAGAGAGTTGCCTTGAACCCTAATGAGACAAAAAATGTAGAAATTAAGGTTAATGTTAAGGATTTAGCATGGTATAATCCAGAATCGAAAACTTGGGAAATTAAAGAAACAAAGTATACGATATTAATGGGATCCTCATCTAAAAAAGAAGATCTTCTCATTACTGAAATGAATTTATAATCCCTTTAATCTATAATTTAGAAAATACTTTAGGATTGGTGTTTATAAATATTAGTAAGGAAATAATAATAAACCGTAATGTATATTTTACTTCTATGATTATATAAAGTATACCCTAACAATTTGAAAACATATTAAAAATGACTAAAACTAATGATATGGTAGTAAATGGTGAAGCAAAGAGAGTTCTCTTTCAGTCAATGGAATTGATTATGAACAATATTAAGGCTAATATTGACCATCTCGATACCAATTTTAAGCATACCCAGAAATTTATAGATTTAGTGCATGATGGATTAACAAATAAACGTAGATTTTTCTTATTAGCCTCAGGTAGAAGTGCTTTCATATTACAATGTTTTGCCACAAGATTAGTACATTTAGGTGCTGAAGTCCATATTGTAACTAACCTTGCGAGTATGCCCGCTCTTAGAAAGAAGGATATTTTAATCGTACTCTCTGGTTCTGGGACAACTGGTATTGTGGTAAGTTTACTAAATAATTATGTGAATACAGTGAAACCCTATGGAATTGTGACTATAACGTCACATCCAGAAACAGTAATTGGCAGACTTGGTGATGTAACTATTAAACTTAAAGGAAGAACTAAACGGGATAAAGCAGAAGGAGATACTGCCGTACTTACACCAGAGGGAACCCAATTTGAAATTGCCGCTTTTATATATCTGGATGCAGTTATAGCAGAATTAGCTATTAAGATGGGGAAGACGAATGAAGAAATGCTAAAAAAACATTCTCAAGGTACATAAACCAATCAACAAATTTGATTTTAGCTCATTTTTTTATAAAATGCGCCGATTTATAGTGTTTTTATGAGAAAATCCATTTCAATGATTAATAATCTCCAAATCGGCGCACACTTTATAAGAATAGAGCTCCAGTAGCAGCAGAAAATTCTGAATTTTTTAGAAAAATTGCCTTTTTTTTATTCACAACACATAAAAGGGATAAAATTTTCCTAAGTATCTTATTTTCTTTTAAAAAACCTCCACAGAACACGATATTGGTAAGATTATTTGTATCAGCCATTAGGTTTGCAATGGTGCCAATATTTTCCCCAATCATACATATTAGTGAGTTAATGAAATCCTCTTTCTTCATGTTCTTATTATCATAATTAATATCGATTTTTCCAAGCGATGCTGCTGTGAACTCCCTAAAAATCGCATTGATCCTATTATCATTAAGATCGTAGATATCAGATACTTTTAAATCAACATTATATCTATTACCTTTTTTACCAAGGTTTAACCCCTCATTATAATCAGATATGTTGAATAAAGCTTTAATCAATCCCATAAAGAAGCCCCCCCCAATAGCGGTTCCCCCTAAATGGTCAATTGAATTTTTTTTGGAAACCATAGAAGTTCCCGTTCCAATGGTCACAATCAAAGATGGTGGTAACTCCTTCTTTTTCTCTAATTGATAAAGGATCTCAACCCCTTTAACGTTAGCATCAAATTCATTTAAGATTTCTGCCTTATACTTTGTACTATACGATTGAAAGAGTTTAAAACATTTACCACCTGTGAAATTCATAGATTTATAATGATTTATCTTTGATTCTAAGTTTTCTTCTATTAAACTTAAATCATTCTGGGTCGAATAAGAAGAACAGATTAGCACATTGTCTTGTATAAATGCTATTTTTGAAAGACTTTGTCCCATATCCACTCCAATAATCTCTGAGGGAATTTTTACTTTTAAATCAGTAGCATTGATATTAAACATCTTCCTCATCACTTAACTTAAAATTCAATTCATTCATTATTTAATATTATTATTTTAATTAATGAGTTATTTATTTTATTTTTATGAATGAAGAATCAGATTTCAAGAACGCAGAAGTAGCTATTGTAAAAGGTGATATACCAAAAAGTACTCTCTTAAAGGGAATTGAAACTCTTGGGGGTATCTCTAAATTCATTAAGGAAGGAGACCAAATTTTCATTAAATTTAATTTAAGTCAACCTACTGGCTTTCCTACAAATACTAATTTCGATGTGCTTGAATCATTGATAACTACCTGTAAAAAAGCAGGAGCAGGTAAAATATTTTTGGGTAGCTTTCCCTTTAAATCAATATCAATTAATTCAATTTCAAATGTGCTGAACTTAGAGGAATATTTCAGAAACCTAGGAGCTGAATTTGCCTATTTAGATAATAGTAATTTGTTTAATAAGAAAAATATTAAGAAAGATCAACTTGAAAAATTGAGTGGGGAATCTTTTTCAAAAATAACTATTAATGAAAAAGAATTTTTAGTTCCAAAAGTTATTATTGATTCGGATAAATTTATTGTTGTTAATCAGGTCAATGTTAATCCCTTATTCAAATTAAATCTCTCTCTTTTGAATTCTTATTCCATGGTACCTCCCAAATATCAAGAAATCGAGACTAATGACAGTCAAGACAATGACTATGTCTCACTAGATAAATATAAAAAAGATTTAATTTCAAATATACTAGATGTCTATTCAATTAAGCAACCAGATTTAATAATAAATGATCTTTTTTATATACTGGAACGTTCTGGCCCTTGCATTTATAGGGATTCAAACCTACAAAAAACCGGTATAATGGTGTTAGGGAATAATGCTGTATCCACCGATCTTATAACTTTAAAGTTGTTAAATATTGAAACTCAAGATTATGAACTAATTTTAGAAGCACATCAAAGAGGATTAGGGATTATAGATCCTAAGCTAATAACCCTTGTAGGAGAGGATATCGAACAAAATAGTATCTTTGTTGAGCTATGTGTATCAAAACTAGCTAAAATCAATTTGAAAAATTTTATAGTAAATTCTGGACAAACCTGTTCTGGTTGTTTTAAGCAGGCTTACCACCTATTGAATTTAATGAAAACTCATATGATAAAAGATTTAAAATATAACCCCCGAAATGCATTCCTAGTCGGGCTTAATCCGGGAGAACCGGAACGATTTGATAATGTTATATTATTTGGGGATTGCGCTATGAGAAGCACGAATAATAGCAATTTTAGAAGAACACAAATAATTTACAAAAAGTCTTCTTCAAAAAAGAAGAGTTCTAAGAAATCGAGAGAAAAAGATCAACAAAATAAAGAAAAAATTAAATTTAAAACAAATAAAAATATATTGGAGTTACCTGGATGTCCTCCTGATATTGCTGATTGCTTAAAACTAATATTTAAATACTACGGAAAAGGTAATTTACCTAATTTATCATTATTAAGTAATTTCTTAAAGATTTTAGTTGATCCAAAAACTGAAGAGAAACTTAGGATAATGGGGGTAATTTAAGAAATGATTAATAAGAAGTTCCGAGAAAATTGGGTCAAAATTCTTGATTTTAATTCTAATTTTGTTCCTGGAGATAAAACCAAATTAACTGATAAAAAGATAAGAATACCCCTTACCCCCATAGAGATTAATCCTTATCTTCTATACTATTTATTTGAGATCCTTTACCCAAAGTTCATCAATTCTCAGCAAAATGTACTCGATATAATAATATCTGATGATGGTCGAAATATTCTTAAATTGTATCTATATAAAACCAAGAAAGCGGGGATTCATGAGTCATTAGAAATCTTACCCAATGATGATATTAAACTTCATAAAAAAGATTTTGAGGATGTTGATAGATTTTATAATAGAATTCTTGAAGGATTAATTAAAAAAAAAAGAGGAAGAATCTCATCAATACGAATATTTAAGGAACAAGCAATATCCTATATTAATCAATACTGTTTAGATATAGAAGATTTACCTCTCGATCTATTATTGATAAGATTCTTGGATTTAATTCAGGAATTAATAAACAAAAAATTATTTATAATACATCCTGAGCCAAAAATATTTAATTTCTTAAAAGATATTGTCAATTTCTTAAACGGATACCGTTTGAATAACCTTTTTAAGATGGTTTATTCATACTTACCCATATTCAATGTATCATTTATCTTCGGTGCTAAAACATTAACTTTTATTTTACACATACAGAAAATATTTATTTCAAAATCTGAACAACCCTATTTAAGATTAAAATTTTTAATTCCAGAGGATTTAGGAATCGAGTTTGAAGGGTTAAGCGAAAATGAAATCTTAGAACTTGTTAACGAACGTTTACAAACAGATCAATCCTATTTTATTCATCAAAATAATGTAATTTCATTGTTAACTGAAATATCTAATCTATCCGCTAACGTTAAAAAGGAAAACTTATTCTTGATATTCCAAAAATTGTTGTTTGGCTATCGAAGTTTTGAGAAATTTTGGTTTTTAAAGCCCAAACCAGTTATATATAATAATTTATTACGATTTTTAACTAGATTATTTGGGTTTAATGTTAACCTTCGTAAATTATCTCATTGGGCTATACCAGACTTAATTTCTAATTTATTTGATAGCTGGTTTGGGTTAAATTCACAGATTTTAGTTATCCTTACTGATATCCAACAATCTAAAAATCTTAATTTGAAGAATTTTAACTATTTAAGGGAAGTTTCTGAATATAGCCTCCTTATTGAAATTGAAGATAAAACTCTAACAAAAATTAATTCAATTAATAAAGAAGATCTATTTAATAGTACTACAGAAATCGAGAGTTTAGAGTCAATTCGGCACAACTTATCAGAAAAATTCGGGTTTCTAACCTCTATAATTATAATTGATAGGCAATTGGTACAAGACTTCATTAAACATTTTATTTTTGAGCAATCAAAATATTCTCCTCTCTCAAAAATCAAAACTCTAAAAATGTTAAAAAAGCAAAAATTCTTCTCTCTCTTTCCTGAAATACCACCTTATACATTACTGAAAGAGAAAGGAACAATTTCCTTTTTAAAACTTGTTCTCCCGATTCTAATTGATAAACATGAATTTTAACTTTTACATATAATTATTGAACCCTTTCAGTATTTCGGAAGTATGAAATTAGGATATATATTCTTTAGACACTAATAACTCTGCACTTAAAATACTACCTCCCGCAGCACCTCTTATCGTATTATGACTTAATGCGACAAACTTAAAGTCAAATACATTATCCTCTCTTAAACGTCCAACGGTTAAAGCCATTCCCTTATCATTATCTCTATCTTTCTTTGGTTGCGGTCTATCAATATTATGTAAGTATATAATTGGTTGTTTTGGAGCAAACGGTAAATTTAATTCTTGAGGTAGGGATTTAAAGTCATTCCAAATTTTAATGATTTCTTCTTTTGAGGGAACCCTTTCCTTGAATTTTACATTTACTGATGCAGTATGACCGTCAGATACGGCGACTCGTGTACATGTACTGCTTATCTCTATTGAATCATCATTTTCAATTCCTTTTTCTGCTATTTTACCTAAAATTTTGTGTGGTTCTTTCTCTGTCTTTTCTTCTTCTCCATTAATATATGGAATAATGTTATCAATAACATCCAAAGATGGAACACCAGGATAACCTGCTCCCGATATTGCCTGTAGAGTTGTTATGATTAATTTATCAACTTTATAACCTGCTTGCTCTAAAGCAAATATTGGAGTTAAATAGCTTTGTAGTGAGCAATTTGGTTTCACAACAATAAATCCCTTTGTGAAACCTCTATTTTTTTGTTGGATCGGGATAACTTTTACATGTTCATGATTAATTTCACCAATCATCATGGGTACATCCGGAGACCAACGATGAGCAGAATTATTACTTAAAACAGGTATCCCCCTTCTAGCATATTCGATTTCAAGCTCCCTAATTTGCTCTTTAGTTGGCATATTAATAGCAGAGAAGACGAAACTTAAATCTTTTGTCATTCCTTCAAAATCTTGCACATCTCTTACAACCAAATCTTTAATATTATCTGGTATTAAATTGGGCATTTGCCATTTTGTCTTCACTGCTTCCTTATATGTCTTACTTGCTGATCTCGGTGATGCAGCTACGTCCACTATCTGAAACCATGGATGATCTTGTAGTAGATTAATATAATTTTGCCCTACAATACCTGTGGCTCCTAATATTCCTACATTATATTTTTTCATTGTGATCTTGTCAGATATTTTTAATGTATTCACAAATATACACGTTATTTATTTTTAGATTTGGATCTAATTAAATTTGCTGATTTTTACCATAACTTTATGATTTTTGATACATTTTTATGTTTTAGAAATAAAAAATTCTTAGTAAATTTAAAATTTTTAAATGAGCCAGATGCCAGGACCTTTTGATGAGCTAGAAAAAGAAGCAGAACGCCTAGAGAAGCAATCTAAAGAAGAATTCGCAAAGAGGAATTTTGTTGCCGCGATATCTTTCTTAGAAGAAGCACAAGAATTATATGAAAAATTAGGATTCCAAGGTAAGATTAGAATGATTAATCAGAGAATTGCTCAGGTAAAAAATTTGGTTAAGTATGAAACAAAAGATTCCGATGTAATAACTAAAGGTGAGACGGAGTTTCAGAAGCGTATGGATAAAGCGTTAAAGGAAAAAGAAGCCTTTAGTGAAAAAAAATTATCAGAACAAAAGGTAGTACCTCCCGAAATGAAAAAGAAACTTGAACAAGTTGTGATGATGTTAGAAAAAGCAGAAAAAGAAGAAAAACTAGGTAAATATTCAAGAGTAAAAGGGAGATACGAACATATTTTAGAAATATATAAGGCTATTCCTAAAGACTTAATTAACTTTTCTAATGAAATCTATGAAATTGAGAAGAAATTAACAACACTAAGTTCAAAGGAATAAGTATAAATCCCTCTCTAATTTCAAATTAAAAATAGGTCAGATGCCAAATGAACAATCCATTTAATGAATTCTATCATGTTCCCAATTCACAGGAATTGTTAGATATAGCTTTTAAAAGAGGGATGAAAAGCTCAGCTCAAGTCTCACTAAACGCTCCTATTTTAATAAAGGCAAAAAAAAAGGAATCTAAACGTATTAAAGTCGCAACAGAAGAATTAATTAACAGAATTTTTAAAATAATTAAGTCGGTGCCTATTATTGATGATCTTCCCGATTTTTATCAAGAATTAGCATCTATTTTGGTAGATATAGACAAATTAAAACTTACGTTAGGTAAACTAAATGGGATTTTACCTGTCCTCAGGAAAATACAAAGAGAGCATATACGACGATTGAATAAAATTGAGGCTCCTAAAGAAGGAGATCAATTAAGAAGATCAGCTTTTGGTAGAATATCCTCCGTTATTAACAAGCAAAATAAAAATCTAAAACATTTGAATTCTATTAGAGGCGATTTAAGAAGAATTCCTACTATTGACTATACTATACCATGTATTGTGGTTGCAGGTTATCCTAATGTAGGTAAAAGTAGTATTGTTAAAAATATCTCCACCAATAAAAAAATCGAAATTAAAGAGTACCCCTTTACAACTAGACAATTAAATATGGGACACCTTGAAGTAGAAGGAAGATTTGATAAAGTAAAAATACAATGTTTAGATACTCCGGGTATACTGGATCGTCCTATGTCAAAAAGAAATAGCATTGAATTACAAGCAATTCTTGCTTTAAGGTTAATATCTGATTTAATTTTATTTGTGTTTGATCCAACTCCCGCATGTGGTTATGATATAGAATCTCAAATTGAATTATTTCATGAAATTAAACAAAACTTTTCTAAAGAAGGAGAAATCGAGATCATTATCATATTTAATAAAATTGACCTTGCAAAAGACACAGAAATTGAATATCTCAAGGAAAAATTAAATATTAATAATGAGAAACTCTATTTAACAAATGCAATAAGCGGAGAAAACCTTGATCTATTAATTACTGATATAATAGATAGATATCGGGGTAGTTAAACATAATCATTATAGGGTTAGATATAGGTGGAGCTAATACAAAAGCAGCGTTAATTCATTATAAAGCAAGTGAAATTATAAAATCTTTGTCTTTTATAGAATATTTTCCATTCTGGGAGAAATCTATTATAGAAATTCCTGAAATGTTAATAAATATTATAAACAAACTATTTGAAAAAGAGAATTATCAACTTAAAGATATAGATTATTGTGCCATTACAATAACAGCAGAACTTTCCGACGCTTTTCAAACCAAGAAAGAGGGTATTTTAACAATTCTCGAAGCATTAGGGAATGTATTTGACAAGGATAAATTAAAATTTATATCAAACAAATCAAGCTTTCTAGATTATGTGGATGTTAAATCCAATCCTTATTCAATCGCAGCAGCTAATTGGGTATCTACCGCTCTATTTTTAGGTCATTTCGAACCTGAATGTATTTTAATTGATGCAGGCTCTACCACAATCGATATAATTCCCATTTTTGATTCAAAACCTGCTTCAATAGGAAAAGATGACATTTCACGCTTAATTAATCACGAATTAATTTATACAGGGGGGTTGCGAGCGACTATTCCATCTATAACACATCATGTTCCTTATGAAGACCATATGGTGCGTGTTTCATTTGAAAAATTTGCCTTAATAGCTGATGTCCATAGAATTTTAAATAATATCTCAGAAGAAGCTTATACTAATGATGCAGCCGATAATCGTTCAAAATCACTACATGACTGTTATGCTAGACTTTCTAGAGTAATATGTATGGATATAGACACAATTTCAACAGATGATTTAAACAAAATTGCACAATTTATTTATAACAAACAATTAGATATTATTTCAAAAGAAATTAGAGTATTCATGACTAACCTGGTAACTAGAATTAACCAGTTTGAAAAAAATCCACAATTCGTTATAACGGGCTTATCAGCTGATTTCTTGATTAGAAAATCTCTTCTAATTTTAGGGTACCCAAATATTAGTAGGTTTGAGGAAATAACGAACCTACCTAATAAACTTAGTTCATCTGCATTCGCTGTAGCAGGAGCATTACATTATCAATTAGAATAGAAATGAATGATCATGAATCACAAGACTACAATATTTAAGATTGGGGGTTCAATTTTAGAGGATTTTGAGAATGTAAGTTCCACAATATCTCAATTATCCTATTTATATGAGAAGGATATAATCCAGAAAATAATAATAATTCCTGGTGGTGGTTCCTTCGCAAATTTTATCAGAAAAATTTATGATGATTTAAAATTCACTGATGAACTGGCTCATTGGATGAGCATTATTTCAATGAATTATAATGGAATAGAATTAGGTAAAAGATTTCCCAAAATAGAAGCTTTTGAAGATTATAGAAGATTAAAAGATACCGATAAAACATTTTCTATATTTTTACCTTATCAATTCTTAAAAAATAATGATAAATTACCACATAATTGGCAGGTCACTTCTGATTCAATAACCCTTTTTCTGGCAAGAAGTTTTGGTGTAAATGAATGTTTTTTAGTAAAAGATGTTGATGGCATTATGGATGAAAAGACTCAAGTTATTAAAGAAATTTCTACGAGAGAATTCAGAAAATTGAAAGAATTTGGGAAATTACTTAGGCTTAAAAATTCAGATGATGAATTAAAAAACCAATCAAGGCCAATAGATCCATATTTATTAACTCTGATTGAAAAATGGGATTTTTCTTGCGTAATTTTAAACGGTACCTCTGGTAGTCACAGAATTATAGACTTTTTTGATGCTTCAAAATCACTTCAAGAGAAAATTTTTACCAGAATTATTTAAAGTTTTGATTATTTTTACCTCATAAAACTGGTGCTTTTAAGTGGTTGAATTAGATAAAATAAAAAATTTTGCAGTAATTGGCGGGGGAATTATGGGATCAGGAATCGCTCAGGTTGCCCTGCTTACCGGATATGAGAAAGTTACAGTTATTGATCTTAACTCTGAAATACTCGAAAAATCAAGAATACTTATTCAACAGCGAATTGAGGCTCTTGAATCCGAGGAGAAATGTAAAGAATTTTTTGCTTATCACGATCTGTTAAAAAATTTAGATTTTAAAAATAAGCTGGGGAGTTTCGAATCAGTTGGTATAGTAGCTAATAAGGTTGATATTAAAACTATTCTGAGCCGACTGTGTACAGAAACAGATATTTCAAAAGGAGTAAGGGATACAGATTTTGTAATTGAAGCTGTTTCTGAGAAAATGGAACTTAAGCAAAAAATTTTTGAACAATTGGGAGAATATTCTCCGCCTCAAGCAGTTTTAGCATCGAATACTTCATCAATGAGTATTACTGATATTGCTCAAGACTCTAAACGCCCTGAAAAGGTTATAGGGATGCATTTTCACACTTATTTCCCAATAACAGGAATGTTAATTGAAATCACCCCTGGGGAAAAATCTTCAGCAGAATCCCTTGATATAGGCCGAGAAGTTGCTCAAAGATTTCCTAGTTTAATGGGTGAAAGGTTTACAGTTCAACTTGAAAAAGAGACTCCGGGTCTCATTGCAAACCGACTTGCCATAACAGGAACACTCTACTTTAACTGGTTGATGAATCAAGCAATAGAAAACGGAATATCCCGGGAAAAGTTAGATGCTGCAGACTTTTCATCTGAAGTAGCTGATGTTATTGGAATAGATACTATATACTATTGCTCTAAATATCTTGAAAAAAAGATTTCTCCCGATTTTGCTCCTAGCGAAAGACTCACAGATTTATTTAATGAGGGGAAATTCGGTAGAAAAGTAGGGGAAGGATTTTATAAGTGGAATGAAGATGGGCCAATAAAAAATCTACCCCCTGTAGAAAAGAGTACTACCGATTTTATAACAAAACTTTTAGATCTAGAAATAATTTCTGCGATACAATTAAATGAAGCATGTAGGTTGTTAGATGAAGGTGTTGTAAAGAGTTATGAATTAATAAATAAAGTACTCTTGAAAGGTACTTTTATGCCTGGTCCTTTTGTTATAGGTAAAACAAAATATAAAGAATGGGCAGAAAAATTATATGACTTTGCCGAGAAGTCAGGCAAATCTTACTTGAAACCTTGTGATATGATGGAATCAGGGAGATTTCTAGATTTTAAATAATACTTTTACTTAATTTTCTTAAAAGCTATATCAAGAAGTGCAAATTAGTTTTAAGTAATTAAAGTTTTAATGAAGGCGATTCTAAAATATATTAATACCTAATAAAAATGAGTGAAATCAAGATGTCAAGTATAGAGGAAATGAAAAACAATGCTAAGTTCTTAATTGAGACTCTTCCCGGAAAAGAAGTACCCGGTAGTGTCAGAATCAATGTGCGATATAAAAATTTAGTAAACTTTGCTAAATGTTTCGGTATAACCGATCCAAAATATATTGGACCTGAAGAAGAAGGAATAATTGCTTGTCATGCATATGCTAACGCGTATACTATAAAAGGTCTTTATTCATTAGTTCCAGGAGCAAAAATAGTTAAAGATGGAGAAGAACGTATGCTTGTGAAAAATCCTAGACTATTTCTTCACACAGGAAATATATATAACTGGGAGGGTTGTGTTGATGTAAAACCTGGCGACAAGTTAACAGTCACTGCAAAATGGGGAAAATTGTGGTTAGTAGAAGCAAATATGATGTTATTTGCAGAATTAATAACTACAATTAAAAATCAAAATAATGAACTTGTCTGTAATGTAGTGGTAACAGCGGGGATAAGAAAAGGAGGCTATTAAAAAATGGTTAAAATAGCAGATTTAAAGGTCGGACAAGTTCTCAAGAACGAATTTGATAATATCACAAGAGATTTACTAAAGCATTATGCCAAGGCTTCAGGAGATACTAATCCCATACATGTAAACGATGCCGTAGCGGAAGCAGCAGGACTAAAAGGAGTTATTGCGCATGGATTATTCTCATTTGGTTTTATTTCTAAGCTTTTTGAAGATTTTCTTGAACATGGGAAGTATGGTAAGATAATTGAATTTGAGGTAGAGATGAGAGGGATGGTGAGGGTTCATGACCTTTTGATTACAGAAGCTACAGTAAATAAAATTGAGGGAAAAAGAGCATTCTTTAATGTAAAGCAAACCAGTTTTACAAATGTTGATATAAAAGATAAGAATGGAACGATAGTAAAACAATTTGAAGCTGGCGAAAGAGGATATGTCTCTGAAAAAGACATTGAACGTGGATTCGTAAAAACAAAAGAGGTTAAGGAAGGAACCTTAACCTATCGAGAAAGAATTGCTACACCTGGAAGTGCTATTATCGCACTTTATGAATAATTAAACGAACTAAATTATTACTCTCAATTTTTATTATTAATTTTTTCAAATAATTACTTTTTTTTGAGGGTTTGAAAGATATTTATACTAGATGCAAGATATTTTTAATAGAAGTTTTTGAGATAAAATTTTGTAAAATATATTTTAAAAACCCACTTTGACATCCTTGACTCTAGATACTGAAAAAATTGAGAAATTAATCCTAAATGGATATAATGAGCAAGCCGCCGACGAAATTTTTAGAGTTATTGAAGAATATCACAATCATCATGATAAAGAACTTATTTATAGATGCCTCAGTTTGTTAAACCTAATCTGTGATAAATCTCCTTCAATAGCAGAAAGGACAGTAAAAACAGTAAAAAATTTTGTTAATGATTCTGATTCTTGGATTAGATTAGTATCTTTGGAGATATTATATCAAATTAGTATGTCCAGACCAAATCTTTTAATAGATTTAATAGAAAAAATAAGAGGACGCTTATACGATCAAGACCCAACTGTGAGAAGATTAACAGTAAAAATTATTGGGAACTTAATTTTAACGCTTCATATCGATTTAGAAGAAATTCAAGTAATTATTGAAGAATATACAGAAAAATTAATGGATAATGACTGGAAAGTAAAACTTAATGTAATTAAAATCATTCAAAAAATATTAAATCAAGATTTCACCAAAATCAGAAACTTAGAACCATTGTTATCAATGGTAATAGTTAATCTTAGAGACGAGGACGATGATGTTGCTAAGGCTGCTGCTGAATTGTTAAAAATTCATGGAACGTACTTCTTATCTAAAGAAAAATTATTTTATATTCTCCTTAATCTCCTTTACAATGAACAAGATAGGGTTAAAGAATTAATAATTTGGTTATTTGGGGAAATTGGTAAGGAAAAGTCTTCGGAAATTATATCAATTATACCAAAATTATTAAATCTCTTAAAAGAAAATGACTATCGAATTCAATCAAAAGTAATTGAAGCTCTCGTTAATATATCGGAAAATAATTTCGATCAGATATGGGCTAATTTATTGAATTCTATGTCAGAAACGGTAGATTCCTATTATAGAAATTCATTAATTAATGCAACTTACCAATTATGCCAAAAAAACATAACTGAAATTTTTTCTTATTTGTTTGAAGAATTAGAGAATCCTTCTGAAAATATTAGAGAAGGAATTGCTCTAGTTATTAAGCGTTTATTTGAAGAATATCAAATTGAAATTGAAAACGAAATCACTAGGATATTATATCAATTAGAGTCTAAGTATTGGAGAGAAAGAAAACAGACGATAAATCTCCTGAACCATATATGCTTTATTTTAAAAAACCAGAAAATGGCTGTTTGGATCACGATTGAGTTGGACAAGTCATTACAAATTGAAAAAGATCCAGAAGTAAAAGAGGAAATTCTCTATACCCTTGATAACATTAAAAAAAACTTTAATAAAATCGATATAGCAATAGAAAGAATTAACTACGAATTAGGTTTGTTTCAAAAAAAAATTTTAAAATTTCAAAAGACACCCGCTCAATTTAGAGAAAAATTAAACTCCTACATTGAGAATTTTAAATTTAATGATACAGAAGTCCAATTAAACAGGAAATACAGTAAGATTTTAAAGAAAATTCGGAAATTTGATAATGTAATTAATAAATTTGATTATAAAAGGTTAGCTTTTGAACTAATTGAAGAATGGGAAGACACTAAGGTTCAAATTATTGAAGAATTAAGCATTATAAAAGGATTTATCTCTGAAATCTGCGAAGAAAAAAAGCAAGAATTCATTTCTGGCTTGTTTGAAGAAATTAAACTATTAGATAATCGTATCGATATTCTGAAGGCTGAGTTTGATTATATAAAAGAAAATGAACTAGAAATGAATGTTAGCAATGGAGAAAATGAAGCCTTTGCCTACATTACTCAAGTAAGAAGAAAACTTTTCAAACTAGATGGCGATATAAGAGAATTATTAATTAATAACGTAGAGTTTGATGATTTCTTCAAAGATTTGTTAAGAAAATGGGTATCGTTAAAAATTGAAATTCAAGAATATTTGATTGATCTCGATCGGCAATTTAAGACGATAAAAGATGATTTAGTTGATTATATGCAACAAAGTAGAATTACAGGAGAGTTTTCTGATAATGAAGAAATAAATGGAATTGATAATGAGCTAAGATTCCAACTCCTTCAAGGACATATTCAATCTATTATTACAGAGAGAATTGAAGGAACTAAAAAACTAAATGACAATTTCGGAACTCTCTTTTCAAAACTAGATTTTCTAATTAAAACCAATGAGTTTACTGATGGAAAAAAGTTAATTGAATTGAATACACGACAAATCCAGAACTATATCGAAGAAACAGATAAACAGATTGAAAATATTCTTGGTAAAGAAAAATTACTGGAAGATAATAATACTTTTAACCTATATGTAAGGCCCTATATTAACAAAATTAATAACTCAAAAGATATTCTTATAAATGAACTCAAAAATTTCGTTCAAAAAGGAGAAGATAAACTCTACCTAAATCAAATAAAATACTATTCTCGGATAAGTAACCCAATAAAGTTAGATCTACTTTCTAAATTTCTAGAACTAAATACAGAACAACTCAAAGAAATTACTTTAAACTATATCAATAGGAATAAGTTAAATGCTAAAATTGTTAATGATGAACTGTCATTTGAAAAGATTGATTCAACCATCACAGATTCTAAAGATTTGCTCTTTTTCAAAAATATTAGAACGATCGGGAGAGAAATTTATCTGAATCTTAAGCTTACTAATCCCACAAATCTAGATTTTAAAGATCTTCAAATTTCTTTAAAAGTTCCAAATTATGTTGATATCCAGAAAAAGGAGAGTTTTCCAAAATATCTCCAATTAAATGAATTGAAACCCGGAAATGCGTTCAAGTTTAATTATATCTTGAAAATAGATAAACAAAAAGAGCTTAAGAAGAACCTCTTTGATGCGTCCGCAGATGAGATAAAACTAGATTTATTCTATAAAGATCAATTCGACAATACAAAGAAAACAACTAAGCATATCGATTTATTTATTCCATAAATTTACCTAATAAGTTAGCTTTTTCTCGATCCAAAATAATTTCTTAATTTTAGAATATCGTACCTTTACTCCATATAACTTTTTATAAGAAATTTACTTAAATTGTCTCAATAATTAACTTGAATTATTTATTTTTTCAATAAATTATATGAAAAAGATTAATATATTTCATCACTCTACATTAAAATACTGATATTAAAAGAACATAAAAATTGAGGTGAAGGATGCAAGAAATAGAGAGCTATAGATTAACGCTCCAAACAAAATTATTTGGTTGAAACTGTAAATTATCGGCTGATAAACTCGACGAAATATTATCTAATGTAGGTTTAAAAGGGGATATCGAGGATTCTGCAATAATTCCGGTACCTAATACTGATCTTGTCATGGTAAAAAACATTGACATTTTCACACCCATCTTAGACGAACCAGAAATTATGGGTGAGATTGCTGCAGCAAATGTTACTAATGACGTGTTTGCTCTGAATGTATTAGACATTTCTGGTATGCTGGTGTTTTTAGGAATGAAAAAAAATATGCCATTGTACATTGCTGAAGGAATCCTGAGTGGAATCAAAAACTTCATGGAAAACAAGATAAACTCTAAAATCTTAGGTGGTCACACCATATATTCTGAGTGGCCGTTGATTGGCGGAGAAGCTTCGGGATTTGTAAATAAAAATAGGATTATCAAAAAGAACTACGTTGAAAAGGGAGATAAACTAATACTCACCAAACCGGTGGGAAATCAAGCAATAATGGCAGCATATCGCTTACAAAAAAACAATCCCGCTCTTATAGAGAATTACTCTAAATCGAAGATAGATGCTTCTATTGATATAGCAATAAAACTAATGACAACACCACTTCAGGATATAGTAGAGGTAATACATTCTTATCCTGAAAATAAATTCATTCATTCAATGACAGACGTCTCTGGATTCGGCTTAGCAGGACACTTAAAAGAGATGCTTCAAAATTCTAAGCTCTCAGCAACTATTGACAAAGTACCTATCATTGAATTAACCAAAGAATTGGCTTATGACTTTGGTTACAAATTTGATGAATGTGAAATGCCAGAAACTGCGGGTGGAATGCTAATTTCCGTTGATCAAAAGCAGGTTGAAGAATTTACTGAACGACTATCAAAATTTGGAGTTCCTAATTGGATAATAGGGTCAATCGATAATATTCACAAGGCTAAATTTGTTCAAATCTCTAAGGATGTTGAACATATTGAAATAACAAAATTTTAAAGATGTCGATGAAATAAGCAGAAACACGTTATTGTGGCCGCTTTATGAGAAAACCGTTGCGAAACGGCATCTATTACAACCACTTGTTTTTTTAGTATAATTTTTATCTTTAATCTATTAATTTTTTCGATAAATCACATCTTAAAATTATTTAGGAAGTTCAGATATTATAGAATTATCCTAATTTTAAAAAAAAATAAAAAGTTGAGGTGTATGAAAAAAGAACAAGAATATAGATTGACTTTGGCAGTAAAAATTTTCGGATGATCATGTAAATTAGGCGCTAATGAACTGAATGAACTGCTTGAGAGAACTGGTCTTGCTGGAACTATAGAAGATGCAGCTATTATTCCTGTTCCAAATTCTGATATTGTTCAAGTGAAGAGTTTAGATATCTTTACCCCAATTGTGGATGAACCAGACATTATGGGACAAATTGCTGCGTGTAATGTGACTAACGATATATTCGCAATGAATGTTCCTGAGATATCGGGTATGTTAGTCTTCCTTGGAATTAATAAAAATACTCCAATGAAAATTGCCGAAGGAATTCTGGAAGGTATCAAATTCTTTATGGAAAAAAAGATTGATTCAAAAGTGGTTGGGGGTCATACTATTTACTCTGAATGGCCTTTAATCGGTGGTGAAGCCTCGGGATTTATCAACAAAAATGCTATTATTCATAAGCATGGAGTCAAGAACGGAGACAAACTCTTATTAACCAAACCTATAGGGCTACAACCCGTGATGGCTTCCTACAGGATACTGAAAGATATGCCAGAGATGCTTGAGACATATTCCGAAAAGCAACTTAGAAAATCAATAAAACTTGCGGTAAAGCTAATGACGACTTCAAATCAGAATGTTGTTAAAACTATTCATTCATTGGATGACTTTTCATTTATCCATGCTATGACTGATGTTACAGGGTTTGGTCTGGCAGGGCACCTATTAGAAATGCTTCAAAACTCTAATTTATCCGCCGTTATTGAAACATTACCCTCCATTAAACTCTCTGAAAGCCTTTCTAAGGATTTAGGATATGCTTTTGATGAATGTGAATGCGCTGAGACTGCTGGAGGTATGCTAATGGCTACTGATTCATCGAAAACAGAAGAATTTTCCGAAGTTCTCTCAGAGAAAGGAATTCCAAATTGGATTGTAGGCACGATTGATACTGTATCCCCAGAACTCGTGAGAATTTCAAAGAACGTTAAAAAAATAGAAATTTCAAAATAATATTGATGTTGATGATATAAGCAGAAACACGTGATTGTGGGTGCTTATTGAAATTTCCACCTGTGAGGTGGCTTCAAATATTTAATTATTCTCTTTCTTTAATTTCACCTTTAAGGGTAATAATTATTTCTCTTAATTCATCCAAGGCTTTATCAATCATTTCTTGCCCATTTTCTACATTAAAAGCAGTAATAGAGACCTCAACTAAAACAGATAAACCTATTTTTGGGTGCGTCTTAATCCAAAGTTGAGGATATTTTTTTGCCAATTCTGATGTATAAGATGCAATTTGACTTTCTCCAATGCCCGAGAAAAGAAATCCTTTTTCAAGGAATTTACCTTTTTTTTCTTTTAAAATCGGGGTAATAATATTTCTAAACATTGATTTCAGCTCCGTAGGTACTCCTGGAAGGATAAAAATAGTTGTTTCCCTTTCTATAATTTTAACTCCTGGAGCAGTACCCACAGTATTTGGTAATGGTGTGGAACCTTCTGGGAGATACGCCATCTTTTTTCTTTCTTTTGTCATTCCCTTAAGTTTTAAAATTCCTCTTTCATGGGCATTATCGTACGCTTTCTTTATAGCGTTTAAGGCATGCTGATTAAGGTTTAGTAATCTATTTAAACCTCTAGCTATCCCTTCCAAAGTCATGTCATCAAATGTGGGGCCAAGTCCACCAGAAGTGATAATAATATCGGGATTCCTTTCTAAAATTTCTTGAACGGCACTAGAGATCACATTCAGTTCATCATTTATCGTTGTTATCCTTTTAAGGTGATGACCATATCGAGCAATCCTTTTAGCCATCCAATTGGAATTACTATCCAGAGTTTTTCCAATTAAAATCTCATTCCCAATTATTAATAATTCTATATTCATCTTTAGGTCATTAATATTCTTCTTAACAATTTAATTTTATAAAACTTGATATTTACTAATTAATTTATCGAATTAGCTTTAGATAATAGGATATTATTGAAAATCAATGACAATAGAAATCGATGATGCGGGTACAGGAGATCTTGTAGGAGATGCTTTTATAGGATTTCTAAGAAAGCAAACAGGGGAATTTATCTTTAAAACTTTATCTGTTGACTTGTTTAAAGGAGAAAACTGGAAAAACAAGAAACCTTTCGAAGAGGTTGTAAACCTTGTTAAAGAAGGATTGAATGAGCTAAAATTCCAGAAGGATGTTGATATTGTTCACCTCTGCCGTGGAAACATTTTTGACCAAGTAAGGAATTATTTCCTCGAAGAAGGAATCAATTATGAAGATGCAATAGTTGAGGGACAACTTCAGGATGCTGTTGAAGGTAGATTAATTAAACATCTACGAGAGGATTTAAACGTACGTTCAAGGAATTTGACGGTTAAAAGTGGAGCTAAGAGGTTTTTTGTATTATTTAATTGGGTCTGTTATGACTTCTTTAGGAGAGAAAGATTTGTAAAATCTGGTTTCAAAAAATGGAATTCGGTTTGGCGCGAAAGAGGAATTGAAAAATATAATAAAATCAAGCGAGAAAGAAAGGAGAAAAAAAAAATATAAATTAAACCATATTTATATAATTGCGGGAATTACTGAGGGAATTATTGAAAGAGAATTAAAAACCACTGTTTCATGTGGAGTTGAAGAAATTCATCTTTCCGAAACAATGAATAATGCTTATTTTGATATTATTATCAAGAAAAGATAAACTTAGAAAATTTTATTTTAATTCTGTGCCACAGCTCTTGCAAGTTTTAGCATTCTTCGAGTTTTTATCATAACCGCAAGCAAAGCATATCAATCCTTTACTCTCTTCATCTTCAAGATCAAACCTTTCATCCTTGGGTGGAGGTGCATTTTGTTGTTTGTATACATCTGAGTCTTGAACTTGATTTATATGCTTTTTAACGTAATCATCATCGTGAGGAGTGATAATTTTGAACTCTTTTGGTTGAATTTCTTTAAATCCTGTTGGTATAGTTTTAAAATCAGATTCTTCCACAATTTCGTTATCGTCATTAATTACAGATTGGGTTGATTTCGTTTCTTCCATTTCAGTGTCAGGATCTTCTTGAATATATTCCTCTTGGATATATATTTCTTCTTCAGACAATGATTTTATTTGTCCTGCTTTTAAGTCTTTTACATGAGCAAAAATACCTTTTGTTCTGTTAATTAGCATATTTTTGAATGAGGGATCTATATTACGAGATTTTGAAAATTTCAGCGTCATTTCGGAAACTTCTAACCAAATTTTTATAGCAACAGCTATTTCATTTATCTTTTCGTAGCTTTTAGCCAATGCAACCTTATTTTTCAGCTCAATGTTAAATTTTTCAACATCCATACATAATTATTCACATACTTCTTTAGAGATCAAGTTTTACATGTAAATTCAAATTATTAAATATTTATTTGATCATTTCCCTTAAATTAAAATTTCCGAACACTACTATTTTTTTAAAGAGTAAATAATAAAATATTTCTCCCTAATAATGAGTACTTAAAATAACTACAATGTCACTAAAACCATTTTCTTCAAACGAAATTAAAAATCTACGAGAAGTAATTGAAAAGAACGGATGGAAATTGAATGGAGATGTAGAAAACTATTTCCGATACAGCCTAAAAAAAGAGAAGATTATCATTTTTACAATAAAATTTCCTATAACTCTCCCATTAAGACTTAATGTCCCATTTGAAGTGGTAAGTTTTCGAGTCTCCATAGCTTTTCAAATATGGAATTTAAATCAAAATTCCTTTACTACCATCCTTTATCTAATAAAAGCTCTTAGAAGCCTGGCAATATCTCTTACTTTGGAACATAATTTTCCTATTAATCAGAGAGAACAAAAGCTTATTTCTTTATTAAATTTGATAATGCCAGAACTAATAAAGGGTGAAAACGAGAATACATGGCTAAATCGAATCAGAACTTCACTCTTGAATAAAAGAGATCAATTACAAGATTATACAAATGAACAGCACAATAGTATAGTATCCTCACTTCGTAACGTCGGATTAGAACCAACTTTTAAATTACCTTGGGAACTAAAAGATGGAGTTCCTAAACTCAGAACATCTGAAACCTTATTCTTCTCAAATGAGGATGAGTTTAATGAATTTTTTATACTTGAAAAGGGCTACTTTTCATATTTTAAAGATATCGAATACAAAAAATTTTACATCAGGGGCTCGTTTGATAGCTATTCATCCTATATATTAAATAGTTTATTTGATCAGGTACCTGAATTTAAATTGGAGGAATTAGTAGATAATTGGATTAAATTTTCCAGAATGATTTTAAATTCTATTATAGAACTAGTCGAAAGTGAAAAAATCTTACAAAGTGAACTTTTAAACTTCAGACCTTCAAAAGAATTAATATACAGAAGTAAATTTGTATCAGAACAAAATAACTTTCCATTTTCAGCACTGTGTTATGAAGGTTCAATAGCAAAGGAGTTATTTCCTTTTCATATTGTCCTGTTTAACAAACCTCCAACAAATTTTGAAGTAATTGAAACTATGAATTTGTACACAGAAGCAGAAGAACTTATTAAGAAGTATAATTTTGATAAAGCGACTTCCTTATTAAATGAATCTTTGAAAATCTTTAATAAAAATCAACAAAAGAAAGTGGTTGTTTCAATACTGCTGAAATTAAGAAAAATTGCTTATCTAATGGGTAATGAAGAAATGGCTCATAATTACTTACAAAGTGCTTTAGGCGTTGCAAAATCGGGAGAAGTGCCAATAGATTATATCATTAAAATTCATCATAAACTAGGAATTAGTTATTTCAAGAAAAAGGAGTTTGAAAATGCATTAAATCACTTCAAAATAAATATCAATTTCTTGGAAAATGAAAATATTCCTAATATTAAGGCAGATTATATTGGGATGGCATACTTGTATCTAGGATTAATTAATTTAGAACAAAATAAGATTCCTGATTCAAAAGATTATTTTAAGAAAGTTATCGAAATTGGAAATAAATCTCCTAAAGTTAAATTAAAATACTTTTTAAATCGTGCAATAAGATTTAAAAATCAAGGAAATATCTCACAAACTCAGAGATTTCTCAAAGCAGGATTTACTAATGCTGATATTAATTTCGAGAATAACGATCATCAGAATGTTTTGATTGACTATATCCTAGAATTAGCTGAATTCTATATTCACCATAGAAGAGATTCCAAAAAGGCAATATATTATCTAAATAGTCTTGAAAACCGGCTTTCTCCTAAAGAAATAAATAGAATAGAAAAAGCTATTCGTTGGAATTTTTTAATGAGTGATTATTGCAAGTTAATTTTACGAAATAACCAAAAATCACAATTTTATATGAAAGAAAGTCAAAAACTAAAAAATCAACTTCAAAAAATAAGAGTAAATGAATAATGAGAAAAATTATTTATTTTCTTGAAAACTGGGCTCGTTTAGCTCCTAAACTATCCTGTTGACCGCCAAACCGACCACCGACAACCCGAGCTTTATATAACTCTCGAAATCGCATCCTCGGAGGTTTCTTCTTTTTAGAATTTACTCCTGACCTTTCAATTTTAGGGGTCTGCATTTTAACTTTTCTAGCTAAATACAATAATTTTGTATTAGTTTCCAGCTTTAGTTAGAGACCCATGTGAACCAGGCATTTATTTTTTATCATCTCAATTTTATATTTATTATATGAAGAAAGAAATAATTCTAAACTCTTAAATTTTGTTGTTAAATGCGACGATTAAAGATCGGACTCCAATTTTTTATTAAATTTATTATTGATATTTTTAAACATATACAATCTAATTTTGAAGTGGAATTATGTCTGAGAAAGGATCTGAGAATAGCCTTATTGAAAAGGATGAAGAAAAAATATTATTCGGGATTAATACTATAGTATGTTTTGCGTGTGGGGAGCAAATTGAAAAGGATACTGAAATTTGTCCCTATTGCAAAACTAATATCCGCTAATTATCGTACCCAAATATCTTAAAGTTAATGTATAATTATAATTCCTATAAATAAAATTATAAAACAAAGTTATTTTTGTGAGCTTCAATCCTAAAAGTGTAAAGAATAGAAGCAATTTGGTAATAGGGCTTTTAATTTTTGTTCTAATTACAGTCATTTCAATTTTGTTCTCTTTATTACTAAATCCATTATGGTTGATTTTACTTCCTATTTCATTTTTCTTATTGATTATAATAAAGTTAATGTCTCACTACTTCTGGTTAGAAGATAAGACGTGTCTTCGGTGTAATGCTCCTGTTAGTAAATATGGCGAATTCTGCAGAAACTGTGGTAAAAAACTCTGGTTTAGGTGCCTTTCATGTGGAAGATATATACCTGCCGACACTAAATTTTGCGACAATTGTAATATTGAGCTTAAACACACAGTGCAAGAAAAAGAAACTTTTGAGTATGAAATATTGGAAAAAGGATCTTCCTTACCTAAAAACCCAAACTTTTGTGCTAATTGTGGCGCTAAGTTGAATAACATAGAGAGTCTAAAATTCTGTGAAGAATGTGGGGAAAAGATTTAGAAGACATCACACTTTTTAATCCAATATTTTCTTAGATTTAAATAAAAATGCTAAAGTAGTCCACAACACAACGTAAATAATAACATTTCTTATAAAAATTAGCAGCTCCTCATAATAATAAGCCAAATTAAAATAGTAAACTGAAAACAACCAGATGCTATTCAAGGTTATTATAAATGGAGTAAATCTTTTCAGAAGAGTTTGCCTACATTTCCAAATCAAATATGCGTCAACGATCAATGGAGTAATATGAATATAATCATAGTATAGATATAAAACACTAAATTCATAGAAGACAATCATACCTAAAGGAACAATCGAATAAATTAGGAAATTATTTATATAAGGATTTTCACGATAAAAAAGCCAGGCGATTGAAAGCGAAAAATACCATTGACTAATAGTAAAAATAATTATATTTGTTCCAGGATCCCCGTGTTGTTTGACACCATATTGGAAAGTATCTAATGGTTGCCAAGAAAATGGAATTAATAATTGAAAGATTAATGATATTACAAGCGCTATAGCTAATTGAATACAACTGATGCTAATTAGGTTTAAGTTAGACAAACTAAATTTGAATTCTTTCATACATTTAGAGTTTATTTTTATGTTAAATAATAAATTCTATAATTATTGAATTTTTTTTATCCTTATACATAGAAAATGGTGTGATAAACAATTTCAGAGAAAGAAAAAAAAATTTTTAATAAAAATAAAGGTCAAAGGAAGTCTAATTACCTTTCCAAACCAAGAATTCCTCCCTTAGAAGAATCAAAATGGGATGATGATGCTCGAAATCTGATAGAAGGGTGGCGAAAATTGAATAAAACTAAAGGAGTGATAAATATTTTGGCCACAATGGCAAACTATTCGAAATTATATAATCGATGGCGTGTATTTGGGAATCACGTTCTATATAAATCCTCACTTCCTATTAGAGAAAAAGAGATCCTTATACTACGTACAGGATGGCTTTGTAATTCCAAATATGAATGGGCTCAACATAGCCTTATCGCAAAAAGATTCGGATTAAGCGAGGAGGAAATATTACAGATTAAGGAAGGTCCAGATGCTGAAGGTTGGAATTCTTTAGAATCAACGTTACTTCGCGCCGCAGATGAGTTATATATTGATTCCATCATCAGTAATGCAACATGGGAAGAGCTTAGTAAGACTTATAGCCCTCAACAGCTAATGGATGTAGTTTTTACAGTTGGGCAATACACTTTAACCGCAATGGCACTGAATTCTCTTGGTATTCAACTTGAAGACGGAATGAAAGACTTTCCAGAGTTTTAACTTTTTTTTTATTTAGAATTATTTTTCATTTTACTCGTCAATTAACCTCAAATATCATGATTAATTTAAAAAAGATATAAATTTCATAAAATCTTTATAAATTTAAATAACCAACGGGGACTTGGTGTAGCCCGGTGGCACAGCAGGCTCCAGATCCTACAAGCAAAAGCTGTTCTGCGGACACCTGTCGGTCGAGGGTTCAAATAGATAATTGATTTCCAAACATCTTGGAATTCCCTCAGTCCCCATTTATTTATACTTTAAATTTGCTCTAAATTCCCTGTCTTGCGCCAAAATAATACATTTTTTGCCTGCGGGGCTAATTTTAATAATAGCACTATCTATTATATCTATAGAAATATTTTCCTTTGGCAAAACCTCTAGAAACCATTCATGAATCTTACTATAGTATTCCTCGACACTATCTCCATCTCTTTCTGGATAAATTCTCCCCGTAACTAAATCTATTATAATTTCTTCTTCAGGGGTATAATGTCCAAAAGGATCAAGCAAATACTCACCTTTCCAAACCAATGAATCTCTTAGAGCATTATAAGCAACTGATTTTAATTTTTTTAACTTCAGGTGATCCACCTTCAATACATACTCATCATTAAAAATTATTCTATTTCAAATAAGCTATAAGCTAATTTTATAAAGAATCTAATAATTTGACGTTGAAATAATTTAAGATTGGAGATTTTCCAATTTCTCCTGTTCTTTTTGCTTCTTTTTTTCTATTTTTTTCTTTTGTTTTTCTAGCTTTTTTTGTCTTTTTACTTCTTGTTTCGCTTCTTTTTCTTTAAGTTTTCTTTCTTGTTTTAACCGTTCAAGTTCTAATTTTTCTTTTTCAATAGCTACTATTTCTGCCTTCTCCCTTTCTATACGTTCCATTTCTATTCTGATCTCCTCTTGTTTTTCCCTTTCAATCTGTTCTAAACGCTCTGTTTCTATCCTTTCTTGCTCTAGCCTTTCTTTTTCTTTTCTTTCTCTTTCTAAACGATCTCTTTTTTGATTCTCCCTTTCTTGCCTTTCTCTTTCTTTTCTATCCTTTTCTTCCGTCTCTCTCCTCTCTTCTTCCTTGCGAATACCCTCTAACCTTTCTCGTTCCTTCCTTTCTTCCTCTTCGATTTCAAAATACCATGAATCAATTTTTTTACTTAATTCCTGTTTTTCCTTTAAAGATAATCCAAGGTTAGATTCTTTTTTCACGTATATATTAGCAAATTTACTCATTTCCCATATTTTTGTCTGATGAATTGTGGTTGCACTAACCCCTATTTCTCTCATACTCTCCCTAGCGATTTCAAAAGCTTTCCCAATAGACCGCATCTCATAATTTTCTACAATAACTTTTTTTAAATACGTAAGAATTGGTTTAACATCAGCTATGGGCGGATTTGGTAGTGGTTTAAATTCAACTTCTTCAGATTTTAATGATTCCAACTCAAATTTTTCTTGTTTGTATTCAGGTGTTTCGGTAATTTTAATTTCGCCACTTCTTATGTCATTCTCTTTGAGATATATGGGCTGTTTTACCATTTTAGGAATAACTAAAGGTTCTTTCTTAGCTTTTCTCTTAAATTGCATTGGCCAACTAGCGAATGCATACAAACGATCTTCAGCAGAATCAAAAATTGAATGTTTAGTTGACTTTTTTGCAGTTGACTCTCTTTTTTTGGGAGATATTTGGGCAATATCAGAGCTTATTATGGTTGATGTATTTTCTAATATTGAGAATAGATACATCGGGTCAAACTCCAGATTAGAATAAATACTCTTCAATGAATTAATATTACCTTCAATTATACTAAGATTTACCTGAGAAATTGTTCCTTGTAAATGTTGATCAGCAGCATAGATTATCCCATTTAATCCTGCTGCGGAATTCAGATAGGAATCATCTGATTTTCCTCTCATTTTCTCAGAAACTAATATTTGATTATAGAAATCCCAATGTGTACTTAATAGCATATGACCATTTTTAGCTATTTGATATGAATCAGGATTACGGATTGTTTCCATCATCTCTAAAAATATATCTTTATGAGGTATGAATATATTTCTCATTAACGCGCCCTTTATGAAAGTTTTATGGTTCTCTGATTTATAAGATAAATCGATGGGAACTTTAATCACTTTTTCTGCGATTATAACATCTTGGTCATCTTCTAAAGTAACATTTGCAGACGTAGCCATATGATCATAAGAAAAATCAGATAGTATTAATCCGGTTAAGGTCCTGTTGTCTGTAATGTATTTACCAGATTCTAATTCAAATTTTAAGAAATAGTACCCTAAACCAAAAAGGTAATGAAGAGTTCCTCGTTCAATCTCAATGGAATAGTCGTAACCCGTGAAGAAGATTACAGTATCTGATACTATCCTTGATACTTCATGATGAACATACATTCCTAAAGTAGGATAACCTAACAAATCACCCCAACTAGGTATCATAAATAGTGCGTTGCTGGGAAATAGTTTATTCTCAATTCTTTCTCTCTCAAGTCGTTCTTTTTCAAGTCGCCCTATTTCTAATCTTTCCTTCTCCAAACTTTCCCTTTCAAGCCTTTTCTCTTCCAATTCTCGCTCCTCTATTCTTTCCATTCCCATAATATCAGCCCTAATTATTTTATATCATTTAAAAGAATTTGATTTCTCAATATTATATAAATAACTAACTACTAATTAATGGATCTAGTCAAATAATTTTGAAAAAAATGAGGAGGTTATAAAATTATTATTTAAGCAAGAAAAGAATCTGAGTTTTCAGTTCTTCAGGAGGGCTTACCCCTGGATCATCTATATATAATTCATAAGCAATCCCGGATGTCTCGTAACCATTCTTTTCAGACCATTCAGTAAGAGCATTATATGCTGGTTGAATTTTATCATAGGGGCCGGTATAAATACAACTCGTATAATTCCCCGCAGGAATTTCACTCGCTTTTATGTCATCTCTTTCAGGAAGTTTTTTAGAGACAGGAAAACCGATTTCTACATCCAGATTTTGCATATCTAAATTAAAATACCCCACAAAAGGAGCATTTGATGGATTTTTTCCTTGTTCACCTAAATATTGCATGATTTTCATGTAAGTTTCTCCTATTAGCTGAGGTAGTTGTTGTACTGAGGTTTTCGTGCGTATGGATAGAACTAGTTGAGCATCCCGTTCTAATTTTTCACAATTATACGTCATAGGACTTTCCCTTATATTTTTTGATACTATTTTCAATTATTATAATTTAAAAAATAAGTAGATACAAATTTTAAAATTCAACACTATTTTTTAAAAGAATCTCAGCAGTAATTAAGTGATTTATTGAGTTTACACATTTTATGATAAAGTTAATATGAACGACTAACAATTATTTAATTTGAAATTAAAGAAATGAAGAGGTTAATCATGTATCGAATCGAGAAAATTGGGGAAAATCAGTTTTATATTAAAGCATTAGGTACATTTCCACCATCAGTAGCAAAGCGTTTTATCAAAGATTTTAATAAAAACACCAAAAAATCAAAACTGTTATCTGTAATTGTAGATGGGATGGATTTTATTTTACTCAATATCCAATCGTTTGAAATAATTTTAGATTTCTTAAGAGGGAACAATGAAAGATTGCATAAATCTGCTTGGATTATATCTAAAAATCCTCCTTTAGACAAAGAAATCCAAATTCTTATAGAG